>DASWJP010000111.1:0-31594 GCA_036397065.1 Kiloniellales bacterium | reverse complement strand
CGCGCCCTGCAACAAGGCTTCGGTCATATCGATATGGGCGTTTACGCGGAGGTCGTGCACGGCGGCACCATCGCCGCGGGCGATCCCATCACAATTCCCGCCTAGGGCAGGTTAGTCCGTCATCCGAGACGCAGATAGGCTAAACGCTGGTAGGCTCGCAGCCGCCGTCGATTCGCGGCCCGGGTTGCGCCTCGGGCAATGGCTGCGGTTCCGGCTGAGTGTTGGATTGGGGCTGGGGCGCGTCGCCCCGGTGCTGGCCGACTTCGTGGGCCGTGGCATTGCGGGCCGGTGTGTTGCGTACCTGTGGAGACCGCCGGTGCCGGCCGCCTTGGTTGTCTGGCCGGGCCGCCACGGGCAGCGTATCCTGACCATTCGCGGCCGGCTCATGGGGCGTTGACGTGGGCGTCACGGACAGGGACGGCGCAGGCGGTTGCCCGCCGCCCTGGGTCTCGCCCAACTCCTGCGCCTCCACCCGGTTGGCCTCGTGCCGGCGGCCTTCCTGCCGATGATCCTGGCGGCGGCCGCCCGATTGCTGGCCGCCGTCTGGCTGGCCGCCCTCGGAGCGGGTGTCGCCACCGTGCCGGTCCGGCCGGCCCTGGCCATTCGGTTGCGGGTCGGTGCTGGCATTGAGAACGCGGAAATAGTGCTCCGCGTGCTGATAGTAGGTTTCCGATGCGACCCGGTCGCCGGCGGTGACCGCATCGCGCGCCAGGGCCAGATACCGCTCGTAGACCTGGTGGGCATTGCCCCGAACCCGGCCCTCTTGCCCGCTGTCGAAATTGTTCGGCCGCGCTTGGCCGCCATGCTGCTTTCTATTCGGCCTGCCGCGCGGCCGACGCCCATTCGTTCCAGGTTTCATGAACCACTTGCTTCTAACGGTTTAGTTATATTGCTCGCTGTTTTCTTGGCATCGCCAAATCTGGCGAGCGCGCGAGCACCTTGCCACGGACACAATATCGGGGGTCGTGGAGCGTCCCATTTGGACGCGGGAGCCATAGGCTCAACATCTTCAACTTAGTCGGGATTCAATCCCTTTCCAACTACTATTTTCGCCATTCTGCTGGGATTTCCGGGCCTTCGGCTAAAATGCAACGCCAGTGTCCGGCAAGATCCCGAGCCCGGCCCAACCCGCGCAGGCCGGCCGCCTGCAACACGCCCTCGACGTTTTCGATCTGTGCCGGTTCGATTTCCAGCGCCGCCACCCCCCCTGGGGCAAGCAGCCGAGCGATATCCGGGGCCAGGTCGCGATAGGCATCGAGGCCATCGGCGCCGCCGGCCAGCGCCAGGGGCGGATCGAAGAGCCGCACCTCCGGCGCAAGATGAGGTATATCCCTGGAAACTATATAGGGCGGATTGCTAACAATTACTTGCCAAGCGCCGGCCAGGGCCGCCCCCCAGGGTGCGCACAAAAAGGCCGATCGCCCGGCCAAACCCAGGTCCACGGCGTTCCGCCGGGCCACGCCCACCGCCGCCTCGGATACATCGATGCCCAACCCGCGCGCCGCCGGCAGCTCGGAGAGCAGCGCCAGCAGCAGGCAACCGCTTCCCGTTCCCAGATCCAGTATGGTCAGCGGCGCCGTCCGGTCGCCGATGTGCGTTAGGACCGCGGCCACCAGGGTTTCGCTGTCCGGCCGTGGATCCAGGGTATCGGCCGAGATCGCGAACGGCAGGCTCCAGAACTCGCGTGTGCCGAGGATGCGCGAAACCGGCTCGCGCCCGGCCCGGCGATCCACATAAGAATCGAAACGCGCCTGCGCGGAACCGTCCAGGACCCACTCGGGCCGAGCCCGCACCGCCGCCAACTCTTCGTTCAACGCCGCTGCCAAGAGCAGCAGGGCATCGCGCCGGGCCCCGTCCACGCCGGCATCGCGCAGACGCGCCGCCGCCGCATCCAAAGCCTGCGCCACCGTTCCATCCGCCGTCGTCAAGATTGGCACCGTGCCGCTCATTGCATGGCCGCCAAGCGGGCCGCCTGATCCTCGGCGATCAGGGCTTCGACCAACTCGTCCAAGGCTTCGCCGATCATCACCCGGTCCAGCTTGTAGAGCGTGAGATTGATGCGGTGGTCCGAGACCCGCCCTTGTGGGAAATTATAGGTGCGGATGCGCTCGGACCGGTCGCCGCTGCCCACCTGGCTGCGCCGGGTCGCGGCCAGGGCGTCTTCCTGCTCCTGGCGCATGCGATCGTACAGGCGGGCAAGCAGCACCTTCATGGCCTTGGCCCGGTTCTTGTGCTGGGACTTCTCGTCCTGGCACTGCACCACGATGCCGGAGGGCATGTGCGTGATGCGCACGGCGCTGTCGGTGGTATTGACGTGCTGGCCGCCCGCCCCCTGGGAGCGGTAGGTATCGACGCGCAGGTCCTTGTCCTCCACATGCACGTCCACCTCCTGCGCCTCGGGCAGGACCGCGACAGTGGCCGTGGAGGTATGAATGCGGCCGCTGGATTCAGTGGTCGGCACCCGTTGCACCCGGTGAACGCCGGATTCAAATTTCAGCCGGGCAAACGCCCCGGGGCCGGAGATGAGCGCGGTGCCTTCCTTGCAGCCGCCGATCTCGGTTTCGGTATAGCCCAGGGTTTCGAAGCGCCAGCCGTGCAGATCCGCATAGCGTTGGTACATGCGGAACAGATCGGCGGCGAACAGGGCCGCCTCGTCGCCGCCGGTGCCCGGGCGCACTTCCAGCACCGCGTTGCGCGCATCGGCTTCGTCCCGGGGCAATAGCTGCACCATCACCTGACGCTCAAGCTCCGGCAGGCGTTCGTTCAGCACCTCCAATTCACCCTGGGCCAGCTGACGCATCTCCCCGTCCGAATCGGCGTCTTCGATGAGGCTGGTCAGATCGCGCTTTTCGCTCTGCGCCTTGCGCAGGGCGCTGACGGTTTCCACCGTCGCCGTAAGATCGGCGTACTCGCGCAGCATCTTCGTATAATCCGCCGATCCCGGCTTGTCGTGAATCGACACACGGGCGCCCAACTCTTCATAGCGGCGCAGCACGCGGTCCAGTTTCTCGTCCAGGTTCACCTATTCGTCCTTTCCACCGTCTCGTTCGAGACGGAACAGGCGGCGCAAGGCCGCCTCCAAATCCGCATCCGTATTCGCCTCCGCCGCCGCCCGACGCAACGCCTCGGACGGGTCATGCAGCAGCCGGTTGAGCAGGCGCCGTGTCGCCTCGTCGGGGGTCAGGCGCGAATCCGCCAGCACTTCGGCCCGCACGGCCTCGAACCGGCGGCGCAATGCCGCGATGGACGGGCCGGCGCCCCGTTCGGCGATCCGCTGCTCGAAGGCGGCAATTTCGTCGTCCAGGATGCGCCAGGCCGCGGTCGTGGCGGCCGCGCGCGTCGCCTTGCCCTGGCGGGCCACCCGCTCCAGATCCGCCAGATCGTAAACATAGGCGGCATCGAGCCGGGCCACCGCCGGATCGATGTCGCCGGGCAGGGCCGCGTCGATGAAGAATATCGCCTCGCGCCGCCGCCGTTTCAACGCCGCCGCCGCCATGGCGGCGGTGACCGCATAGCGCCCGGTGCCCATGGCGGAGATGACGATATCCGCGCCGGCCAGGGCCTGGTCCAACTCGTCCCAGGGGCGGAAATGACAATCCAGGCGCCGTGCCGCCGCCTCGCTGCGGTCAAGGGAGGGATGGACGATCACCAGATCGTCGATCCCCGCGTCCTGCAATTCGGCGGCCAGAAACTCGCCCATCTCGCCCAGCCCGATCAGCAGGGCGGTGCGCCGGCTGAGATCGCCGTGCACATCGCGGGCCACCAGGGTTGCCGATGCGGCGATGGAAACCGGTTGTTGCGCCAACGGCGTTTCGCCGCGCACCCGCTTGGCGGCGCCATAGGCCGCCTGCAGCACCGGCTCCAGATCGGGGCCGATCATCCCGGCGGCGGCCGCCTGCCGATGGCACTCTTTCACCTGGCCGAGGATTTGCGGTTCGCCAACCATGTGGCTGTCCAGGGAGGCCGCCACGGCGAAAATGTGCCGCACCGCTTCGGGGCCGCTGTGACAATAAATCTGTTCGCGCAGGATCGCCGGGTCGAGATCGGCCAAGCCGCCGAGCAGGCCGGGCAGCGCCGCCGGCATATCCGCCTTGTCGGCCGCGGTCCAAACTTCCAGGCGCTCGCAGGTGCATACGGCCATGCCCCGGGTGATGCCGGCATCGCGCACCGCCGCCAGCAACGCGGCCGGGTCCGGTTCGCTGGCGAACAAGCTTTCGCGCAAGGCGGCGCTGGCGGCGCGGTGGCCGATGCCGGCGGCAATCAGGTTGGGGTAGGGAGTCGCGGCCATGCGCCGTTGCCCCTGGCTAACGGAAGCGGGACAGGCGCTCGCTCAATGCATTGAGGGAGACAAGCTCCTGTTCGCCCGATTCGAGATCGCGCACCGTCGCTGAATGGCGAGCCAACTCGTCGTCGCCGAGAATCACGGCGGCGCGCGCGCCCGCCTTGTTGGCCCGGCGCATGCGTTTTTTCAGATTGCCCGAATAGCCCAGATCGACGGCAAAGCCGGCCTGACGCAAGGTCTGGGCAAGGAGCAGCGCTTGGCGCTCGGCCGCCGCCCCCATGGACACCATGGCGATCGGCCGCCGCGCCGCCGGCGCCTCGGTCATCAGCATGGCCAGGCGCTCGATCCCCGCCGCCCAACCGACGCCAGGGGTCGGAGGCCCGCCGAGCAACTCGATCAGGCCGTCGTAGCGGCCGCCGCCGAGCACCGTGGCCTGGGCGCCCAGATCCTCGGTGGTGATCTCGAAGATGCTGTGGGTGTAGTAGTCGAGGCCGCGCACCAGGCCCGGGTTCAAGGCATAGGCGATGCCGAGCGCATCCAGCCCCTCGGTCACGGCGGCGAAGAAATCGCGGCTGGCCTGATTCAGATGCGCGTGGAGGGAGGGTGCCCCGGCCGCCACCTCGCGATCGCCCGGATCCTTCGAATCGAGAATTCGCAAAGGATTGCGCCCCAACCGATCGATGCTTTCAGCCGACAACCGATCCCGGTGGCTGGAGAAGTACTCGACCAGAACATCCCGATAAGCCTTACGGCTGTCTTGATCGCCCAGGGTGTTGAGTTCCAGCTTGGTCCGCCCGAGCACGCCCAGCTCCGCCAGTATGCCGGTGCCCAGGGCGATCATCTCGATATCGCCCAGCGGCTCGGCAACGCCGAGCAGCTCCATGTTGATCTGGTGGAATTGCCGCTGCCGCCCCTTCTGCGGCCGGTCATAGCGGAACATGGGGCCATGGCAGAAGAACTTGCACGGCAACTCGTGCGCCAATCCGGCGCTCAGGAAGGCGCGGGCGATACCGGCGGTCGCCTCCGGGCGCAGGGTAATCTCCTCGCCGCCGCGGTCGGCGAACGAATACATTTCCTTCGCCACCACGTCGGAGGTTTCGCCCAACGGCCGGCGGAACACTTCGGTGAATTCGAAGATCGGCGTCGACATTTCCAGATAGCCGTAGCGTTCGGCCATTTCCCGCGCCGTATCGATGACGCGCCGGTGACGGCGCATTTCATCGGGCAATATGTCGTGGGTACCGCGAACCGGTTGCAGCGCGGACAAATCGTATCTCCGGACTAAGCTACGAGGCGATCGCGGTGCGCCGCTCGCCGCCTTCGGCAGCGTCCGCCGCGGCTTTCGCAGCCTCGATCTCGGCGGCCTTTTGCTCGACCAAGGCGACCAGATGATCGACGATGTTCTTGTCTTTCAAACGGTGGTCCGGCAGGCCACCGATGTAAACCTGGTGCGTGCCATGACCGCCGCCGGCAAAACCGATGTCGGTTTCGCGCGCCTCGCCGGGGCCGTTCACGACACAGCCGATGACCGAAATGCTCATCGGCGTGGTGATGTGCGCCAAGCGTTTTTCCAAGACCTCGACGGTCTTGATCACCTCGAACTGCTGGCGGGCGCAGGACGGACAGGCAATCACGTTGACCCCGCGGTGGCGCAGGTTGAGAGACTTGAGCAGGTCGAAACCGACCTTCACCTCTTCCACCGGATCGGCGGAGAGCGACACGCGCAAGGTATCGCCGATGCCCGCCCACAGCAGCGCGCCGAGGCCGATCGACGACTTGATGGTGCCGCTGCGCAAGCCCCCGGCTTCGGTGATGCCGATGTGCAAGGGATAGTCGCAGGCGTCGGCCAAGCCTTGATAGGCGGCCACCGCCAGGAACACATCCGAGGCCTTGCAGGAGATCTTGAACTCGAAGAAATCCCGGTCCTCCAGGATGCGGGCGTGATCGAGGGCGCTTTCCACCATCGCCTCCGGGCAGGGCTCGCCGTACTTCTCCAGAAGATCTTTTTCCAGCGAGCCGGCGTTGACTCCGATGCGCATGGAGCAGCCGTGATCCTTGGCCGCCTGCACCACCGCCTGTACCCGCTCGGGGGACCCGATGTTGCCAGGATTGATGCGCAAGCACGATGCGCCCGCCTCGGCCGCCTCGATCGCCCGCTTGTAGTGAAAATGGATGTCGGCGACGATCGGCACCTGCACTTCGCGCACGATCTCGCGCAGCGCCTTGGTGGAGCCCTCGTCCGGGCAGGAGATGCGCACAATATCGGCGCCGGCGTCCTGCATCTGCTGGACCTGGGCGATGGTGGCGGCCACGTCCGTGGTCAGCGTGTTGGTCATGGTCTGCACACTGATCGGCGCATCGCCGCCGACGGCGATCTTGCCGACATGGATTTGCCGGCTCTGGCGCCGCTGAATCTCGCGATAGGGCCGCACGCTCATCGACCGACTCTCAAAGATCGTTGATTCCACGCTGTTCCGGCGTCCCGCCCAGGCACTGGGCCGCGTCGCCGCCGCCCAGAACATGCGCGTTTTCGCCTGCAACTGCAAGGCCGAGGGGGATTTGCGGCAATATCACGGGCCCCGGGACCGGCGCACGCCGTCAACCATTGGCGGCTAGCGATTGGCCGTGCCGCTGAGCAGTTGTGCCGGGTCGAGGGCGATCGAGCGGCGCACCGCTCCGGGCGGTCCGGCCGGCGGCAGGCGGATACCGTCCACCTCCAGCTCGATGCCCCCGGCATTGCCGGTCAGCAGGGTCAAGCCGGCAACGTTGGGCACCCGGTAGCTGTCGCCGGCGCGCAACACCCGGGTCAGAAGGATGGCTTCCTGGGGGTCGCGCACCTGCACCCAGCTATCCTGCAGGGCGCGGATGACGATGCGCGACTCGTCGTTGCTGCCGCCATAGACCCGCGGCGACCGGTCATCGGGAATGATCACCGTCTCGGAGCTGGTCGGCGGGGCCGGAATCAGCACGGTCTGGTCGGCCGCGGCCGCTAAACTCGTCGGCTCAGGGCTGGATGCCACTGGGCTGGATGCCACCGGGCTGGGTGCGGCCGATTCGAATGCCGGTTGTTCAGGCGCGGGGGCCGGTGCTAGCGCCTGGGCTGCCGCCGCTTCGGCCAGGGTGGTTAGGGTTGGCGGCTCCGGCGCCGTATCCACGGTATCCGATGTCGAAGCGCCCGGCGTTGCCACCGTGTCTGCTGTGGGCGGTGCGCCGGTGGACTCGGTGGCGGCGGGCGGGCTCGTCTGGGCCGCCGGTGCGGCGGTGGGGGTGACGACCTTCGGCACCGTCACCTCGGGCACCGTCACTTCGGGTGCCTTCGGCTCGGACACAGTAACCGCGGGTGCGGTCATTTCGGGCGCTTTGGCTTCGCTCATCGTCGCCTCGGCCGCCGCTTCGGCGGACGCCGGGCCTTGGTCCGCCGGGCTCTCAGTGCTGGCGGGCGCGGCGGCAACGGGCGTTTGTTCGGCCTCAGGGGCCGTGGCCGTTTGCGTCTGCGACGGCCAGGCGGGAATCAGATCGGCGACGGAGCGGCCCTGCTGCGAGAGGTAGAACCAGCCGCCATAGGCCAACGCCAGCAAGAGAACGGAGACAAAGATGATGGCCCCGCCGGGAATTCGGCCTTCCGCGACCGGTTCCGGGAAGATCAGTTCGGAGCGCCGCTCGGCGGCCTGGGTCTCGGCCTTGAAGCGCTCGACGATTTCCTCGCCGTCGAGGCCCAGGTAATCTGCGTAGGTGCGTAAGAAACCGACCGCATAGGTGGTGCCGGGCAGCCGGTCGAAGTCACCGCTTTCGATGGCCTCCAGATAGGCGAGGCGAATGCGCAGAACCTCGGCGACGGTGCGCAGATCCTGACCGAAATCCTTACGCGCCCGGCGCACCAAATCGGCGACCGTCTCGCGCGGCCCATGGCCGAACGGTCCGCTGAACTCGAGCTTAGGCTCGTGATCCACTTTCTCGTGCAATATCGCCACGGGTTGTCACCGCCCTCGCTTGGTGCCGGCATCGGCCAACTGCGCGCCACAGGTCCAGGATCGGCGGCGCTGACCATCCCTGCCTGGGCGCGGCTGCTACATTCGACGCAGCGGTTGTGCCTCGGCAAGGATTAGCGGCATTTTTACCATCACCCGTATTACCAGTCTTTTAACAAATACCGGGCGGGGGCCACAAACCTTTCCCGGAAATCCCCAGGTTTCCGCCACTTTTTCAAGGATCGGCCGGGATCGCCCGGCCGCCGCGGTCCGGATTACGCCTTGTCCAACCCATAGGCGGCATGCAGGCTGCGCACCGCCAGTTCGGTGTATTCCTCCGCCACCAGGACGCTGATCTTGATTTCCGAGGTGGAGATCACCTGGATGTTGATGCCCTTCTGCGCCAAGGTGGTGAACATGCTTTTCGCCACACCGGCATGCGAACGCATGCCCACGCCAATGACCGACACCTTGACCACGTTCGGGTCGGCGCGCAGTTCGCCATAGCCGAGAACGCCGCGCTGATCCTCCAGCACCTTGACGGCCCGGTTCAGCTCGGACTTGCGTACGGTGAAGGTCAGATCCGTCGTCTTGCTGTCGGCGGCGACGTTCTGGACGATCATGTCCACGTTGATGGACGCATCCGCCAACGGCCCGAAGATGCCGGCGGCGGCGCCGGGACGATCGGGTACGCTGGTCAGCGTGATCTTCGCTTCGTCCCGGCTATAGGTAATTCCACTGACGATTGCCTTTTCCACGATTTCATCCTCGTCGACCACAAGTGTGCCGGGGGTATCGGTGAAGCTGGAGAGAACCTGTACGCGCACCCGCTCCTTCATGGCCATCTCGACCGAGCGGGTTTGCAGAACCTTGGCGCCGAGCGAGGCCATCTCCAGCATTTCCTCGTAGGTAATCTTGGCCAGCTTGCGCGCCTTGGGAACGATGCGCGGGTCGCAGGTATAGACGCCGTCCACATCCGTGAAGATGTCGCAACGCTCGGCCCGCAAGGCGGCCGCCAAGGCCACCGCCGAGGTATCGGAGCCGCCACGCCCCAGGGTGGTGATCCGGCCCAGCGGGCTGACCCCCTGAAAGCCGGCGACCACGGCCACCTGGCCTTCGCCGAACCGGCGTTCGATTTCGTTGGTATCGATGCGCTCGATCCGCGCGTTGCCGTGTGCATCGGTGGTCTCGATGGGAATTTGCCAGCCCATCCACGAGCGGGCCGAAACGCCCAGGTCCTGCAGCACGATGGCCAGCAGGCCGGCGGTTACCTGCTCGCCCGAGGAGACCACTACGTCGTATTCGCGCAACTCGTACAGGCTGGCGGCCGCGGCGGCATAGTCGACCAATTGGTTGGTGACCCCGGACATGGCGGAGACCACCACCACCAGGTGATGGCCGCGGTCGGCCTCGGCCTTGACCCGATTGGCCACATTGCGGATGCGCTCCACATCCGCCACCGACGTGCCGCCGAATTTCATAACGATGCGGGCCATAGCCTTCCGCGTCCCGTTTCCGCACATCCCAGGCCCCAGGGTTCGGGACCACGCAATGACCCGCGGCTGCGGTCCGGCGGCCGGGCCATTGACCGGGCCGGTTGCCGGGGCGGCGGCGGGCGGCTATGCATACCCTTATCGCCGGGACGGGCGCAAGCATGCCGCCCGGCGCAAACCGGAGGCGCATGAGATCAACCGCACCCCTTCCCACCGGAGCCACCGGCGCCAGCATCGATGCCGCCGAGGTGGCGCGCTTTGCCGCCATGGCCGACGAGTGGTGGGCCGCCGATGGCAAGTTCGCGCCCCTGCACCGGATGAACCCGGCGCGCCTGGCCTACGTCCGCGACCGGCTGGCGGCGCATTTCAACCGCGACGGTAGCGCCGACGCCCCCCTCGATGGTCTGCGCATTCTCGATATCGGCTGTGGCGGCGGGTTGCTGTGTGAGCCGCTGACGCGCCTGGGTGCACGCCTCACCGGCATCGATGCCGGCGCCGAGGCCATCGCCGTGGCCCGCCGGCACGCCACCGACAGCGGCCTGGACATCGACTACCGGAACGTCAGCGCCGAGGATCTGGCGACGGCCGGCGAACAGTTCGATTGCGTGCTGACCATGGAAGTGGTCGAGCACGTGGCCGACCCGGCGGCCTTCGTCGCCACCGCCGCGTCGCTGACGCGCGGCGGCGGCGCCATGATCCTGGCCACCCTGAACCGCACGCCGAAATCGTTTCTCGCGGCCATCGTCGGCGCCGAATACGTGCTGCGCTGGCTGCCGGTCGGCACCCACGACTTCCGCAAGTTCCTGCGCCCGTCGGAGCTGGCCGCCATGGTCCGACGCAGCGGCCTCACCATCGCCGACGTCAGCGGACTGGCCTACAGCCCGCTCACCGGCACTTGGCGCCTCGGCCGCGATCTGGATATCAACTATATGATTCAAGCGAGCAAGCCGTGAGCCGTGCTGGCGAAACCGGCTATGAGTCGTGCCGCGCCGGCCAGGGGATGCGGCCAAACTCGACACCTTCCTCGCGCAAGGCGCTGGCCTCGTCGTCGGAGGTTTCGCCATAGATGCCGCGCGGATCGGTTTCGCCGTAATGAATGCGCCGCGCTTCTTCGGCAAATTCCGGGCCGACGTAATCGCAGCTTTCCTGGACCTTGCGCTGAATCTCGCGCGCGGCGTGCATCACCATCTTATGGCGGGCCGTATCCGGATCGTCGCTGCGGCCCGGCGCATCGCTGCCGCGCGACTTGGCCACGCGCGGGGCCATGGGTGCCTTTTCCACCCGGCGCGAGCCGCATGTCGGGCACGTCACCTTGCCCGCCGCCGCCTGTTCGTCGTAGGCGGCGCTGTCGCGGAACCAGGCTTCGAAGCCATGGCCCTTCCGGCACTTCAGATCATAAACGATCATCGCCTATCCACAACCGTTGCTCCACCGGCAACCCGGCATTCCCTCAACCGGCTACCTGCTATCAAGATGGCGACTATATCCAGCGTCGGCAAGGGCCTAGGACGAGGTTGATGAGCCAGCACAAGGCACCGCCAAACAGTGACCCCCGGCGCCACTTGGCGCTGACCGCGCCATCGGCCTGGATCGAACGCTTCGCCGGCCTGGTGCCCGCAGGCGGACCGGTTCTCGATGTCGCCTGCGGCGGCGGCCGGCATACGCGCCTGTTTCTCGACCGCGGCCACCCGGTGACAGCCATCGATCGGGATATGTCCGCCCTGGACGATCTGGGGACCCGGCCGGATCTGGAGCGCCTGCAAGCGGACCTGGAAGATGGCAGCCGCTTCCCCCTCGCCGGCCGGCACTTCGCCGGCATCGTCGTCACCAACTATCTCTATCGGCCGTTGCTCCCGGCCTTGATTGCGGTAGTCGCACCCGAAGGCGTGCTGATCTACGAGACCTTCGCCGAAGGCAACGAGCGCTTCGGCCGGCCAGGCAATCCGGATCACCTGCTGCGTCATGGCGAGTTGCTGGAGGTAGTGCGCGGCGCACTGCGCGTCGTCGCCTACGAAGACATGCTCGTGGACACCCCGCGCCCGGCGGCGGTGCAGCGGATCTGTGCGTACAATGAAGGTCCGCTCACCGGTCCGCGTCGATCAACTGGAATGCCCTCGGCAAACCACCGCGTTTGATCCGCAGCGGTTACTGCCGTGACGCCGCGAGATTGACCCCTAGTGCCACGACGATGCCACCGCCGACCCGGTGCGCCCATCGATGAGCGGCCCGGGACGTGACCAGCAGCTTAGTGATCCTTTCGGACAGCAGGACGCACACGACATCCGTGCCCGAGAACATGAAATTTACAATCACGCCAAGCACGAGAATCTGCCCCCAGATCGGCAGGGCGGCGTTCATATCCGTAAACTGGGGCAGAAAGGCCAGGTAGAAGAGCGCGGTCTTGGGGTTCAGCACTTCGACGGTTACGCTTTCCCAAAATGCGCGGCGGCGCGTCCTGGTTTCAAGTTCCTCTCTCACCATGCCTTGAGTCGCCGGGGACGTGAAAATCCGGATGCCGAGCCAGATCAGATAGGCGGCCCCGGCAAACTTCAGGACCGTATAGAGAACCGGGACCAGCTCCAGCAGCACGGCCAGGCCGAGGGCTGCCGCGAGAATATGGGCATAGCCACCGATATGTAATCCAACGGCTGACAACCACCCGGCACGACGCCCGCGCGCAATGGTCTGGGCCGCCGCGTAGAACATCCCGGGTCCGGGGACGCAGGCAAAGATCGAGGTCGCAATGAAAAATGGAATCAGGAGTTCATAGGCTGGCATGCGCGCGGCTCCTCGTTTTGTCCCCGGAACGGGCAGCATGGGATGCCCACGCAACGAGTGCAATCACGGAATGCCGAGGAGCAACGAACCTGAACCGCAGCGCGGCGGGGAGCCGCCCTATTCGCCGGCGGCGCGCAACGGTTTTGTATCCGGGCCGGTGAAGGCGCGGTCGTGGCGCAGGGCCGGCACCATAGCGCGGGCCGACTCGACCCGCGCCGGATCGATCTCGGCCAGGATCACCCCCGGTGCCTCGCCGCCGTCGG
The DNA here is from genome assembly GCA_036397065.1 of Kiloniellales bacterium. Taxonomy (GTDB): domain Bacteria; phylum Pseudomonadota; class Alphaproteobacteria; order Kiloniellales; family J153; genus JAJFGI01. The sequence continues at coordinate 18,810 of DASWJP010000111.1, read as the reverse complement.
CCAGCACATCGCCCCACGGGGCGACGATCAGGGAATGGCCGAAGGTCTGGCGTCCCTCGGCGTGGGTGCCGCATTGCGCCGGGGCGAAGACATAGCAGCCGGTCTCGATGGCCCGCGCCCGTAACAGCACGTGCCAGTGCGCCTCGCCGGTCACCTTGGTGAAGGCGGCGGGGACGCTGAGAAATGCCGCGCCCGCCTGTGCCAGCACCCGGTAGAGATAGGCAAAGCGCACGTCGTAACAGACCGTCATGCCCAGACGGCCCCAGGGCAGATCGGCGATCACCGCCTGCCCGCCCGCTTGAAAGGCGCGGGATTCGCGGTAGCTCTGCCCGTCGGCTACGTTCACGTCGAACATGTGAATCTTGTCATAGCGGGCGGCGATGCGCCCGGCCGGGCCGATCAGGAACGACCGGTTCGCCGCCTTGTCAGCCGCGACCCGCACCGCCAGGGAGCCGATCAGCAGCCAGACCTGCAGCTCCTCAGCCAGGGCCCGGAACGCCGCCAGGGCGGTGTTCTCAGCCTCGGGCGCGGCCTTGGCCAGCATCGCCTCGCGCTTCGGCTCCAGCATGTTGGTGATCTCGGGGGTCATGATCAGATCGGCGCCGGCCGCCCTGGCCTCGCGGATCAGGGCGGAGGCGGCGGCGATATTCCCGGCCGGCTCCCGGCCGGAGGTCATCTGCACGCAGGCGGCGGTAAAGATCTGGCTCACGAGGCCCCCTGCAGAAGGCTGTCGAGCTTGCCCGACGCTTCGAGGGCGTAGATATCGTCGCAATTGCCGATATGGCGGCCGTCGACGAAGATCTGCGGCACGCTGGTGCGGCCGCCGCTGCGCGCGATCATTTCGTCCCGGCGGCCCGGCTGCGTCATGACGTCGATGTCCTCGAACGCCACCCCCTTGCTTTCGAGCAGGTTCTTGGCCCGATAACAGTAGCCGCATAACATGCTGGTATAGACTTCAATGCGCGCCATGCGGCCCTGCTTGGTCCGGGGAATCCGGCTCCCCGCTAATGTAGGCAAAGGCGGGGCGGTTTTACAGGCCCTCGTTACGCCTGGCCGTCATGCCTGGGCGCGGATCACCCGGGCGAGGACCAGCACATCCACCGCCGCCACCCCGGCCCGCCGCAAGGTGGCGGCGCACGCCGCCGCCGTGGCCCCGGTGGTCAGCACGTCGTCCACCAGCAACACCCGGCGGTCCGCCACCAGGTGCCGCTTGGCCGGGGCCACGGCAAAGGCGCCGGCCACGTTGCGGGCCCGGGCCTCGGCGCTCAGGTGCCCCTGGGATGGGGTGTGCCGCCGCCGCCGCAACACATCGGGCGCCACCGGCAGGCGCGCCTGCCGGCCCAACGCCTGGGCCAGCAGGGCCGCCTGGTTATAGCGCCGGGTGAACAGGCGCCGCCAATGCAGCGGCACCGGCACAATCAGCTCCGTATCGGCCAATAGCTCCGCCCCGGCGCGGGCCAGCCAGGCGCCATAGGCGGGTGCCCCCTCGGTCCGGTCGGCGTGCTTGAAGCCGAGGATCAGGCCCCGGCTGCCGTCGTCGTAGCGCAAGACCGAACGGGCCCGGTCATACGCCGGCTTCTCCCCCGCGCAGGCGCCGCACACCGCCGCCGGCCCCATGTCGAAGGCGAACGGCAGGCCGCACACCGCGCAGAGCGGCGGGCCGAGAAAATCCAGTCCCCGCCAGCAGGCCGCGCACAGGGCGCCCGGCTGTTCCACCGTATCGCCGCAGGCCAGACACCGCGGCGGCAACAGGGAATTGAGCGCCAGTTGCGAAAGCCGCCGCGCACCGCGGCCGATGGCAGGCCCAAGGGACAGCAAGGCGGACATGGCCACCAGTCTCCGGCGGCCATCGGCCCAAGTCAACGAAGGAGCAAGCGGCTTGGTCGTACGCCGCACGCACGCCATAGTGCGGCCATGGATGCAACCATGACCATCTTCGACCGGCGCCTGCTGCGCCGCCGCCGCGACCGTGCCGCGCGCCGGGCCGACACGGTGCCGCACCTGTTCGCCGAGGCGAGCGAGCGGCTGGCCGAGCGGTTGGAGGATATGGCGCGGGGCTTTCCACAGGCCCTCGATCTCGGCTGCCGGCACGGCGCGTTGGCCTCGGTCCTGCGCGGGCGCGGCGGCATCGACGCGCTGGTGCAATGCGACCTATCGCCGGCCATGGCGCGGCGCGCCCGCGCCACCGGCTGGCCGGCGTTGGCCGCCGACGAGGAAGCTCTGCCGTTTGCGGACCAGGCCTTCGATCTGGTGTTCAGCAGCCTGGCCTTGCATTGGGTCAACGACGTGCCGGGCGCCTTGCTGCAAATCCGCCAATGCTTGCGCGCTGACGGCCTGTTCCTCGGTGCCGTGCTCGGCGGCGGTACCTTGCGCGAATTGCGCGCCGTGCTGCTGGATGCGGAGGCGGCCGTGGAGGGCGGCGCCAGCCCGCGCGTCTCGCCCTTCATCGATATCCGCGATGCCGGCAATCTGTTGCAGCGCGCCGGTTTCGCCTTGCCGGTGGCGGATGCGGATACGCTAACCGTGATGTATCCCGACGCTCTGGCCTTGATGCACGATCTGCGCGCCATGGGCGAGAGCAATAATCTGCACGAACGGCGCCGCACGTTCACCCGCCGGGAAACCCTGGCGCACGCCGCCGCGATCTATGGCGAACGCTACGGCCTCGCCGACGGCCGCGTGCCGGCGACCTTCGAGATCGTCACTCTCACCGCTTGGGCGCCGCACCCGGATCAGCAGCGCCCGCTGGCCCCGGGGAGTGCGCGCGGCCGCTTGGCCGATGCGCTCGGCGCCAACGAGCACCCGGCCGGTGACAAAGCCGCGCCAAAACCGCGGCGCTAAAGCAAATCCCGCAGAAGCGGAATCAACGGCGCATCGGCGGGCGGCATGGGGTAGTCGCCCAAGCGCGGCGGGCGGACCCAGGCCAACTCCTGGCCTTCGACCGCGCGCATGGTGCCGGTCCAGGTGCGACAGACAAAAAGCGGCATGAGCAGATGGAACGTTTCGTAGGCATGCGAGGCGAAACCGATGGGCGCCAGGCAGCTTTGCCGGGTGTCGATCTCCAGCTCCTCGCGCAATTCGCGGATCAGGGCGGCTTCGGGCGTTTCGCCGTCGCGCACCTTGCCGCCAGGAAACTCCCACAGGCCGGCCATCTCCTTGCCCTCGGGCCGGCGGGCCAGCAACACCCGCCCGTCCGCATCCACCAGGGCAACGGCGGCGACCAGTACCAGGGGGCCGATCAGTCCGCCGGGTGCCGCTTCCGCATCCCAGCAGCCGCCGGAGGCTTGCCCCGGACTTGATCCGGGGGCGCCGTCAGCTTCGGTAGTCGGCATTGATGTCGATGTAGCCGTGGGTCAGATCGCAGGTCCACACGGTGGCCTTGCCGCGGCCGACGCCCACATCGACGGCGATATGAATTTCGCGGCCTTGCATGTGCCGGGCCACCGGCGCCTCGTCGTAACCGGGCACCACCTGGCCGTTGCGCGCCACCGCCACACCGCCGATGGCAATAGCCAGACGATCCCGGTCGGCCCGCTCGCCCGCCTTGCCCACGGCCATGACGATGCGGCCCCAGTTGGCGTCCTGGCCGGCGATCGCCGTCTTCACCAGAGGCGAATTGCCGATGGCCAGGCCGATGCGCCGCGCCGCACGGCGCGAAGCGGCGCCGGCAACCTCGATGGTCACGAACTTCTGTGCCCCCTCGCCGTCGCGCACCACCTGATGGGCCAGATCGCGCAACAGATCGCCCAATGCGGCGCGAAAGCCGCGCAAGTGGGGATCGGCAGCACCGCTCACCCGCCGGTGCTTGGCCGCACCGGTGGCGCAGACCAGCAGGGTGTCGCTGGTCGAGGTGTCGCTGTCCACGGTGATCGAATTGAACGAGGCATCGGCGGCGGGCGTGAGCAGGGCCTGCAATGTTTTGGCCGGAATCTTGGCGTCGGTGACCACGAAGGAGAGCATGGTCGCCATGTCCGGGGCGATCATGCCCGAGCCCTTGGCGATGCCGTTGATTGTGACCGGCACGCCGCCGATCTCGGCTTGGCGGGTGGCCCCCTTCGGGTAGGTATCGGTGGTCATGATGGCCTGCGCGGCGGCACTCCAGGCGTCGGCCGCCAGATCTGCGCGCATGCCGGTCAGCGCATCGGTCAGCAGGTTGTCGGGCAAAGGCTGACCGATGACCCCGGTGGAGGCAACGAAGACCTCGCGGGGCTTGCATTTCAGGGCGCGCACCACGGCGGCGACGCTGCGATCGACCGAGTCGATGCCCGCCAGGCCGGTAAAGGCATTGGCATTGCCGGCATTGATGAGGATGGCCCGAGCCCGGCCGCCGGTCAGCGCCTTGCGGCACCACAGCACCGGCGCCGAGGCGGTCAGCGAGCGGGTGAGCACACCGGCAATCGCCGAGCCTGCCTCCAGTTCGATCAGGCAGGCATCGGCGCGGTCCTTGTAGCGGATGCCGCAGGCCCGCGTGGCCAACCGCGCCCCGGCGACCGGCGGCAGCACCGGAAACGTCGCCGGAGCCAGGGGGGACCGTTGCAGCGCCAAGAGGGATTACACTCCCAAGGATCTGGCTGACAAAATGATCGGGCGGCTATTGCGCCGCGCCGAGGGCGCCTGGCGGCGTTTCACCGGCGGGTAGAATCTCGACCTGCGCGTCGGCGCGCAGCTCCGCCAGGATCGTTTCCACGGCGGTACGCGTGAGCTCTTCCCGCAACTGGTCCTCCACGTCGGCGAAGGCCGGCTGCGCTACTTCGCGGCGATCCTCGAGCTTGATCACGTGCCAGCCGAACTGGGTCTGAGTCGGCGCCTTGGAGTATTCGCCCGGTTGCATCTTGGCGGCGGCGTCGGCGAATTCCGGGACCATTTGATCGGCGGTGAAATAGCCCAGATCGCCGCCGTTATCCGCCGACGGTCCGGTCGAGCTTTCCTTGGCCAATTCGGCAAAATCCGAACCCTGGTCCAGCTTGGCGATCACTTCGAGGGCCTCGGCCTCGGTCTTGAGCAGGATATGACTGGCGCGCTGCTCCGTCTTCGGCGGGTTTTCTTCGAGGAATTTGGCGTATTGCGCGCGCGTCGCCGCATCCGTGACCCGCTCCTCGATTTTGCGCTCCAGGTAGACCTCGCGAATGGCCCGATCCTCGGCCTCGGCGATCCGCGCCTTGACGTCCTCGTCTTCCATCATGCCCTGGGCCCGGCCGGCCTTGCCGGCCAAGCGGAAATCGACCACGCGGCGCACCAGCAGCGGATAGATCTGGCTGAATTGCTGCTGATACTGAGGCGGCAGGCTGGCAGCCAGCCGCAACACCTCGCCGAGCAGCACATCCTCGCCATTGACGCGGGCCACGACTTGCTTGTCGTCCACACCGGTCTCTTGCCCGGCGGCGGCGCCGGAGACGAGACTCAGCGCCACGGCGATCGCGGCGGCAAATTTATGTGGGGCCATCAATAGATCTCCTCGAACCGGCGGCATGAAAGGGCGGGTGACCGCTCTTTTGGCGGATGTGCGCTCATCATGCACTTGAACGCGGCAAGTTCAAGGCTGGCGGTCATGCCTCTCGATCTGTCGAGCGCCAACTTATTGGCTTCCCGGCGCCGGGGGAAACAGCTCGATCCTGGCCGCGCGGCGCATGTCGGCGAGCATGCCGTCGAGCAGCTTCTTGGCCGCCGCCTGACGCAATTCGTCGCGCATTTCAAAGAACGAACGAGGGGTCTGCTCGCGCCGGTCCTCCACCTTGACGATATGCCAGCCGAAGGCGGTGTGCAGCGGCGCCTGTGAATACTCGCCAACCTTCAGGCGGAAAGCCAACTCGGCAAATTCCGGGGCCATGGACTCGCGGCTGAAGTAATCCATGTCGCCGCCCTGGGCCGCCGTCGGCGCGACCGAACGCGCTCGGGCCAGGGCGGCGAAATCCGCGCCCTGATCCAGCTCGGCGATGACGGCAAGGGCATCCTCGCGGCTGTTGAGTTGGATATGGCGCGCCCGCACCTCGGCCCGGCCCGCCAGGTCGCGGCGGTAGGCCTCGTAGCGGGCACGCAAGGCATCGTTGTCGATGGTCTCCGACACCTTTTTGGCGACGAAAGCCTCGCTGACGGCACGGTCCTCGAATTTCCGGACCTGCTGCTGCACGTCCGGGTCGTCCGCCAGGCCGGCGGCGCGGCCGGCATCGGCCAGCAACTGCCGGTCGATCAGGCGGCCGAGCAGGGCGGGCAGGATGGTCTCGAAGCGGCCCTGGTAGTCGGCGGGCAGATCGCGCGCCGAGGCCGCCACATCCGACCAGCGGATTTCCCGGCCATCGACCCGGGCAAGGACCGGATTGCCCCTGCCCATGGTATCCAAGGCGGTCCCCAGGCGCTCGGTCTGGACGGCAGGGCCAGGGACATCGTCGGTTTGGGCCCATCCGGCCCCCGGGACGACCAAACCGGCCGCCAGAGCCAGGAGCATGCCCAGCCCAGTGATGCGAAGCGCCTTTTTTGCCGTCACGTGGCCGCCACTTGTTAAATAGAGCCAATCCGCCTGCCGATCATGCATGCCGCACCGGTGGATACAAGTGGGGCGCCCGCAGGGCCCATCGGCCGGCCCCGGTTGGCGGAATAACCGGCCCGCGCCGTTGACAGACTTGGCACGGGGGCCTATCTGTCAGCACACGATAGACGACCATTTCCGGCCCTTTTTCCCGTATCGAGGTTCCGCATGTTCGGCGCTTTGGCCAAGCGGATGTTTGGATCCAGCAACGACCGGTTTCTCAAGGAACTGGCGCCGGCCGTTGCCGCCATCAATGCGCTCGAATCGTCTCTCGAGGCCTTGAGCGACGAGGCTCTGGCCGCCCGCACCGTGGATTTCCGCCAGCGCGTCGCCAACGGCGAGAGCCTGGACGACCTTCTGATCGAAGCCTTTGCCACCGTGCGCGAGGCGGCGAAACGCACCCTCGGACAGCGCCATTTCGATGTGCAGCTGATCGGCGGCATGGTTCTGCACCGGGGCATGATCTCGGAGATGAAAACCGGCGAAGGCAAGACCCTGGTCGCCACCCTGGCCGTCTACCTCAACAGCCTGACCGGCCGCGGCGTCCACGTTGTGACGGTCAACGACTATCTGGCCCAGCGCGATGCCGAATGGATGGGCCGCATCTACAAGTTCCTGGGGCTGAGCGTCGGCTGCATCGTGCATGGCCTGAGCAACGCCGAGCGCCGCGCCGCCTATGCCTGCGATGTGACCTATGGAACCAACAACGAGCTCGGTTTCGATTACCTGCGCGACAACATGGCCTTCCAGCTCGAAGACATGGTGCAGCGGGATTTCCAGTTCGCCATCGTCGACGAGGTGGACTCGATCCTGATCGACGAGGCGCGCACGCCGCTGATCATCTCCGGGCCGGCCGAGGATTCCTCGGAGATGTACATCAAGATCAACGTGCTCATCCCATTGCTCTCGACCGAGCACTACGAGAAGGACGAGAAGCTGCGCACGGTCGCCTTGACCGAGGCCGGCACCGAGCGCATCGAGGAAATCCTGAACGAGAAGGGCTTGCTGTCCGGCGGCGCGCTTTACGACATCGAAAACGTCAGCCTGGTCCATCACGTCAATCAGGCCCTGCGCGCGCACATGCTGTTCAAGCGGGATACGGACTATATCGTCAAGGACCTCAAGGTCATCATCATCGACGAGTTCACCGGCCGCATGATGGAAGGCCGGCGCTATTCGGAGGGCCTGCACCAGGCGCTCGAAGCCAAGGAAGAGGTGCCTATCCAGCAGGAAAACCAGACACTGGCATCGATCACCTTCCAAAACTATTTCCGCCTCTACCCAAAGCTGGCCGGCATGACCGGCACGGCCTTGACGGAAGCAGCCGAGTTCCAGGACATCTACTCTCTCGAGGTCATCGAAATCCCGACCAACCTGCCGTGCATCCGCATCGACAACGACGACGAGGTCTATCGCACCAACCGGGAAAAGTTCGAGGCCATCATCGAAGTGATCGAGGATTGCCGCACGCGCCAGCAACCCATTCTGGTCGGCACCGTTTCCATCGAGAAGTCCGAGCTTCTTGCCGACATGCTGAAGAAGCGCAAGACCCCGCACCATGTGCTCAATGCCCGCTACCACGAGCAGGAAGCCTTCATCATCGCCCAGGCCGGCGCGCCTGGCGCTGTGACGATTGCCACCAACATGGCCGGCCGCGGCACCGACATTCAGTTGGGCGGCAACTTCGACATGCGCGTCAAGCAGGAGGCAGCGGCCATCGAGGACGACGCCGCCCGGGCGCGCAAGATCGAAAAGATCAAGGAGGAGATCGCCGTCGCGCGCCAAGAAGTGCTGGAAGCCGGCGGCCTGTACATCATCGGCACCGAGCGCCACGAAAGCCGGCGCATCGACAACCAGTTGCGCGGCCGCGGCGGGCGCCAGGGCGATCCGGGCAGCTCCAAGTTCTTCCTCAGCCTGGAAGACGATCTGATGCGCATCTTCGGCTCCGAGCGCATGGACGGCATGCTGCGCAAGCTGGGCCTGGAGGAAGGCGAGGCCATCGTCCACCCGTGGGTCAACAAGGCCCTGGAAAAGGCCCAGCAGAAGGTCGAGGCGCGCAACTTCGAGGCGCGCAAGAACGTCCTGAAATACGACAACGTGATGAACGATCAGCGCAAGGTGATCTACGAGCAGCGCAAGGATTTGATGCGCGCCACCGATGTGCACGAAACAATCGTCGACATGCGCCAGCAGACCATCGAGGATTTGGTCACCCGCCATATCCCGCCCAAGGCCTATGCCGAGCAATGGGACGTCGACGGCCTGCACACCGACTGCTTGCGCCTGTTCGCCGGCGATATGCCGATTGCCGACTGGGCCAAGGAGGAAGGCATCGCCGACCAGGAAATCCGTGAACGCATTGTCGAGATCGCCAACCGCAAGATGGCGGCCAAGACCGCCAACTTCGGCGTCGAGACCATGCGGTCGCTGGAAAAGCAGTTGCTGCTGCTGGTGCTCGACAAGCAGTGGAAGGACCATCTGCTCTCGCTCGACCATCTGCGCCACGCCATCTTCCTGCGCGCCTATGCCCAGCGCGACCCGCTGAACGAATACAAGCGCGAGGCCTTCGAGCTGTTCGAATCCATGCTCACCGAGGTGCGCGACGAGGTGACCATGCTGCTCTCCCGGGTCGAGTTGCGCGCCGCCGAGCCGGAAGCGGCCCGGGTCCAGCGTGCACCGCAACCGCAGCAGGAATCGCGGCTCGATCCGGCCATGACCGGTGCCGAGCTGGAGACGGTCGGGGCCGGCGGCGATGGCGGGGCAGCCCCGCGAACGGTGCGCCGTCAAGGCGCCGGGCAAAGCAATCCCAACGACCCGGCCACGTGGGGCAAGGTGCCGCGCAACGCCCCGTGCCCCTGCGGCTCCGGCAAGAAGTACAAGCACTGTCACGGCAAGCTGCACTGATCCCGTCTCTGCGGCCGAGCCAATGGATGGCCTGGCTGATCGCGCTGATCGCCGCCGGGATTGCCGCATCCGGCATCGGCCCGGAGCCACACTCCGCACCTATTCTGGGGCTGGTGGTCTTGACCATCGGCTTGTGGGCGACCGGCGCCCTGCCCGAGCACGTCACCGCCGTCTTTTTCTTCGCCATGGCCATGTTCTTCGGCCTGGCGCCGGCGGATATAACTTTTGCCGGGTTCGAATCCGCCGCCTTCTGGCTGATCTTCGGCGGCCTGGTCCTCGGGGTGACGATCGAGGCCACCGGTCTGGGCCAGCGCCTGGCTCGGCGGTTATTGCCGGCGATGGGGCACAGCTATCGCGGGATCATCTTCGGCGTTCTGACCCTGGGTATCGTGTTGGGGTTCCTGATGCCCTCGTCCATGGGGCGGGTGGTTTTGCTGCTGCCGATCGTCCTCGCCTTGTCCGACCAGCTTGGATTTGCGCACGGCACGCCAGGGCGCACCGGCATCGTCATGGCGGCGGCCCTGGGCGCCATCCTGATCCCCTTCGCCATCCTGCCCGCCAACGTGCCGAACGTAGTGCTCTACGGCCTCGGCCAGACGCTCTATGGTGAGGTGCCCACCTATGGCCACTGGCTGTTGTTGCACTTTCCGGTGCTCGGCCTGCTCAAGGCGGTGATTATCGGTGGCCTGATACTGATGATGTTTCCGGCGCGGCCGATGCCGGCGGCGGCGGATGCGACCGCCAAGCCGTTCTCCGGCGCGGAGCGGCGCCTGGGGCTGATCCTCGGCTTTGCCCTGCTCGGCTTCATCCTCGACTTCGCGCACGGCATTTCGCCGGCCTGGATTTCCCTCGGCGCCGCCATGATCTGCATGATCCCGGCCCTCGGGCTGTTCGGGGCGAAGGATTTCTCCAAGGTGAACTTCGCCTCGCTGATCTACGTAGCCGGGATTCTCGGCCTTGGCGCCCTGATCGCCCAGTCGGGATGGGGTGCGCGCCTGGGCGACGTGGTGACCCGGATTGCTCCCTTCGATCCGAGCCAGCCGCTGATCAATTTTCTCGCCCTGTCGGGAGCGGCGATCGCCGTCGGCATGGGCACCACATTGCCCGGTGTCCCGGCGGTTCTGACGCCGCTGGCCGGCGATCTGGCGCCGTTGACCGGCATGTCGTTGGACAGCGTGCTGATGACCCAGGTGGTCGGATTCTCCACGCCGTTGCTGCCTTATCAGGCACCGCCGGTCATCGTCGCCATGCAGCTGGCCGGGGTGCGCCTCGTCGACGGCTCGCGCCTGTTGCTGGCGACGGCCGCGATCACCATCGTTTTTCTGCTGCCGCTGGATTTTCTGTGGTGGCGATTGCTTGGCGTGATTTGATTTAGATCCGCCCGCCTCTAGAAACGACCGTCATAGGCGCACCGGCCGATGGCCGCGGCGATAACGGTGAAGGTATCGGCAACCAATCCCTCGCTGACCGCGGCACGCAGGGCCGCGCGGTCCGTCACCGCGACCCCAATGCCGCCCATGGCCCGCGCCACGGCGGCAAAGTCGGTCTCACCCATATCGACGCCCAGGTTGCGCAAGCCCGCCTTGCGTTGCTTCAATTCGATCAAGGCCAGGGACGCATCGACAAAAACCACCACCACCACGTTGAGGCGCAGATCGCGCAGGGTGGCCAGTTCGCCCAGCACCATCTCCAGGCCGGCATCGCCGGTGAAGGCAACCACGGGCCGTTGCGGCGCGGCCAGCTTGGCGCCCATGGCGAGCGGCAGGGCGCAGCCCATGGTGCACAGGCCGGTCGACTGCAACAACGTGCGCGGCGCCGGGCACGGCCAAACCTGGCTGAGCAGTATGCGATGGGCGCCGCTGTCGACCGTGGCGATGCCATTGGCCGGCAAGGCCCGGCGCACCTCGTCGACCACCGCCGCCGGGCCCCACGCTTCATCGGCGGCGAAGGCGTCGTGCAGGGCTTGGCGGGCCGCCACGGGCGCGCCGTTCGACCAGCTTTCCCCCGGGGCGACGCCATCGCTCAGGGCGCGCAGGCCCGCGCCGATATGGCCGACGAACGTGAGGCTCGCAGCATGCATGCCGTGGGTTGTCGGCGCCGCCACGAATTCGATCACCGGTTTTTGCGCCGGGTCCCACGGGTGTCGCCAGCCGTGGCGCATTTCAATCGGGTCATACCCGGCCAGCAGGATCAGATCGCTGGCCTCGATCAGCGGCATCAAATGGGTATCGGCCAGCGGCGACAAGCCGGCCCCGCCAAGCGCCAGGGCCGCATCCTCGGGCACAATCCCTTTTGCCTTGTAAGTGGTGATCACGGGAATGGCGAAGTCGCGCGCCAGATCGGCCACCGCTGCTTCCGCGCCCTGGACCAGCACTTCCAAACCGGCGATCAGCAACGGCCGCCGCGCCGCCGCCAACAGATCGCGCGCCCGCATCAGGTCCAGACCGGCGGCCGGGGCCATGGCGGCGGCGGCGGGTACCCGGATGGGCCGGGTTTTCGCTTGCGCCTTGCCGGCCAGGCCGATGGGAATGTCGATGTGCACCGGCCCCGGGCGGCCGCCCGTGGCGATGGCCAGGGCCTTTTCCACGATGGTCTCCACGGCGCCATCGGCAAGGGTCAAGCTCGCCTTTGTGACGGTATGCAACAGGGCGCCATGGTCGAAGACCTGGTGCGTATAGCCGGCGGCATCGGCCGCATCGACGCAGCCGGTGAGAAAGATCAGCGGCACCCGGTCCTGCCAGGCATTGGTGACCACGTTGACCGCGTTGGCCACGCCGGGGCCCAAGGTCGCCAGCAGAATGCCCGGCGCCCCGGTCACGTGATACGTACCTTCGGCCATGAAACCGGCGGCATTCTCGTGCCGGGCCAGGTGAAAGGCGATACCGGCATCGGCCAGGGCGTGCATGACCGTCAGCACCTCGCCGCCCGGCATTCCGAAAGCATACCGGCAGCCGGCCTCATGCAGACCGCGGGCAAGCACCTCGGCGGCGGTGGTCATCTTTGCACTACTCCGCTCGAGTCTACGGCACCCCCCACCCTCACCCTCCCCCACAAGGAAGGAGGGAACAAGCATGGCCGGCTGACACATTCTCCCTCCCCCTTGATGGGGGAGGGCCGGGGTGGGGGTGGCTTGCAGGCAAAGATCATCGAGTTTTAGTCCCTGCTTCCCTTCGGCAGGTTCAGATAGCCGTCGCGGGTTTGCGGCAGCTTGCGCCCGAGCAGGCGCGCGGCGATGACCGTGCGCAGGATCTGCGCCGTGCCGCCGCCGATGGTGAACATGCGCGCATCGCGCACCATGCGCTCCAGCGGATTGTCGCGCGAGTAGCCGGCGGCACCGAAGACCTGCAAGGCTTCGTTGGTCACCTTGATGGCCATTTCGGAGGCGAACACCTTGGCCTGCGCCGCCTCCAGCACATCGGGAAAGCCGTCGCAATCGGCGGCCTTGCGGATCAAGGCGCGTGCCGCCTCGATCTGTGTCGCCATGTCGGCCAGCATCCATTGCAGGCCCTGGAACTCGGCGATGGGCCGGCCGAACTGCTGCCGGGTCTTGCTGTAGGCCAGCGCCTGTTCATAGGCGCCGGCGGCCAGGCCCAACGCCACCGTGGCCGCACCCACCCGCTGACTGTTGTAGGCGTTCATCAACTGGCCGAAGCCGCGGGCCAGTCCGTTCGGCGGTACGATCATCATCTCCGCCGGCACCTCAAGATTCTCGAAAATGACCTCGGTTTCCGGCAGGCCGCGCAGACCCATGGTCGGCTCGCGCTTGCCGATGCTCAGGCCGCGCGGCAGCCCCGCCTCCGCATCGCGCTCGACGATGAACCCGGCGATGCCTTGCTCGGCGGCGCCATGAAAGACGCGGGCGAAGATCACATGCAGGCGCGAGACGCCGCCGCCGGTGATCCAATGCTTGCGGCCATTGAGCACGTAGGAGTCAGAGTCGCCGCGCCGGTCGGCGCGGGTGCTCATCTCGTTGGCGGCCGAGCCGGCCTCCGGCTCGGTGATGCAGATGGCCGGCTTGTCGCCGCCGAGCACCAGATCCGCGGCCAGGCGTTTCTGCGCCTCGCTGCCGTAGGTCATGATGGCGCTGATGGCGCCCATGTTGGCCTCGACCACGATGCGCGCGGTGACCCCGCACGCCTTGGCCATCTCCTCGACCACCAGCACCGCGTCCAGGTATCCCAGGCCGGCGCCGCCGTGGGATTTCGGAATGGTCAGGCCGAAGAATCCGGCATCGCGCAGGGCATGCACGTTATCCCACGGATAGGCTTCGGTGCGGTCGACCTCGGCGGCGCGCGGGGCGATGACGGTCTCGGCCAAGGACCGCGCCCGTTCGACCAGATCCTGCCGGGCGACGCTGAGTCGGGGCATCAGCTCAGTCCCTTTTTGCCCATCTGCAGGAATTTTTCCCGCCGTTGCGTGCGCAAGGTGGCGCCGTCGTGCCGGCACAACTCGAAAAGATTGCGCTCGATGGCCGCGCCGACCGCGTCGATGGCCTCGCGCCGGCCGCGCTGGGCGCCGCCCAGGGGCTCGGGCACGATTTCGTCGATGATGCCCATCTTATGCAGATCCTGGGCGGTCAATTTCAGGGCCTCGGCCGCATCCTGCGCGTGCTCGCTGCTGCGCCAGAGGATGGAGGCGCACCCTTCCGGCGAGATCACCGAATAGACCGAATGCTCGAGCATCAACAGCCGATTGGCGGTGGCCAGGGCGATGGCGCCGCCGGAGCCACCCTCGCCGATGATCACGGAGATCATGGGCACCCGCAAACCCAGGCTGATTTCCATGCACCGGGCGATGGCTTCCGCCTGGCCGCGCTCTTCCGCGCCGACACCCGGATAGGCGCCGGCCGTATCGACCAGGCACAGGACCGGCAGATCGAACCGCTCCGCCAGGTGCATCAGGCGTTGCGCCTTGCGATAGCCCTCGGGCCGGGCCATGCCGAAGTTGTGCTTCACCCGGCTGTCCGTATCGGCGCCCTTCTCCTGCCCCAGTATCACCGTCGAGAATCCGCGGAAGCGGCCGATGCCGCCGATGATGGCGCGGTCCTCGGCGAACAGGCGGTCGCCGGCCAGGGGCGCGAAATCCTCGATCAGATTGTTCAAATAATCGGTCAGGCGCGGCCGGTCGGGATGGCGCGCCACTTGCGTCTTCTGCCACGCCGTCAGGCGGCCATAGCTTTGCCGCAACAGGCGGTCCGCCTTGGCCTGCAGCTTGGCCACTTCCTCGGCGATGTTGATTTCGCCGTCGTCGGACAGATGGCGCAGCTCTTCGATCTTGCCCTCAAGTTCCGCGATGGGCTTTTCGAAGTCGAGGAAGTTGTGCATGGGCGTCTCTCTAGCATGGCGGCGGCGCCGAGGCGACGGCAAAGGCGGCAACGTATCGGGGCCGTTTAGCCGCTGCCCACGGCCGGTGCAAGTCAAGACAATCACATCGCACGGATAGCGGCCGCATGGTTCGCGCCGGCCGCCCGCTAGCGGCCGCCTCACCCTGAGGAGCGCCCGCAAGGGCGCGTCTCGAAGGGGAAGCGGCCCCGATATTCGTATTACCAGCGCACGGGGCGCGGTGCCTTGACCCGGGCGCCGGCCCGGCCCATGATTGGCCTGTTCCTAGGGGAGCCCTTGACCGGGCTGAGATCTTGCCGCTGTGAGCGCGGTGCGGACCCTTCGAACCTGATCCGGGTAATGCCGGCGCAGGGAACGGAACCACGACCTCGGCTCTCGCCGCTTTCCGCCGCCCCGCCCGCATCCCGATTCAGTGTGTTCCACGGAATGAGTCACGGGTTTGGGGAGACTTTGCACAATGAAACGCAGGATGTTCTGGATCGCCGCGCTGGCGATCACGCTGGCGGTTGCCGGGCTGCCGGGATCGGCGCGGGCGGCGGAAAAGCTGACCGTGATCCTGGATTGGTTTCTCAATCCGGATCACGGGCCGCTGGTGGTCGCCCTGGAAAAGGGCTACTTCGCCGCCGACGGGCTGGAGGTCGAGCTGATCGAGCCGGCGGATCCGAACGATCCGCCCAAGCTGGTGGCCGCCGGCCAGGCCGATGTGGCGATCACTTATCAGCCGCAACTGCATGTGCAGGCCGCCGCCGGCCTGCCCCTGGCCCGGATCGGCACCCTGGTGGCAACGCCGCTGAATACCCTGCTGGTGCTGGACGAGGGACCGATCGCCTCGATCGCCGACCTCAAGGGCCGCACCGTGGGCTTTTCCGTCGGCGGCTTCGAGGATGCCATGCTGCGCGCCATGCTGGCGCCGTACGGCATGACCTTGGATGACGTGAAGCTGGTCAACGTCAACTTCTCGCTCAGCCCGGCGCTGCTCTCGGGCCAGGTGGACGCGGTGATCGGCGCCTTCCGCAACTTCGAGCTGAATCAACTGGCCATCGAAGGGCACAAGGGCCGCGCCTTCTTTGTGGAGGAGGAAGGCGTGCCGCCCTATGACGAATTGATCCTGGTGGCCAACACCAAAATGCTGGCCGATCCGCGCCTGGCCAAGCTGTTGCACGGGCTGGAGCGCGCCGTGCAGTTCATGGTCAACCATCCGGACGCGGCGTGGGCCCTGTTCGCCGGTTACCGCAACGGTTTGGACGATGAGTTGAACAAGCGTGCCTGGCGCGACACCTTGCCACGCTTCGCCCTGCGCCCGGCCGCTCTGGACCGCGGCCGCTACGAACGCTTCGCCGCGTTCCTGCTGGCGCAGGGCGTCATCGAGACCGCCCCGCCGGTGGAGAGCTATACGGCTGTGGTGCGTTGAGTGTGGAGGATATTTGGATCAGACACGATCGGAGAATTAATCGGGGAGTAAACAGCATTTTTAAGGCTTGCCCACCAATAACACCTTAAAATGGTCTAGGCTGGCACCTTTAGTGCTACGGATCGACGGTTGGAGAAAGTGAACTGATAATATTTCGGCAGATCCTCAAATACCTAGCATCAAGGTATTTAGCCAAAGAGGTCGAACACCTCAGAAGTGAGTTGCTTCAAGGATCTCCAAAAGTGAGTCTGCCAAACAATCTGATACTTAGCCTTATGGTTGCCGAGGATATTAGGTTTCTTCGGCACGGAGGCGTCGATCTCTTTGCATTGCTACGCGCAAGTCGAAACTATCTCCTTCACTCGAAAATTAGCGGCGGAAGTACCATAGAGCAGCAATATGTGCGAACACTTCGCCAAAGATATGAACGTACGATCGTCCGAAAACTATCCGAGATATTATTGGCGGTTTGGATGTCCCAACAGATATCTAAACGCGAAATTGCCGAGCGGTACCTGCAAGTGGCATATTTTGGTTGGCGAATGATCGGTGTGAAAGCTGCTGCCAACCGCCTTGGGATAAATCTAGAAGATCTTTCAGATAGAGATGCAGCGTTGATCGTCGCAGCTTTAAAGTACCCACTACCTCGGGAACTTATAACTCCCCGGCTGAAAATGCTCTATGCTCGACAGCGCTATATACAAAATAGAGTAGAATCAACGAGTTTAGAAATACCCGGGTGATGAAATGCAGGACCCGTTCAAACCAAGCCATTGGGCTAAACTTCTCGACAGCCCGTATCCTGTTCACGCATTTGATGCGAAGACAATTGCTACACGCCCCACACGAAAAGACGTATCACAGTTTGTGAATCTTTGGATGACTGAGGGCATACCTTATGCATTTCGTTATGAACCGATGAGGTATGAGTTGATTAGGGAATGGATCGGAAATTATTTGGATGTACAGCCAAAGAATATCTCGCTGGTTGGTAGCGCTAGAATCGGCTTCTCACTGTCGCCAGACAAATTTGGGCGGGAATATGAACCAGCCGTATCAGACATAGATCTCTTTGTGGTGTCGCAGAATGTATTCTATTCGCTCCGTGCTGATTTTGATCAGTGGTTAGATGATTGGTGGAATGGATATCTTGACGAGAAGAAGTGGGGGGCAAGATTCTGGGACGAGAATGTCAAAGTAGTGACTAACACATTGAAGCGCGGCTTTATTGATACCAACAAAATCCCTCCGCTTCCGCAGTGTAAGATGTCATTGAAATGCGCAATGTTGATTCGTAATTTGCGTCAATCTTTGAAATTAGATGATCGAATTCCAAATAAATGTAGCATCAGAGTCTATAAAAATTGGGATTCTGCCTTAAAGCAGAACATATTTAATTTGGAAACAAATTTACATAAGATCGGTTTTCTAAATTAATACATTCGATCTACCGGCGCCCAGCCGCCCTGGACCGCGGCCGCTACGAACGCTTCGCCGCGTTCCTGTTGGCGCAAGGCGTCATCACAACGGCCCCGCCGGTGGAGGGCTATACAGCGGTGGTGCGTTAATCAAATTCCCCTCCCCCCTTGATGGAGGGAGGCCGGGAGGGGGGTGACGTTCGGCGCCGAATGCGCCATCACCCCCACCCGCGCTACGTGCCGCCCTCCCCCATCGATGGGGAGGGCTCACTCTTTGCGCCGCTGGCGCTACTTTCCCGACTTGTCGATCTGCTTGGCCTTGCTGACCATCACCTCGGCTTGCTTGATGGAGGCGATGTCGATCAGGCGGCCGTCGAGGGCCACGGCGCCCTTGCCTTCCTTGGTCGCCTGCTTCATGGCGTCGATGATGCGCTTGGCCTTGGTCACCTCGGCTTCGGACGGGCTGTTGACCTCGTTGGCCAGGGCGATCTGGCTGGGGTGGATCGCCCACTTGCCTTCGCAGCCCAAGGCCGCCGCCCGGTTCGCCTGAGCCCGGAAGCCGTCGGCATCGGAGAAGTCGCCGAACGGCCCGTCGATGGGGCGCAGGCCATTGGCGCGCGCCGCCACCACCATGCGGGCGACGGCGTAGTGCCACATGTCGCCCCAGTGGTATTCGCGTGGCGCATCGCCCTCCTGATCGGTGAGCACGCCATAAAGCTTGTTCGGCCCGCCGATGACCGTGGTCCGCGCCTTGGTGGAGGCGGCATAGTCGGCAACGCCGAAATGCAGGCTTTCGTTGCGTTTCGAGGCGGCGGCGATGGCGTCCACATTGGCCATGCCCAGGGCGGTTTCGATGATCATCTCGAAGCCGATGCGCTTCTTGCGGCCCATGGCCGCCTCGATCTGGGTGACCAGCATGTCGACGGCATAGATGTCCCCCGCGGTACCGGCCTTGGGGATCATGATCAGATCCAGGCGCTCGCCGCCCTGTTCCAGTACATCCACCACGTCCCGGTACATATAGTGGGTATCCAGGCCGTTGATGCGCACCGACATGGTCTTGGCGCCCCAATCGATATCGCGCAGGGCCTCGATGATGTTCTTGCGCGCCTGCACCTTGTCGTCCGGGGCCACCGCGTCCTCCAGGTCGAGGAAGATCACGTCGGCGGCGGACTTGGCGGCCTTCTCGAACAGCGACGGGTTGCTGCCGGG
>DASWJP010000110.1:0-3621 GCA_036397065.1 Kiloniellales bacterium | reverse complement strand
ATCATCTGGCGGATGATGCCCTGCCATTCCCGTTGCGGCCGGTCGGTCCCGGCGCCGAAGACGGACAATGCCTGGTGCTTGAAGCGGGTGATCTTCTCGTTCTCCGAACCGCGCAGCACGCCGATGATATGGCCCGCGCCGAACATCTGTCCGGTGCCCTGGATCGCCGCCAAAACCATGCGCGCCTCCGCCGTGCCGTCCACCGTCTCGACCGGATCGAGGCAGGCGTCGCAATTGCCGCACGGTTCGATCTCCTCGCCGAAATAGCGCAGCAGCATGCGCCGCCGGCACGCCGGCGCCTCGCAATAGGCGATGAGCGCATCCAGGCGGTGGTGCTCGCGCCGCTTGCGCTCCGGGGCGCTCTCCTCCTGCTCGATGAAGATGCGGCGCATGCGGATGTCGTCCAGACCGTAGAGCAGCATGGTCTCCGCGGGCCGGCCGTCGCGCCCGGCGCGGCCGATTTCCTGGTAATAGGCTTCCGGGCTGCCCGGCAGATCGGTGTGCAGAACATAGCGGATGTCCGGCTTGTCTATGCCCATGCCGAAGGCGATGGTCGCCACCATGACGATGCCCGGCTCGGTCATGAAGAGGTTCTGTGCCTGCACCTTGTCATGCGCTTCCATGCCGGCATGAAAAGCAAGGGCCGCATGGCCGTTTTCGCGCAGGCGTGCCGCCACCTCCTCGGTCTTGCGCCGGGACAGGCAATAGACGATGCCGCTTTGCCCCCGCCGCCCGTCGACGAAATTGGCGACCTGGGCCTTCCAGTTGCTTTTCAGGGCCACCGCCAGGGAGAGATTCGGCCGGTCGAAGCCGGTGACCACGCAGCGCGCCTCGCCGGCGAAGATCTTGGCCACGATATCGTCCCGGGTGGCCGGATCGGCGGTCGCCGTCAGGCCGATGATCGGCACCCCGGGAAAGCGTTCGCGCAAGCCCGCCAGGGCCGCGTATTCCGGGCGGAACGCCGGCCCCCACTGGGAAATGCAATGGGCCTCGTCGATGGCGAACAGGCGCACATCCACCTTGCCCAGCGCCGCCAGCATCGCCCCGGTCATCAAGCGCTCCGGCGAGAGATAGAGCAGCCGCACCTCGCCCGCCTGCACGGCGCGCCAGGTGGCCACGTTGTCGGCCCGGCCGATGTCGGAATTGATGGTCGCCGCGGCGATGCCGTTGAGCCGCAAGGCGGCCACCTGATCGCGCATCAAGGCGACCAGCGGCGAGACCACGACCGTCAACCCGCCCAGGACCAGCGCCGGCAGCTGATAGCACAGGGACTTGCCCGCCCCGGTCGGCATCACCGCCAGGACGTTGCGCCCGCCGAGGACCGCCTCCATCGCCTCCGCTTGGCCCTCGCGCAATTCGCCAAAGCCGAACACCTCCGCCAGGATCGAACGGGCGGCGGCGCGGTGGGGAGCGGAGAGGGTCATGTCGGACGTGGGCATGGCGCGGGCCGGAGGATACAGGATTCGCGACGGATGTGGAGCGGGAGGTGGGGATATCTCGGCTGCCCAGCCGGCCGTTTTATGCAACGGCCTTTGATGTGAGATTGTCTTTCAGGGCAGAGGGCGGTACGAGACTGTGGGCGCTCGGGCCAACCCGCAAATGTCAGGAAAAGAGATGAAAGCCGCCGTCTGCCACGCCTTCGGGAAACCGCTGGTCATCGAAGATGTGATCTTGGCGCCGCCCGGCCCCGGCGAAGTGGAGGTCAAGCTCAAGGCCTGTGCGATCTGCCATTCCGACATCTTCTACATGGAAGGCGCCTGGGGCGGCGACCTGCCGGCGGTTTACGGCCACGAGGCCGCGGGCGTTGTGGGGGCGGTCGGTGACGGCGTGGCCGGCTTGGCCACCGGCGATCATGTGATCGTCACCCTCATCCGCTATTGCGGCCACTGTCCGGCCTGCGCCGGGGGCGCGCCGGTGCTGTGCGAAAGCAGTTTCCCCTTGGACCGGCGCGGTCCGATCACCGCGCAGGACGGCGCGCCGATCAAGCAGTCGATGCGCACCGGCGCCTTCGCCGAGTCCGTCGTGGTCGATGCCTCGCAGGCCATCGCCATCCCCAAGGACGTACCGCTCGACTCCGCGGCGCTGGTCGCCTGCGCCGTGTTGACCGGGGTCGGCGCCGTGTTCAATACGGCGGCGGTCCCCGCGGGCAGCAGCGTCGCGGTCATCGGTACCGGCGGTGTCGGGTTGAACACGATCCAGGCCGCGGCCCTTGCCGGCGCGCGCAGCATCATCGCCATCGATGTGGTCGAGAGCAAGTTGGCGGCGGCGCGGGAATTCGGCGCGACTCACACGATCAACGGCAAGCGCGAGGATCCGCGCGATGCCCTGCGCGCCGCGACCGGCGGCCACGGCGCCGACTATGTCTTCGTGACCGTCGGCGCGCCCAAGGTGGTGGAGCAGGGATTCGACCTGCTGCGGCGCGGCGGTTCTCTTGTGCTTGTGGGCATGCCTGCGACCGGGGTCATGGCGACCTTCGATCCCGGCAGCTTCGCCAACGACAGCCAGAGAGTACTGGGCTCCAAGATGGGCTCCGCGCGCCCGCGCATCGATGTTCCCATGATCATCGATTTCTACAGGCAGGGCCGGCTGAAGCTCGACGAGCTCATCACCGCGCGTTACCCCCTGGACCAGATCAACGAGGCCGTTGCCGCGGTCAACCGGGGCGAGGCGCTGCGCAATGTCATCATCTTCTGAACGGTTCGCATCATGAAAATCGTCGATCTCAAGACCTTCGTCGTCGGCAATCCGCCGCCGTCCTTCGGCGGGCGCTATTTCGTCCTGCTGAAATTGGTGACCGACACCGGCATCGAAGGGGTGGGCGAGGTCTATGCCGCCACCTTCGGTCCGCACACCATGGCGCGGATGGTGAAGGATGTATTCGAGCGCCACGTTCTGGGCGCGGACCCGTTCCGTATCGAGATGCTGTGGCGCCGCGTCTACGGCTCCGGCTTCACGCTGCGCCCGGATATCTCGCTCATGGGCGTCTTGTCGGCCATCGAGATGGCGATGTGGGATATCGTCGGCAAGGCGGTGGAAAAACCGGTCTACGAGCTTCTCGGCGGCAAGGTGCATGAACGGCTGCGCACCTACACGTACATCTACCCGGAGGGTAACGAGACCGATGCCATCTACCACGATGCCGAGTTGTCGGCGCAGCGTGCCGCCGAATACGTCAAGCAGGGCTTCACCGCCGTGAAATTCGATCCCGCCGGTGCCTATTCGGCCTTCGATCCGCGGCAGCCGTCGCTGGAGTCCCTGGACCGGTCGGAAAAGTTCGTCCGGCTGCTGCGCGAGGCCGTGGGTAGCAAGGCCGACCTGCTCTTTGGCACCCACGGCCAATTCACGGCATCCGGCGCCATCCGCCTCGCCAAGCGGCTCGAGCCATACGATCCGCTGTGGTTCGAGGAGCCGACGCCGCCGGAGATGCCGGAAGAAATGGCCCTGGTCGCCCGCGCCACGTCGATCCCGGTGGCCACCGGCGAGCGCCTGACGACGAAGTACGAATTTTCCCGCGTGCTCGCCTGCCGCGCGGCGTCGATTCTACAGATGGCGCTGGGCCGCGTCGGCGGCATCCTCGAAGCCAAGAAGATTGCCGGCATGGCCGAGGCGCATTATGCCCAG
>DASWJP010000109.1:0-150765 GCA_036397065.1 Kiloniellales bacterium | reverse complement strand
ATCAGGACGGCGCACCGCTCCACGTGGCCGAGGAAACGGGTCCCCAATCCGGCGCCTTCGTGCGCGCCTTCGATCAGGCCGGGAATGTCGGCGAGCACGAACTCGGTCTCGTGCACGTGCACCACGCCGAGAACCGGATGCAGGGTGGTGAAGGGATAGTCGGCGACCTTCGGCTTGGCGCGGGAGACGGCGGCCAGCAGGGTCGATTTGCCGGCATTCGGCAAGCCGACCAACCCGGCATCGGCGATCAGCTTGAGGCGCAGCCACACCCACAGCTCCTCGCCCGGCCAGCCGGGATCGGCGCGCCGGGGCGCGCGGTTGGTGGAGGTCTTGAAGTGGGCATTGCCGTAACCGCCGTCGCCGCCCTTGGCCAGGACGATGCGCTGTCCCGGCCGCAACATCTCGGCGATCAGGGTCTCCTTGTCGTCCGCGAAAATCTGGGTGCCGGCAGGCACCTTGATGACCAGAGTCGGCGCGGCCGGGCCGGAGCGGTCGCGGCCCTTGCCATGGTCGCCGCGGCCGGCCTTGAAATGCTGCTGATAGCGGAAGTCGATCAGGGTGTTCAGGCCCTCCACCGTCTCGAACACCACATCGCCGCCGCGCCCGCCATTGCCGCCGTCCGGACCGCCGAACTCGATGAACTTCTCGCGCCGGAAGCTGACGCACCCGGCACCGCCGTCGCCGCTCTTGATATAAATCTTGGCTTCGTCGAGGAACTTCATGGTGCCGTCCTCGTCTCGTTCACGGCGCCAAGATGCAGCACGGTGGTGACGCCGTCCACATCGCCGCCGCGCGCCAGGCAGTGTGACCGGTCGTGGCCGGTCACGCGAAAGCCGTGCTTTTCCTGGATGCGTCCGGACGCCGGGTTGTCGGCGAAATAGGCGGACTCCAGTGTCTCCAGGCCAAGCTCATGGCGCGCGAAGCCAAGGACACAGGCCACGGCCTCGCTCATCAGGCCCTGGCCCCACCATGGCTCGCCCAGCCAATAGCCCAGCCCATAGGCGCCGCTCGCGTTCCGTTCGATGCCGATGACGCCGACCACTGCGCCCTCGAACTCAATGGTAAAGGTATAAGCGGACCCGTCGCGCCAGGCGGCGGACTGCGCAGCGATCCAATCCGCCGCACAATCGTCGGGGTAAGGATGCGGTACCCGTTCCAACATACGCGCAACGTTCCAATTGCCGCACAGGAACTGCACGCGCGGCGCATCGGCCGGGCGCGGCGGGCGCAACAGAAGGCGGGGGGTGGTCAGGGTGCGGGTCATGGGGCGGTCGGTTCGGGCATGTGAAAACGGGGGGTGCGGTGCCCGTTTCCCCGATAACCGATCGTCGTGTGGGAACAGGGCGCCTCGACTTCGGAGGGGCCCCCTCCGAAGCTATTCGGCCGGCGGCGTCGGCGCGCCGGGCATGATCGACACAAACGTCCGATCACCCGCCTTGCGGTCAAAGCGAACCTTGCCGTCCGCCAGGGCGAACAGGGTGTGGTCCGTGCCCATGCCCACATTCGTGCCGGGGTGGTACTTGGTGCCGCGCTGGCGGACCAGGATATTGCCGGCGCGGGCCTGCTGGTCGCCGAAGAGCTTCACACCCAGGCGCCGGCCTGCCGAATCGCGGCCGTTGCGCGAACTGCCGCCCGCTTTTTTATGGGCCATGGTGGGTTAATCCTTCTTCTTCGCCTTGGCGGCGCCGGTCTTCTTGGGCGCTGCTTTCTTGGCGCCCGAGGTCTTGGGGGCGGACGTTTTCGGGGCGGCCTGCTTCTTGGCGGGCGCCTTCTTCGGTGCGGCAGTCTTGGCCGGCGCCTTCGGCTTGGCGGCTTTCGCCTTGCCTTTGCCCGTGTCGGTCTTGGCCGCGGCCTTGGCGGCCGGCTTCGGGTCCGCCTTGGTCTTCGACGGCTTTTTGCCATCGGTCAAGATCTCGGTCACCCGCAGCACCGTTTCGTGCTGGCGGTGGCCGTTGCGGCGGCGATAGTTCTGCCGGCGCTTTTTCTTGAAGATGATGATCTTGTCGGTCCGGCCTTGCTCCAGCACCTCGGCGGCGACACTGGCGCCGGCCACGAAGGGCGCGCCGACGTTCAAGCCGCCGTTGCCGCCGACCATGAGGACGGCGCCGAGCTCGATGATATCGCCCGCCTCGCCGGCCAGCTTTTCCACCCGGATGACGTCGTCGGGGGCGACCCGGTATTGTTTGCCGCCGGATTTGATGACTGCGAACATGGCGATTGGCTGTGCTCTACGATCTACAAGGATGGGCAGGATACAAAAGCGGCCCGGCCCCGGCGTCTAGGGCCCATGGCCGACGGCGCGGACTATAGCGGCGCGGCCCCACCTGTCAACGCTTTTCCAGGGATTTTCCTGGCGGTTTTGCCAGAAGACTCCGGCGCCGCCCGGTGGATCTGCGTGCCCGGACCCAGGCGCAAGGGAGCGGTGGCCGGACCCGTGGCTTCGAAGCCACGGGCGGTGAGGCGGCCGCTGGCCGGTTCCGCCACCAGGGCCAGGCGGGTGGTTTCGTTGAGCACCGGCGGCGCCAGCCAATCCAGATCCGGTCCGGCCCCGGCGAGGCGTGCCGCCAAGATGCGCCGGCGGCCCCGGCTGTCCTCACCCCGGGGCCGGCCGTTCCAGCCGGCTGTTTGCCAATGATTGGCGGCGCTGGCCGGTTGCTCGAGAACCGCAGCGCGGGTTTCCTGGCGCTCGATGACGCAGCCCTGGCCGGCCTCCGGTCCGGCCAGCAGGAAGATGGCCGGCAACGCCAGCGGTGCGCCGCACAGCATGGCCTTGGCGGCTTTGTAATCCGTGCAGGTCTCGAAGACCTGGCGCAGAAGATGCGCCGGCGGCAGACCGCCGCGGTGCCAAACCCGGCCCCGGCCGATGGCCCAGTCGAGCGGCAAGAGCCGGGTCGGCCGCGCCATGGGCGCCTGGTTCAAGGCGGCGGCGAAGCGCCCCGGCGCCAGGCCCTGGATGCAGCCGACGAAGCCGGGCCAGGTCAGGTTGAGCCATGAACCGGCGGGGCCCGCCTGGCGGGCGGCCACCAGATTGACCCCCATGCCGTCGAAGGGCCAGTCCAGCACCCGCACCAGCCGGCAGCCGCCGCCGGGCGCCGGCGTGACACCGCCGGTACAGCCCCATTCGTAGGAGACATTCAGGAAATGGGCGCCGGGCTCACCCATCGTGGCGGCGATGGCATCGATTTCCGCCAGATACGGATTGCCGTGCCGATCCAGCCAGCGCCGCGAGATGGCATCGCCGATGCGAACCGCCGGTGGCGTATATTTCCGCCCTGCGCTGGCCAGCAACGCCCGGGCCCGGGCCGGCGCGGCGGCCAGCAGCGCCCCGGCACCCGCGGCACCCACATCGATCAGGGGAATTTCAGGAAGGTCGGCGGCGCGGTTCATCATCTCGCATTCTTGTACGGGTGTATCGCGTTCGTTGCGCCGGACTATAGCAGAGAAGACCGCAGCCGCGATGGGCCCTGGAAAGGGCCGAAGCCGCCATCCGCCAATGCCTTGCGGGGGTGCCGACCATAGGCTAGGT
Organism: Kiloniellales bacterium; assembly: GCA_036397065.1. Taxonomy (GTDB): domain Bacteria; phylum Pseudomonadota; class Alphaproteobacteria; order Kiloniellales; family J153; genus JAJFGI01. Next base: position 147,239 of record DASWJP010000109.1, on the reverse strand, counting down.
TCGCGCCGGTTTGCCCACCGGCCAGGCCACGCGCCGGTTCTCGACCCAATGCGGAGGGGTGCCAGAGTGGTCGATCGGGGCGGTCTCGAAAACCGTTGTGCGCGCGAGCGTACCGTGGGTTCGAATCCCACCCCCTCCGCCACGACTTAAGTTATTGATATATAATAATTATTTTATGATTCAGAGAGTCGAAATTGACGACTCTTTTCCGCAGGTTACGCGGTCGATTCGTGTCGTCGTGGTCGACTAAGACCGCTCCGATCCGACAAAAGGACGGCCCATACGGCGAAAGTCTCTTACGCCCATATTGGTGGTACGACAAAACCCTTGGAAGGGCGCTATGGCGGCCATGAATGGTGTCACTATTCAGACATTGTCTTTAAGCCGGACCGCGAATGCGGCGGTCAAGTGATCGCGGTTGTAAAAGAGAACCTTATAGGGCATTGACACGTTAAGTCGATAGCCAGCGTGGGGAGGGGCTGGTACGGTCTTGGCATGACCTCGATATCTTACAAACGACATCGTTTTTCGCCAGAGATCATCCAACATGCGGTCTGGCTCTACGCCCGGTTCACGCTTTCGTTTCGCGATGTCGGGGATCTGCTGGCCGAGCGTAGCATCGATGTTTCGAACGAAACGGTTCGACGCTGGTTCCTTAAGTTCGGCCGACTGATTGCGGGCAGTCTTCGCGTCGGCCGGCCGCGCGCCAGTGCACATTGGCACCTCGACGAAATGGTTATCAAGATCCGTGGCCGTAATCACTGGCTGTGGCGGGCGGTAGACGACGAAGGCGAGGTGCTCGACTTCCTGGTCCAGCCACGACGATGCGCTAAGTCGGCGAGGCGATTGCTGCGAAAGCTGCTGAAGAAGCAGGGCTTCGCGCCGAAGCGCATTATCACGGACAAGCTCAAATCCTACGCTGTCGCCATCCGCAAAGAGCGATTTACCGCTGTTCACGATCAGGGATTACGAGCGAACAATCGAGCCGAGACGTTCGCTGTCAGGAATCAAGGTTGGCTAGCCGCCTGATACGGATCACGATCGAATTCTGGCGACCGCGGCAGTTAACGTGTCAATGCCACCCTGGCCGAGTGGCGTCAGCTGGCGGCCTGATGACCTTGATCTCGCGAGCTTTGGAGACTGGTTCGCATTAGATTTACACTGCCGTCAATGCCTGTCCCTCAGCGGCGGGGTCTAGGCGGTGCCGTCGTTTCACGGGCAATCAGTTCGGTTTGCAACTCCACTGATTGCAGTGGGATTTTCCGCTCGATAGTGGCAATCATGATTCCTGCGGCGCGCCTGCCCATGTCGTGGGCGGGGACGCGGACCGTGGTCAACTTTGGTCGCGTGTAGCTTGTCACCGGCAGATCGTCAAAGCCGATGATCGAGATGTCGCCCGGGACCGACAGGCCTCTTTCTTGGCATAAGCTTAGGGCGCCGATGGCTTGAATATCATTGGCGCAGAAAACGGCCGTCGGTGGCTCGGGCGTGTCCAACATGGCGGACATGGCCGATGCGCCTTCTTCCATCTCAAAGTCGCGTTCGAAAATGAGCGCGGGATCGACCGCTAGGCCGTGGCGTTCCAGGCAATCTTCGAAGGCCTGGCGGCGGTCGAGGGCGCGGTCGTTCACATCCGTGCGGCCACAGACCAAGCCAAGGCGCCGATGGCCCAACGACACCAGGAACTCGACCGCAGACCACGCCGCCTTGTAATTGTCGAAAGAGACCGACGGCCATTCCTTCCCACGCATCAGCTTCCAGGTAATGAGGAAGGGGACCCCGTTGGTTTGCATCTTCTCGATCAGGCTTTGGTCGTGGTTTCCACCGGTCAGGATGAGGCCGTCGACCCGGCGCTCGAGAAGCCGTTGCGCAAGATCGGCCTCCAGTCGCGGGGAAAACTCCGAAACGCCAAGCAGCACCGTGTAGCCGGCCGCCTGGGCGGTGTGCTGGATCGACTGGGTAGAGGCCGCATAGATCGAGTTTGTAATGGTCGGAATGATGAGTCCGATGGTCCGCGAGCGCCTGGAGATCATGCTGGCGGCGATGCCGTCGAAGACAAAGTGGGTCTCCCGGACGGCTTGCAAGACCCGCTCCCGGGTTTCGGGGCGAACCTTTTCCGGCCGGTTAAGGGCCCGGGAGACCGTGGCCGTCGAGACCCGGGCGCGCCGGGCGACATCGCGAATGGTCGCCTTCATTCTGGTGGGGTCGGCCACCTTCGTTTGATCCGGCAGTTTTTCGGCTTTGGATCTGGTTGGCGGCACGGTTGTTCTCTGTGTCCCAGTTTCACACTTAGTCCCAGTGAAGCCGATTTGTCACCGGGAAGCCGATCCGGGGTCGGAGCGGGTGTTCGCAAATCCCGCCGCAGGCGAGCAGAACGTTTACACGAATAAGCCCGAAACGGTTCAAGCCTTGCCCAACGGGCCCGGACTCATTTTGCCGATGGCGCAATTTTATGCACAGTAAACGGCCCAGGTCACACGAAAATATCGGATATTCTTGACGTTTTGGTCAGATAATGTCTATCCTCCTTGCTATACAGGGGTCATAAAACCCATGAAATGAAATGCAAACGTTTACATTTTGAGACTCGAAACTGAGCCTCATGGGGGCAAAAGCGATGGGGACATTCATCAAACGGGCGCAGGCCGAGGTGAAACTCAGGCGCGCGGATGTGGAAAAAACGGTCCGCGGCATGATCGCCGATGTCGCTGACCGGCGCGACGCCGCGGTGCGCGGCTATGCCGAAAGCCTGGATGGCTGGACCGCGGAACTTCGCGTCAGCCGGGACCAGATTAAGAAGGTCGGCTCCCGGCTTCCCGAGACGTTCAAGGAGGACTTCGCCATATGTCATCGCCAAGTGCGGGAATTCGCCCAGCGTCAACGTGACTCTCTCCACGATATCGAGGCCGAAGTCGCGCCCGGGGTAACCTTGGGCCACAAGCACATCCCGGTACGCAACGTCGGCTGCTATATCCCGGGCGGCAAATACCCCCTGGTCAGCGCCGCGATCATGTCGATTGGGACGGCGCGCGTCGCCGGGGTTGAGAGCATCGTCAGTTGCGCCCCGCCCCGTGATGAGAACGGCATTTACGGGCCGACGCTTTATGCGCTCGATGTCGCCGGCGCCGACGAGATCTATTGCCTGGGGGGTGTTCAGGCCCTCTGCTCCATGGCCTTTGGCTGTATCGGCATGGCTCCGGTCGACATGATCACCGGACCCGGCAACGCCTATGTATCCGAGGCCAAGCGTCAGCTCTTCGGCGAGGTGGGCATCGACCTCCTGGCCGGGCCAACCGAGATCTGCGTTATCGCCGACGAGAGCGCCGATGCCTCTCTGGTGGCGACCGATCTTCTGGGCCAGGCCGAACACGGCCCGGACAGCCCGGCCTGGCTGGTGACAACCTCCGAATCCCTTGGCCGCGCGGTACTGGCCGAGATCGAGCGGCAGCTCAAAACATTGCCGACCAAGGATATCGCGGCTGTGTCCTGGCGCGACCACGGCGAGATCGTCGTCGTGGCCGACGATGACGAGGCCATTGCCGTCAGCGATGCCTATGCGCCCGAGCATCTCGAAGTCATGACGTTGCGCGACGACTATTATCTGGCGAAGCTGCGGAACTACGGCTCCCTGTTCGTCGGCGAAGAGACCACGGTCGCCTACGGCGATAAGGGCATCGGGACAAACCATACCCTGCCGACGGGCAAGGCCGCGCGATACACGGGCGGACTTTGGGTCGGCAAATTTCTCAAGACGGTCACTCACCAGCGCATGACACGCGTGGCGAGCCGCGACTTCGCGCCCATCGCGGCGCGGCAATGCGAGACCGAAAAATTGCTCGCGCACAAGATCACGGCCGATGTTCGCGGTGTGCGGTTTGCGTCCGGGTAACGGCCGGGCGCCGGCAAGGCAGGCGCCGAAGATGAGGGAGGCAGCAGCATGATTTTCTTCTGGGCGGAAACTCCCGATGGCTGGGGCATTCCCGGCATTCATGGCCCCTGGGCCGAGGACGAGCTCGACGGCTATGTGCAGAGCGGGGTCTATCTGATCCGCGGCCAGGGCGAGAGCATGCTGATCGATACCGGGAACTGGACCTTGCCGGAATACGCCAACGGCATGGGTGATTTCCTGGTCAAGCTTCTCGACAAGGAAAAGAACGATCTCAAGTACATCCTGATCACGCATTTTCACTACGACCACACCGGCAATGCCAAGATGCTGAAGGAGCGCTATGGCGCCATGGTGGTTTGCCACCCAGCGGACAAGCCGATCATCGAAGACCCGATGATCGTCACGCGCCCGGAAAACCTGACCCGTTTCGGCGTGACTCCCGAGGCGGTGCTAAGGGACTTCAATCTGAAGGCGGGCGAGAGCCTTGGCCTCTCCGATCCCGGCGTTATCGATACCTATTGGAATTTTCCGGTCGAAGTGGATGTCGAAGTCAACGATGGCGACATCCTCGAATTCGGCGGTTTGAAGGTCGAGGTCGTCCACTTGCCGGGCCACTGCCCCGGCCACATCGGCGTCTACAACCCACACACCGGAACGCTCTATTCCGGCGATGTTCTGCACTATCCGACACCGCTCGGGCCCTGGCCGATTGGCGATGCCAAGGCGCACTGGAATTCGATCCAGCGCTGCCTCGATATCAAGCCGCAGCTTCTGCTCGAAGGTCACGGGCTGTCGGCCTATTCAGAAGCAAGCTCCAAGAGGCGCCTCCTGCATATGCACCAGCAACAGGATGACACCCGCAATCGGATCCTCTTCGTGTTGCGGCGGGCTGGCAAGCCGCTGACCACACAGGAATTGGTTCCGGAAGTCATGCCGGTTAAGTCGGATCTCGACTATGCCGTTTCCACCGGCATCGGTGAGCGGCGCTGTTATGCCGAGTGCTGCGTTCACACCCACTTGCTGTGGATGATCGAGCAGGGCAAGGCCGAGCGGGTAGAGGAAGGCGGCTTGGTCAAGTTCACCGCGGCGGCCTGAACGCGAATCATTAAATAAATCCGAATGCGACTGAAAAACGAAAACCAATACAAAGGGAGGATAGGTGATGGTAAAGAAATTGGACCCCAGGCGATTTCCGGATTTCAGCGAACGGAAAATCGTCGACCACCATATGGAACGACTTGATCTTCATGGCATCAGCCGGCGCGAGTTCCTCGCCTTCGCCTCGGTAAGCGTTATCGCCTCGGCAACGGCGTTATCGGCCGGTTTCCCATCTGTCGCATTGGCCGACTCAAGCGGCAAGATGGCGCACCTCATGATGACCATGCGGATGGAATACACCAACAACGCCCAGTCGGGCGCGGCGGGTGCGGCCGAGGCACTGGGTCTGGACATCACGTCGGCCGATGGGCAGTTCGATTCCGAACGGCAGCTCAATCAGTTCGAACAGCAGATCGCGGCAGGAACAAAGGCGGTCATGCTGCATGCGCCCGGTGGCGGATCTATCAAGCGCATCGCGCAATTGGCCAATGAAAATAAGATCTGGCTAGACAACACCTGGGGCACGCTGCCCTGGTTTACCCCGTTCGAAGCCGGCGACTACTATACGATGTATGCCGTGCCGGAGGAGTTCTCCGCCCACGGCGATGTGACCGAGGAAGTGTGCAAGGCGGTCATGGAGAAGTTTGGCGGTGGCAAGCTCGTCAGCGTGACCGGGGTCGAGGGCAACTCGACCGATCTCATTCGTTCACGCGGGCGTGACGCCGCCATCGCAAAGTTTCCGAAGATCACACTGGCGGGCGAACTTCCCGGCAAGTGGAATCGCGAGGATTCGCAAAAGGCGATGGAGGCTTTGATCTCCCGCCATTCCGATATCGTCGGGGTCATTGGCCAGAACGATGACGTGGCCGACGGCTGTATAGCGGCCTTGCGGGCGGCGGGCGTCAAACCCGGAAGCGATGTTTTCGTGACCGGCGCCGATGGGACGACCCTGGGCGCCGAAATGATCCAGAGCGGCCAAATGCTTGCCACCAGCGCCAATGTTCCGCAATACATGGGCGCGCTGTTGACCACCCGGCTCTTTGACGTGATGAACGGCTGGAAGCCGCGCGCGGCGGAACGCATGATGAGCTGGCGTTCGGTGGCCATGACCAAGAAAAATGTCGAGCCTTACCTGGCGCGCTATGTGAATGCCAATGGGACCCAGCCCTTCGACTACGTGCGCATGTCGAAGGTCAAGACACCCTCCGACTGGGATCCCCAGGCGGAACTGTTCCCCATGGACATCGACCTGGAATGGGGCGGTATCGACAAGCCAAGCGGTTGGGAGTATCCGGCCGACTATGCGAAGTCGCGCGAAAGCGGCGAAGCGGACGCCGTGCGCAAGGAATATGCCGACCATTACAAGATCGACTTTTTCGGCCCATCCCCAATGAAGGGCTGACGGATTCGAATCCCTGCCGGATGCCTGGGGACGTTGACTGATAGCGAGTGGACAACGTCCCCATGGCCATCCGGAAACAAACGTTTGGATTGGCGAAACACGGCTGGCCATGAACGACAGCACGCCCGTTCTTCGCGTACGCGACCTGACCAAGAGATACGGTGACAACACCGTGCTCGACCGGGTCAGCATTGAGGTCGGCCGGCACGAAATCGTCGGCATCGTGGGAGAGAACGGCGCCGGTAAAACCACGCTTTTCAACATTCTTTCCGGCGTCGTCGAAGCCGATAGCGGCCAGGTCGAGTTGAACGGACAGGAAATAGATCCGCGGGACTACCATTCCGCCACGCTGCTTGGAATTTCCCGGGTTTTCCAGGAGCAGGCGCTGATCCCCAACATCAAGGTCTATGAAAACCTGTTGTTGTCCCACGAGGCTCTGTTCACCCGAGCCTTGCAGTTTATAGATGGCGGCAAGATGATCGCGGCGGCAGAGGCGATCGTTCGCGAGGGTGGCCTCGACATCGATGTGACGCGCCGGACCAGCGACTACAGCTTTTCCAAGCGCCAACTGATCGAGATCGCCCGGGCCTGTTTGGTGCCTTCCATGGTGCTTGGAATAGAGCATCCCGTCGTGTTGCTCGACGAGCCCACGGCGGCCCTGGAAAAATCGGATGAGGAGCGTTTCTTCGATTTGATGAAACGCTTGAAAGCGCGCGGCTCCCTGGTCTTCGTCTCGCACCGCCTGACCGAAATACTGGAGGCATGCGACACCGTCTATGTCTTGAAGGACGGCAAGCTCGTTGCCCGGCTCCGGGCCGCGGAAGCCAACGAACACATGCTCCACGGTTTGATGGTCGGCCGCGAACGCGATGCCGACTATTATCACGAAGGGGAGCAAAGAGACGTCAGCGACCAAGCGGTCGTGTTCCAAACTGAAGGCCTTTCCAGCGCCGGCCGCTATAGCGATGTTTCCTTGGAGGTTTATGCCGGTGAGGTGCTCGGGATCGGCGGCTTGCTAGACTCTGGCAAATCCGAGTTCGGCAAGGGCGCCATGGGAATTGTGGCGCCCGATCGTGGCACCGTGACCTTGAGCGGCCACCCGGCCCACCGGCCCGAGGTACGTGATCTTGTTGGCAAGGGCGTGGGTTATGTCCCCGCGGAACGGTTGACGGAGGGAATGATCTCGCCCTTTCCGTTGGCCTGGAACGTGACCATGGCGAGCGGGGGGGATATCTTCGCCAACCGGCTGGGGATTTGGCGGAGTCAGCATGAGATCGACGTTACCGAGCGCTCTATCGAACTGCTGAAAATCAAGGCGGACCACGCGAAGGTCCCCTGCGAGCGGCTGTCCGGGGGCAACCAGCAGAAGGTGGTGCTGGCGCGATGGCTGTGCCGTCCGTTGAAGGTTCTGATTCTCGATAACCCGACCCGCGGCGTCGATGCCGGTGCCAAGGAGGAAATCTACCAGCTGATCCGGGGCCTCACGGCGGACGGCGTGGCCGTCATACTGATCACAGACGATCTATTGGAATTGATCGGCCTGTCGAACCGTATCGCGATCATGCAGCGCGGCCGAGTGGCGAAAACGGTGGCCGCCGCGCCCGATGGCAAACCAAGTGAACGGCAACTGATCGAGCTGATGCTCAGCAGCGATGCCAAGGTAGCCGGCAGTCGCGGGCCGCGGGCCGCCGAATACGCGGAGGCGGTTGTTGCGTGATGGCTAGCCTCTTCACGACACTCTTCGCGCCACCGCGGCGGCATCATTTGGATGTCATCGCCGGGATGTGGCTGCCGGTGATTGTCGTTTTGTTCATCATCTTGTTTTTCACTTTTACGACCGATGCCTTCATGACTCTGCGGAATCTGCGGGCGATCTCTGGCCAGGCCAGCGCTCTGCTTCTGGCATGCCTGGGCGCCACCTTCGTGGTCCTGATGGGAAGCATCGATCTTTCTGTCGGGGCGATCGTGCTGCTGGTGGGGGCCATAACGGTCAATGCGATCAATGCGCTGGGACTTGGCGTTGAGGCGCTGGCTGTCGGCATCCTGATCGGCGCGCTGCTTGGCACGGTCAACGGCGTTATTTTCGCCTATGGCAAAATTCCCTCCTTCGTCGTGACCTTGGGCAGTCTTTCCATTTTTACCGGCGCCGCCTGGGAGCTCCTGCAAGGCAGGGCCATACGTTACGACTCAGCCGATTTTGAGAACCTGGCCATCGGTCAGCTGATTCCTTTCGTGCAGAACATCGGGCTTTTCGCGATCGGCGCCTGGCTGATGATGGTTTTTGTCTGCTTCAAGACGCGCTTTGGCCGCTACATGTTCATCATTGGCGGCGGCGAGGCGGTGGCGCGGACGACCGGGATTCCGGTGCGGCGCTATAAGGTCATGGCCTTCGCCCTGTCGGGCATGATGGCCGGCTTGGCGGGCGCTTTGGCTGTCGCCCGTTTGGGGACAGCGGGACCCACCCTGGGTCAAGACCTTTTACTTAACAGCTTGGCGGCGATCGTGGTTGGCGGCACGTCGCTCTCCGGCGGTGTCGGCGGCGTGCATCGCACGTTGATCGGCGTGCTGATTATCGCCCTGCTCGACAACGGGCTCAATCTCATGGGGGTCAATCAATACAGCCAGATGATGGTCAAGGGCGCCGTCGTGATTGCGGCTGTTCTGGTTGGCCAGGATCGAAGCAAAAGTGTGGTGATGAAGTAGGGCTGTGCGGCAAGCATGCCGGCGGCGAAATCAAGAATAGGGAGGTGAAAATGTCGAACATTTTTGAGGGAGGCCGGCGCACCCGGCGGAATTTCTTGCAGGGAGCAACGGCAACGGCGGGCCTGTTGAGTTTAGCCCCGAGTTTTGTCATGCGGCCACGCGCCGCCCAGGCCGCGACCCTGGCCGACGTACATGTCGAGGCCGCCAAGGCCGCCAAGGAGCTTGCCGCCGGACGTACCGTGACGCTTACCATCATGCAGCCATCGGGCTCACTGGGTAACGTGAAGCCGGTCGCCGACCGCTTCACCGCGGAGACCGGAATTGCCGTAAATTACCTCGAGGTCCCCTTGGGCGAAATCAACCAGAAGGTCCTGCTTGAGGCCGTATCCAAGACCGGTGCCTTCGATATCGCGTTGCCGGCGACCTTCGGCATGCCCGACCTGGCGGAATCGGGTATTCTGGTCAACATGGATCCATACGCCACAAAATACGAACCGGCCGGATTCCAGGATGACGCGCTCTATTCGATCGGCGACTATTACAAGGGCAGCCTCTACGGCTATCAGACCGATGGCGATACCTATGTCATGTTCTATAACAAGGACTGGCTCAACAACGCCGACGAAAAGAAGGGGTTTGCCGATAAGCACGGCTACGATCTGAAGGTGCCGGACACTTGGGAGGAACTGGATGCCATGATGGCCTGGTTCCACCGCCCCGATAAGGGAATGTACGGCGGGGCGCTGTTCCGCACCCAATACTTTTTGGCGTGGGAATGGTGGGGTCGCTTCCATGCCAAGGGGTTCTACCCGCTTGACGACGATCTCAACCCGCAGATCAATAACGACGGCGGTGTGGCCGCTCTGGAGGAGATGCTGGCAGCCTCCAAGCATCTCTATCCGGGCGCTCGTACCAACGGTCTCTTCGAAAACTTCGAGGCCTTTGGCGCCGGCGACAAGTTCGCCAACATCGGCTGGGGCGGAACCCAGAAGTTCCTGAACAGCGACAAATCGAAACTCAAGGGCCGCATGGAATTTGGATTGATGCCGGGCGGCATGGTCGGCGGTAAACTTCTTAAGACCCCTTATTTCAACTGGGGTTGGAACTACGTCGTCTCCTCGGTCTCCAAGGAGCCCGAGATCGCTTATCTCTTCACGCTCTATGCCTGTAGTCCGGCGATGTCGACCATCGCCGTGCGCGACCCGGGTGGATATTTTGACCCCTTCCGCGGCGCTCACTACGAGGATGCGGAAATTGTAAATACCTATTCACCGGAGTTTCTGGCCGTGCACAAGGAGTCGATGCGCGGATCGATTCCCGACCTTTATCTCAAGGGTCAAGGGGAGTATTTCGACGAGCTGCGTGTCAATTTGGGTGCCGCCGATGCCGGAACGAAGACGGCGAAGCAAGCGCTCGACGACACCGCGAAGGCGTGGGAACGCATCACGCGCCGTATGGGCAATCGCAGCCAAAAGGTTCAGTGGGCCTTCTTGAAGTCGAGCTATCCGGCCGACATTCGCAGTCGGTTGAGTTAAGCGGGAGGGCGGGCGGCACGGCCGTTGGCAGGCGGCCGTGCCGTTCCATTACAAGGGAGCGACAAAGGCCATGACCACCCAGGATGTGGATGGTCCACTGACTTCTGCGGGGCGGGGGTGGAGCCGCTATTTGCCCCGCTTCAATATCATGCTGGTCTTGCCGGCGCAGCTGACCATGATGGCCGTGGTCATTGTTCCGACCCTTATCATTCTCTGGCTCGCCATCACCGATTGGCAGCCAACCCAGGCCATAGCCTGGTTCAAGGCCGAGCCGATCTGGTTTTGGAACTTCTATGACCTTTGGTACGACAGCCGCTTCACCAATGCCGTCTTGCGGACGCTGTTCGTGGTCGCGGTCTGCGTTTCCGTAGAATTGGGGTTGGCGCTGGGGCTTGCGTTGCTGTTCCTGGACGAGTGGCCTTGGCGGCGGGTCGCGGTCAGCGTCATCATCTTGCCGATGATGATTATCCCGGTCGATGCGGCGAATGCCTTTTTCATGCTCTTCAACGAAAGAGGGCCGCTTAATCACCTGATCTCGCTCGTGATCGGTGTGCCCTACGAATTCTCTTGGCTATCCCATCCCACCTGGGCGATGGCGCCCATCATGCTGGCCGAGATATGGCAGTGGACACCCTTGATGTTTCTTTTGGTCCTGACCGGCTTGATGAACCTGCCGCAAAACCAGGTGCGGGCCGCCATTGTCCTCGGCGCATCGCCGGCACGGATTTTCTTCAAGATCATGTTGCCGCTGCTCTTGCCGGTGATCTCGATCGCGCTGCTCATCCGCTCGATCGAAACCTTCAAAATCTTCGATCCGGTCTACATCCTCACCCGGGGACAGCCGGGCGGTGCGACCGAAACCATTTCCATGTTCATGTACAATGGTGCTTTCGTCTACTTCCGCATGGGTTACATTGCCGCTGCCGCTCTGCTGGTGCTGGTGGTCGTGATTTCGATCTGTCTGGCCCTGGCGCGACCGATGAAGAGACACGGCTAGGAGAGCGGGACGATGAATGAGAATCCGCTCTGGGTGACGTTTCTCAAACGCACGGCGGTGGTCGTTGCCATGATCATCGCTTTCTTTCCCATTTATTGGCTGATCGCGACTTCATTCAAGCCATATGACCAATGGGCCAGCTGGCCGCCGGTCTGGCTGACTGATGCGCCGACATTGCAGAACTACCGCATCGTCTTTTTTCCCGAGGCCGCGCGTGAATTTGCGACGGCCCAGCAGGGCTCGCTCGACTACAAGGTATCGGGAAGCGCGTGGAAGGCCTTTCAGGACTCGGCCATCATTTCGACCTTTGCGACCCTCTTTTCCGTCATGTTCGGCACCCTGGCGGCCTATTCCATCGTACGGTTCCGAACCGGCGGCGAAAACTACCCTTTCCAGTTCCTCACCGTGCGCATGATGCCGCCGATAGCGGTGGTCGTGCCGATCGTCGCGCTGTTCTCGATTTTGCGGCTGTCTGATACCTATTTTGGCCTGATTCTAGCCTACACGGCCTTCACCTTGCCTTTTTCGATTTGGATGATCCGTTCCTTTATCGAGGAGGTGCCCCTTGAGCTCGAAGGGGCGGCCATGGTTCATGGCATGAGCCAATTCCGGGCTTTCCTGACGGTCACCTTGCCTCTCATCAAGGGCGGCGTGCTGGCCACCGCCCTGTTCATCTTCATCCTCAATTGGTCGGAGTTTCTCTTCGCCCTGGTGCTCACCGCGGGCAATGTGATCACGGTAACACTGCAAGTGGCGAACTATGTCTCGGCCTCGTCCGGCAAGCTCTATGGTGTGCAAGCGGCCATGGGCACCATCTCGACCTTGCCGGTCATTTTGTTCGGTTATGTCATCCAGCGCCATTTGGTCCGCGGGCTGACGTTCGGCGCCATCAAACGGTAACCTTGGGAATGACCGAGGACATCAAACTTGAGCTGCGCGGGGTCCGCAAATCATTTGACCGGGTGGTGGCGGTCAAGGGCCTCGATCTTGCGCTGCGGAAGGGCGAGTTTCTGTCATTGCTCGGCCCGTCGGGATGCGGCAAGTCGACGACCCTGGCGATGATCGCCGGTTTTCTGGCCCCCGACGGCGGCGATATTCTGGTCGATGGCCAGGTCGTCAACAGGATGCCGCCGCGCAAGCGCCGCATCGGGCTGGTCTTTCAGGATTATGCGGTGTTCAGCCGACTGACAGTACGGGCCAATCTTGCTTTCGGCCTGGAATCGCAAGGCATGCCGCGGAAAGAGCGCCATCGAGCCGTTGCCGAAATCAGCGAGAAGCTTGCATTGAGCGACATGCTGGATGCGCGCGGCGGCGATCTGAATATGAGCGAGATGCAGCGCGTCGCCCTGGCCCGCGTCCTGGTCACCAAGCCGGAGCTTTTGCTGCTCGACGAGCCGATGTCGAATTTGGATGCCTCATTGCGCGCCAGCTTGCGCAGCGAGCTGAAACAAATCCAGAAAGATCTGGAGCAGACGGTCCTTTACGTCACTCACGATCAGGTCGAGGCGCTTTCCATGTCCGACCGCATCGCCGTAATGCGCGACGGCGCCGTGCTTCAGGCCGGCGCGCCCGAGGAGATCTACCACCGTCCTGTCGACCTCTTCGTCGCCCAGTTCATTGGCGATCCGCCGATCAACATCGTTCCCTGCCGAGTCGAAGAGGTGCAGGGAAAATTGGTGGTCGACACGGCGCTCCATTCCGGCCTCGGGCTTGCCGGTCGGGATGTCCCCGTCGGAGACTATTTGCTGGCCGTGCGTCCGCACCATTTGAGCGCCCACCATGAGCCGCGCGAGGGAACCGCCGAAAGCGAGATTCGTCTGGTCGAGAATTTCGGTGCAGAGCATGTTCTGCACGTTACCTATGGCAACGACCTGGTTTCGGTCGTCACCGCGCCGGGGTTTGCGCTAGAGGGCGAACGCCTGCATTTATCACTCGATATCAACCAGGCCCATCTGATCGACCGGCGGGATGAGCGGGTCCTCACCCGTCGGCACTGCGAGGCCGCGGCATGACCAAGCTATCGGTCGAAAACCTGCACAATTCCTTCGGCGATCTCCAGGTGCTCCGCGATCTTACCTTCGATGTCGCGGACGGTGAGTTTTTTTGCGTGGTCGGGCCGACCAATGCCGGCAAGTCGACCTTGCTCAAGACCATTGCCGGTCTGCATCGGCCGGACGGGGGGCGGATCCTGCTATCCGGCCGCGACGTCACGCTGTTGGAGCCGCGTCACCGCAATGTCAGCCTGCTGTTCCAGAACATCGCCCTCTTTCCGACTCTAAGCGGGTGGGACAACATCGCATTCCCGTTACGAACCGCCGGTGTCGCGGAGGTCGAAATCACACGGCGGGTCGGCGAGGTCGCTGAGATGCTCAAGGTGAGCCACGTTCTTGACCGCCTGCCGCAAACCTTTTCCGGCGGCGAGCAACAGCGTGTGGCGATCGGCCGGGCCATTGCGCGGCCCGCGGATCTCCTGATGCTGGATGAGCCGCTCACCAACCTCGATGCGCGCATTCGCATCGCGCTGAGGATCGAGTTCAAGAACTTGCACCGTCAGCTTGGCCAGACACAGATTTACGTGACCCACGATCAGGTGGAAGCCATGTCCATGTCGGACCGCATCGCGGTCCTGAACAAAGGACGATTCGAGCAGATCGGCACGCCGGACGAGATCTACCACCGGCCGGCGAGCGCTTTCGTGGCGCGCTTCATCGGCCAACCGCCAATGAATATCGTCGATGCGGAACTGAATAGTGTCGTGGGTCGCGCAGTGCTATCGGGCCCGGGATTCAGCACACAGATCGACGGCATTGATCGGTTGATTCACGCGGCCCGACTGCCACGCAAGCTTGCTTTCGGGGTGCGGCCCGAGGCCATTCGTATCTCACCAAGCAATGGGCCGGACACGCCTTTTGCCGGCGAGGTTGTTTGGATCGAACGTTTGGGCAGCAAGTGCATTTTGGATTTACGTTTCGCCCAAGGCATCATCAAGGCCGTGGTGCCAACGGATCATGTGGTGCGGCGGGAAGGCCCCGCTTGGTTGGGGTTCACGCCAAAGGCGGTGCATTTGATCGATAAGGAGAGCGGCCTGTTCTTTCGCTAGAGAGAGCATACGCTCGAATAAATCGGGAAGATCAAGGGAGGATTAAGAAATGTGTCAACAACATGGACCAGGTGGAATCGGCGGCGCGATGCCCGGCAAGTTTGCCTATTCCAAATTCTCTGCCGATCTCGAGCTAGCGCCGCAGCGCAGCCTTGAGAACGTCATCGGGATGTCGCCAGAGGAGATGGCGCTCGCATCGCGGCTGATCGTCGGCACCTATAACGAGCTTCTTCAGACCGCCAATAGTTTGGAGGACGAGGGCTATCGACGCCTGATGCATGAGTGCATCGCCGCGCCCAAGGTGACTTTTCTCGAGCTGTACCCGAGCGATGCGGACCGCCGAAAGCTGTTCAACGAGATGGTCAAGCTCGGGTTCTTCAACCCGAAAGACGATCCCGACCATGTCTGGCCGCGCGGTCACATGGAACCGCAGACCTATCTGACGGCACCGTCGAGCCACAACGACTTCTACAACGCCCATCCGGGCGGCCTGGCACTCACCGTCGCCTACAACATCCGCATGGCCGACGCCTATACCCAGAACTATCGCCAGGCGTATGGATTGCCGATCAACCGCGATTTGCCCGTGGTTTCGCTTCTGGTGCACGAGTATCCCAAGGTCTGGCTCTATCAATGGCTCGACAACGGCTCGTGGCTGGAGGAGCCGCGCACGGTCTACGACGACACCTGGCATGCGCACTGCATCTACGTCACCGCTGAATTGATGTACAGGCGCTACGACTCGCGCATTGTCATGGCGATGGCGGCGGCGCATCAGATGTCGGCGCTTGATGCGTCGATGGACGGGCGCGCGGTGGTGGCGAACTGGATTGGCCTCGACCGGGTCTGTCATTTCATCAAGGCCGCGGCGGTCATGGCCCAAGTTGATCCGGTCGACTATGGACTACTCGAACGCAAGGGCGGCAAAATGGTTCTGGCGACCCAGCCAGCGGAGCAGTGGGTCGTCCACATGGCCGACATGAACTGGCCCTACACAATGGGTGCGGCGCATCTCTATACCTGGCCGATGTTGAAGCAGATCGCCGGCGATATTTTGGGGCTCTCCGGTGCCGACCTGAAAGGCCGGCCGTTCAACCAGCTGAAGAACTACGTATGGTCGCAGCTCGGCCAAATTCCGTTATACGAAATCTACGTGCGCGAAGGCTATGACGCGGCGCGCGCGACCGTCGCGCGCATGGTCGGAAAATAAGAAGGGAGTACGCGGGAATGCACGGCAAGGCGATTACGCCGGAGGTCGCCTTGGCCTTCGGACGCGATGTCTACTATGGCCACGGCAAGATCGAGATTCTGCCAAAGATTGCGGTGCATGGAGTCGAGGATATCGCCGTTGCCTTCACTCCCGGTGTCGGTCATGCGGTGAAGTTAGTCGTCGCCGAGCCCGAGGCGATCCACGAGCAAACCGCCAAGGACAACTTTATCGCCCTGGTGACAGATGGGACGGCCGTGCTGGGCTACGGCAACATCGGTCCGCGCGCTGGTATGCCGGTGATGGAAGGCAAGGCCGTCATGTTCAAGCTGCTCGCCGGGGTCGATTGCATGCCGCTCTGTGTCGATACCCGCGGGCCCGATCATCTGATCGACCTGATCACCGCGTTGGAACCCAGTTTCGGCGGCTTCAACCTAGAGGACGTGGCGGCACCTGACTGCTTCGAGGTGATGGACCGCCTCTCCGGTTCGCTGCCGGTGCCTATCCTGCACGACGATCAATACGGCACCGCCACGGTGATCACGGCGGCGATCATCAATGCGCTCGAGGTAACCGGCCGCAAGGCCGCAGACATGACCGCGGTGGTCAACGGCTGTGGGGCAGCGGGCACGGCATGCATCGATATGCTGAAGGCACTGGATATCGGCAATATCGTCGCAGTGGATAAGCAAGGGATTTTGGTGCGTGGCGAGCGCTATGCGCTCAAGCATTGGCGGGCCATCGCTCACTTTACCAACCGAGAGGGTCTGCGCGGCGGCCTCGCGGAGGCCATGCGTGGAGCGGACCTTTTTATTGGCCTCTCGGTCGGCAACCTGGTCTCGCCGGCGATGATACAATCCATGGGGCGAGACCCTTTGGTTTTCGCCTTGGCCAACCCGGACCCGGAGATTTTGCCGAGTGTGGCCAAGGCCGCGGGGGCGGCGCTGGTGGCCAGCGGTCGCTTCGACTATCCCAACCACTGCAACAACGTTCTGGCCTTTCCAGCGCTGATGCGGGCCGCTCTGGATACCAGGGCGAAGGAGATTTCCCGCGAGATGTGCCTGGCGGCCGCCCGGGCCATCGCCGGGGATCTGCCCGCCGCCGATCGGCAGATCGATAGGATTCTGCCCAGCCCGCTATCGCCGACACTGTACCCGGCGGTCGCCGAAGCAACAGCGCGGGCGGCAGTGGAAGCCGGCCTGGCCCGCCGCGACCCCGGTATCGGCTGGGTCTACAAGAATACCGAGCGCCTGCGCCGGCTGGCCCACCTCAGGCAGGAATCCCTACCCGCGTTCGGTTATACCCTCGAGGTTTAAGGCAGCAGTCAGGCCGGCGCCCCAATGGTTTGGCCGGGATCGAGCACGAGCAGCGGCATTGTCGTTTCCATGCAGTTGTCGGCCCTGAAACCGGCTATCTCTTATCAGAACCTTGATTACCTGTTCACACTGCACCCTTGAGAAGCAGGCTAGCTTGGTGGCGAGCTCTAGATTTTAACCTACGAAACCCAAGGAATCCGATCCTCGGATATTTGTAAGTAACGCTGGTTACGGGCCGGGATTTGAACCCGCGGCAAGGCTGTTGAAACGTTCCCTGATCCACAGATGCGTTTCCCAGTTATCGCGAGAAAAATCCTTGATACACAGATAAAATTCCCTGTTCCGACTCTTAGGGAATTCGTGACGAACCTATTGAATTGACAAAGTGATTCCGTCAATAATTCCGTCAAATTGGCCATAATCGCAAAATTTCCCTGTTTTTTCCCTGTTTATCAGGGAATTCAGCGGAGACGAGTTCGCTCTAGACTGCCTGCACCGCCATGATTCAAACTATTGACACATAAAATAAATATGCTCTTGCGGAGATTTGGAATTGACGACTCTTTCCCGCAGGTTACGCGGTCCTTTCGCGTCGCCGTGGGCAACTGAGACCGCTCCGGTCCGACAAAAGGACGGACCACACCGCGAAAGTCTCTTACGCCCATGTTGGTGGTACGACGAAACCCGCGAAATCGCACAGTAGCGGCTGGTTAAAGTGTTGCCGTCCGGGGACTTGCGCCAAACTGCCCTATTTCGTACAACGCAGCTTGAGCAAATGCCGCCAGTCCATGCAGACATAGAGCAGCGCTCCATCGAGGCAGGCGGCGACGTGGTTGCAGAGCATGCGTTGCAAAAAAGACTGAGACGCTGCTGGCGGCATCTCGCCCGAGGCCATGACGAACTCTCGGTGCTGCGTGCGTCCGAGACCGGAGACGTGGCCGTCGGTGGGAACGTTATAAGGCGGGTCGGTGAAGACCATGCGCGCGACTTACCGGCCATGAGCCGCTCATGGTTGATTTCGTCCAATGCATCGGCGCAGAGCAGGCGGTGCCGACCGAGAAGCCAAAGGTCGCCGACCCGGCTTACCGCCGGTTGGTCGTTCTCGGGTTCCAGGACTTGGTCGGCATCGCCACACAGAATGCGCGAGGCGGCCTGTCGGCGGCGCGCGATCTATTTTGCTTTAGTCTCTTCCAACAGCGTCGCGGGGCTTACGCCGAGCGCCTTGGCCAGTTGGCCGATGACCAGCACGGTCGGGTTGCGGGCACCTCGCTCGATCCCGCGGATGTAGGTCCGGTGCAGACCGGTCTACGAGCAGGGCAAGCCGATGTATAGGCCATCGTCCCTGGCCTCGACGGGGAAGCATTCCACGGCGTCGGGAAAGCCGTCGCATTCGCCCGTGAAAGGGTCGAATTCCCGGCCGTGCCACGGACATACGAGCCGGCCGTATTCGATCGTCCCTTGTCCGAGCGGACCGCCCATGTGCGGGCAGCGGTTGTCGAGCGCCGAAAATCGGCCCTCGTGGCGCAGCAGTGCCACCAGCCGTCCACCCAAGCTGCACATCTTCGCGCCGCCCTCAGGCACCTCGTCGGCCGCCGCCGCTCGATGCCATTCGAGTCCATTCGTTTCGGTCATGGCGATCGCTCCGTCATCAACTGTTCCGCCAAGGCCATGAGATCGGGCACTTCGAGATCCGGCTTTGGTTCCAGCAAATCCAATGTCAGGCCGCGTCGGTTGATCCAGAAGGTCGGATAACCGTAATTGGCGCTGCCCATGACATCGAAAGAATTACTCGAGACGAAGCCGATTTGCTCCGGGCGCAGGCCGAGCTTCTGCTCGGCCAGGCCATAGGCGGCCCGGGCCGGCTTGTAGACCTTGGCCTGCTCGGCGCTGATGATCCCCTTGAAGAAATGACCGATGCCGACGAACCGTATCTGAGATTCGCGCAGCGTCTCAACGATTTAAATTAGGGTAAGGCGCTTCCGGATCATTGCCGCCTTGCCTACGAGCATGACCCGGAATTTCCCAAGGGAACGCGGTTCGGGCTGAGCGGGAGACGGAGCCGTCGTCCGCTCAACGCCTTCCGACTTTCCCTGACGAACCCAGAAAGATACCGCCGATCGCGCGGAGCTTCTTGGCAGTGAGTAGACCGCTCTGGGAATTGACGAGCCGGCCAATAGAGGTCGCGCAGACATGGACCATCGGATACGTCAGTCCTGTGGACTTCGAGAAACAGGCCATGCAAACTTAACGGCGTGTCCACGGAACCGGCAGCAGCTCAACCCGGCCAATCCCTAGCCCTTGAATCTCAACTTCTGGGATCGGCTCTTAGCTAAGAGCCGTCATTACTAGAGCCAATTTAGTGTGAATCGCTCAAGGGGATTCCCAGGGCGGCCGACACATGATTCTGTATCCCGAGTTGATTTGGGCGGCAGATATGGGACGCGCTTACGGTTTGGATCTCCGGCACCGTGTGATTGAGGCGATTGACGGTGGCATGTCAGCTCGGGGTGCGCCGGCTCGGTTTTCGGTTGCCCCTTCGACGGCCATCAACTGGCACCGCCAGTGGCGTGAGACCGGGTCGTTGAACCCTGCCCCTCAGGGCCAGCCGCCGGGCTCGAAGCTGGGCGATCACGAGACCTTCATTCTCGCTCTTTTGGAGGAGGAGAAGGATATTGCGCCCTATGAGATCGCCGAGAAGCTGGCGGCGGAGCGCGGCGTGGACCCCTGTGCGGCAACGATATGGTACTTCTTCTCCAAGCGCGGGCTGACGCACAAAAAAAGACAGGCCCTGCATCGGAACAGCAGCGCCCGGACGTCCTCGCCCGGCTCAGAAAAGCCGCCGCCCGAACCGTGGACGACCTTTGGGAGACCATCGCACAGGCCATCGATGCCTTCACACCTCAGGAATGTCAGAACTTCTTCGCCGCCGCAGGATATGACCAGGAATAAATTGAATCCGCTCTAAGCCCACCGCCGCGGCGGCAGCGGACATTCCCGAGCCCTCGACATTGAGCCTGTCGGCCGTGGGCTTTGGGCTGGTTCTATTGTTCGCTTGGCGGACCCGGCACCGACTGACGCGATAGCTTGGCCGGCCGGTCTGAGGATCGGGAAGCCGGCGCTGATCTGTATCATGGGCGCGGCGAAGCGGTACCTCCGGCCAAAGGCGGTCGTGGCGGACCGGCACGACGCATATCGATCTTGACGGAAATCGGTTCTCGGGCAAAGCTTTGCGTGTTCTGCGGGCGAGGACGCACCGTTGCGGGAGGTGCCTGCCGCACCTGCCTGAGGCCGCCATGGTCGTCGCCAATCCTGTGCCCCTGACACGGGCCACCTTTGCGCCTTACGGCGCCGTGATCGAGACCAGCGCCACACAGGGCCGCACGGCCAATGACGGGCGCGCGCTGCGCTTCGATCAGGAGGTTGGGCTGGCGCACGGATTGCCGGCCTGCGACCCGGCGCTCGCGCTCTATCGGGTCGAGCCCAGCCGGCTGCGACTGACGGTTGAGTATCTGGAGCGCCATCCGGCCAGCAGCCAAGTTTTCGTGCCGATGACCGCGGCGCGCTATCTCGTGGTCACGGCCGGGCCATCGGCGGATGGCGGGCCCAGCCTGGAGAGTCTGCGCGCCTTCGTCGCGACCTCGGCACAAGGCGTATGCTATGGGCCCGGCGTCTGGCACTATCCCTTGGTATCGCTCGACCGGGCGGCGACATTCGCGATGTTCATGTGGCAAGCGCCGGATGCGGCCGAGGACTGCGAGGTGCACCGGCTTGATGCGCCCGTCGAGGTTGCGTCCCCCGATATGGCACCCACCGCGATACGGGAATGACTCGCCGTGACCGGTCGCGCGCCGGTGGCGAATTGACCCCTCATCGATTGTCCGATAAAGTTTTTGGAAAACAAACTGTTGGTGCGAAAACGAAAAGGGAGAGGTAGGACAAATGGAACGCAGCAAAAATTCCAAGCAGGCAACCGGGATTAGTCGGCGAAAAGTCCTCAAGGGCGCGGCGGCGACCGCCGGTCTTGCCGCCGGGGCAGGCGCCATCACGGGCTTCCCCATGGTTTGGGCACAGGCTCTCAAAGACATCACGATCCACCACGTCGGTGCACCGTACTCGGCGATCATCGATATCGCGAACCAGGCGAACAAGGATCTGCCCTTCAAGATCGAGATGCAAGCATTGGCGCATGATGCCTTGCGCAACCGGCTGGTGACACAGCCGAAGTCGGTCGATATCGCGGACACCGAGTATTTCTTCCTGCAGCAGCTGATCCCCCGGGGCGATATTCTGCAGGCGGTCGACCTCGACAGATTCAAGTATTGGGATCAGGTCGTGCCGATCTTCACCAAGGGCGAATATCCGGACGGCCGCAAGGTCTCGCGCCAAGGTGTGTTGCCCTACGAGGTTCAGTATCTGGGCGCGGCCGATGCAAACGCCTTCCACGATGGCCCGACCAAGTGGGCCAGCGGCATTCCGATGATCTACAACGCCGATACCCTGGGCATCCGGCCGGACCTGGTGAAGCGGGACATCAACAGCTGGGCCGAGCTGCTCAATCCGGAGTTCAAAGGCAAGGCGGCGATTCTCGACGTGCCGGAAATCGGCATCATGGATGCGGCCATGGCGATCGAGGCGCGGGGCGACATTCAGTACGCCGACAAGGGCAACATGACCCGCGAGGAAATCGACAAGACCATCGCCATCCTGATCGACGCCAAGAAATCCGGACAGTTCCGCGCTTTCTGGTCGACCTTCGATGAATCGGTCAACCTGATGGCGTCCGGCGAGGTGGTGATTCAATCCATGTGGTCGCCGGCGGTGACCGCGGTGCGTTCGCGCGGGATTCCCTGCTACTACGCGCCGCTCAAGGAAGGCTACCGCGCCTGGGCCAGTGCCATGAGCCTGATGAAGCATCTCGACGGCATCCGGCTCGAGGCCGCCTATGAGTACCTCAACTGGTACCATTCCGGCTGGGAGGGCGCCTTCATTGCCCGCCAGGGCTACTACAGCGCCGTGCCGGAAACCGCCAAGAAAATGATGTCGGAAGACGAGTGGGGTTACTGGTACGAGGGCAAGCCGGCCCAGGGCGATATCATCGATCCCTACGGCAACGTGATGGAGAAGGCCGGCGCCGTGCGCGACGGCGGCACGTTCTGGGAGCGCATGGGCAACGTCGCCTGCTGGAACACGGTCATGGACGAGTCCCGTTACATGACTCGGAAGTGGAACGAGTTCGTGGCCGCCTAACCGGCCGCGAAGCACCGGACGGGGCGGCCGCCGGCCGCCCCGTCGCTCGCGCCGCCTCGTAAGCTAGCAGGCCCAGGTCATGAAAGTCCCGTCGTCGGTGGTGCCCTATATTCAGGTCGCGCCGCTTGCGCTGATCCTTTTGGTATTTTTCGGCATCCCGCTGGTCACGGTCATCGTCGTCAGCTTCTTCGACTACGTCAATTTTCAGACCGTCCCGGCTTTCCTGCTCTACAACTACGAAGAGGTGTTTTCGTCGAACCTCACGGTCACCCTCTATCTGACAATGCTCAAATTCTCGGTGATCGTCTGGCTGATTACCTTGTTCATCGGTTTCTGGGTTTCCTATTTTCTGGTGTTCCATGTGCAATCCCTGCTGTGGAAGATTTTCTTCTTCCTGGTCTGCACGGTGCCGTTCTGGACCTCGAACATCATTCGCATGATTTCCTGGATACCGGTGCTGGGGCGCAACGGCTTGGTCAATCAGACGCTCATGAACCTGGGTCTGATCGACGAGCCGTACGATTTTCTGCTGTTTTCCGATTTCTCGGTGATCGTCGCCTACGTGCATCTGTTCACCCTGTTCATGGTGGTGACCCTGTTCAACGCCATGGCGCGGATCGACCCGGCGATCTTGGAGGCGGCGGTCGATGCCGGGGCCAGCCGCTGGCAGGTGATCACCCAGGTGGTGATCCCGCTGAGCAAGACCGGTATCGCGCTCGGCTCCATCTTCGTGGTCACGCTGGTCATGGGCGATTTCTTCGTGGTCAAGATCATGAGCGGCGGGCAAAGCTCGTCGGCGGTCTATGCCATGTGGAACGAGATCTCCATGCTGCAGTATCCCTCGGCGGCGGCCAGTGCGGTGATTCTGCTCATGGTCGTCGTGCTTATGGTCGTGGCGATCCTGCGCATCGTCGATGTGCGCAAAGAGCTGTCCGGCTGAGGCGGGGAGGGGATCGGACATGGCCCAGCATCGCAAGCGCCCCTGGACATTCTATGCTCTGGCGAGCTTCTTCACCCTGTTCGTCCTGTTCCTGTACGGACCGATGCTGGCCATCTACATCCTGTCTTTTCAGGGACCGACCGGCGGCCTGACGTTCCCCATGAACGGGGTGTCGCTGTACTGGTTCACCGCCCTGTTCGAGCAGCAGCGCACGGGCGACTTCGCCGGCTCCTTCACCCGCTCGATCCTGCTCGCCCTGCTGGTCATGATCTGTACCGTGACATTCTCGGTCATGGCGGGCCTGGCCTTCCGGCGGCGCTTCTTCGGATCGACCGCGATCTTCTACATGGCGGTGGCCAGCCTGGTCATGCCGGGCTTGTTCCTCAGCCTGGGGATCGGCTTGATTTTTCGGGTCATCGATGTGCCGACGAATTGGTACGCCTCCGCGCTGGGGGCGCAACTGACCTGGACCCTGCCCTTCGGCTTGCTGATCATGTTCGCGGTGCTCAGCCGTTTCAGCCGGTCCTATGAGGAGGCGGCGCGCGATCTGGGGGCGAGTAACCGGCAAACCTTGCAGTACGTCGTGCTGCCGATCCTGTTCCCCGGCTTGATCGCGGTGGCGCTGTTCGGTTTCACCCTGTCCTACGACGAGTTCCCGCGCACCCTGCTGACGGTCGGACCGGGCAATACCCTGCCGCTGGAAATCTATGCCATGACCACGACGGTCACCTCCCCGGCGCTGTATGCCCTAGGCACGGTTACAACGGTCGTATCGTTCGTGGCGATCATCTTGTCCCTGGGCTCGATCGCGATCATCCAGTGGCGCCGCGGTGTGCGGTTCCGGAAATAGGCGAAGCGGGCAAGAAAAAGAACGGAGGTTATCCTAGATGACGCAGGTTGGGGGGATTGAGCTCGCGAACGTCACCAAGCGATTCGGCAACACCTTGGCGATCGATCGCGTGAGCATGATCGTCCCGCCGGGCACCTACTGTTGCCTGCTGGGGCCCAGCGGTTGCGGCAAGACGACCTTGCTCAGGATGATCGCGGGGCACGAGGCGCCGACCGAAGGCGACGTGCGGATCGACGGCCAGTCGGTTGTCGACCTGCCGCCGGCCAAGAGGGGCACGGCGATGATGTTCCAAAGCTATGCCCTGTTTCCGCATCTGACCTGCCTGGACAACGTGGCCTTCAATCTGAAGGTGCGCGGCGTGGACAAGGCCCAGCGGCGCAAGCAGGCGCACGAGATGCTGGAGCGGGTTCGGATGGGTAGCTTCTCGGAGCGCGTTCCGGCCGAGCTGTCCGGCGGGCAGCAGCAGCGTATCGCCCTGGCGCGCTCGCTGATCACCAACCCGAAGGTCCTGCTGCTCGACGAACCTCTGTCGGCGCTGGACGAGTTCCTGCGCCTGCAAATGCGCGGCAATCTGCGGCAGATGCAGAAGGAATTCGGGATTACCTTCGTTCACGTGACGCACACGCAGATGGAAGCGATCGCCGTTGCCGATCTGGTGGTTGTCATGGACCACGGCAAGATCGACCAGGCCGACAGCGCGCGCGGCGTCTATGACAAGCCGCGCACGACATATGTCGCCCGTTTCATTGGCGGACAGAACGTGCTGGGCGGCAAGGTCGTGCGGGTCGATGGCGGCACAGTGCTTCTGGAAGACGCGCGCGGCCACCGATTCACCGTACCGGCGGGGGATGCAGCGCCGGGCACGGGCGAGATGCGCTATCTCTCGATTCGGCGCGATCGGATTGAGCTGGAGAAGCTGACCGATCCCGCCGCCGCCCGCGGCGATGCCGTAAATTCGGTCGTCGGCAAGGTCTGGATGACCGAATACCAAGGCAGCTGGGTCAAAGTGAGCATCACCCTGTCCGATGGGGAGGAGTTCGTCGCCAACATCGACGACGGCACCTAC
The DNA here is from genome assembly GCA_036397065.1 of Kiloniellales bacterium. Lineage (GTDB taxonomy): Bacteria > Pseudomonadota > Alphaproteobacteria > Kiloniellales > J153 > JAJFGI01. The sequence goes on along the minus strand of DASWJP010000109.1, from coordinate 121,889 downwards.
TTCACCAATCCGGCGCGCGAGGGCGATACGGTCATCGCGCGCTGGTCGGCGGCGGCGGTGCATTCCCTGACGCATCGCGAGAGCGGCTTCGATACCTCGCGGGGTGGCATGAACGCCTAAGGGGCCGGACCAGGCGGGCGTATCCGGGTGCGCCTCGAGACAGCCTGAATTATTTGGAGGACCCGGGCTGGGTTTCTGTTCGGGGCCGGGAAATGGAAAGGGAGGCAAACATGGCGAAAGAAATTTTTTGCGCGTTCGGTGTCGATGTGGACGCCGTCGGCGGTTGGCTGGGGTCCTACGGCGGCGAAGATTCGCCGCTCGACATCTCGCGCGGCATGTTCTCCGGCGAGGTCGGCACGCCGCGGCTGGTGGAGCTCTTCGACCGCTTCGGGATCAAGACGACCTGGTTCGTGCCCGGCCATTCGGCGGAGACTTTTCCCGAGCAAATCCAGCAGGTGGTCGCCGCCGGGCACGAGTTGGGCGTGCACGGCTACTCGCACGAGAATCCGATCGCCATGACCCCGCGTCAGGAAGAGGACGTTCTCGACAAGTGCATCGAGGTTCTGCGCAGGATCTCGGGCCGCAAGCCGATCGGCTATGTCGCGCCGTGGTGGGAGTTCAGCCCGGCCACCGCCGCGCTTCTGCAGAAAAAAGGCTTCAAGTACGACCACAGCCTGATGCATCACGACTTCCAGCCGCACTACGTCCGGGTCGGCGACAGCTGGACCAAGATCGACTATTCCAAATCCGCCAAGGAGTGGATGAAACCGCTGGTGCGCGGCAAGGAGATCACCGACATCGTCGAGATCCCGGCGAGTTGGTACACCGATGATCTGCCGCCCATGATGTTCATCAAGGCGGCCCCCAATAGTCACGGCTTCGTCAGCCCCCGCCACCTCGAGGAGATGTGGCGCGATCAGTTCGACTGGGTCTACCGCGAGTACGACTATGCGGTCTACACCATGACCATCCACCCGGACGTTTCCGGACGGCCGCAGGTGCTGCTCATGCTGGAGCGTTTGTTCAACTACATGAGCCGGCACCCGGGCGTGCGCTTCACCACCTTTGACGAGATCGCCAGCGATTTCCGGCGCCGGTCTCCGCGCGAGAAGAAGGCGGCGAAGCGAAAAAAGTAGATCACCGTTGCCACGCCGGCGGCGCGGCCGCGGGCGGCGGCGAGTGAGGGCGGCGGAGGTAGAACATGTGCGGACTGTGCGGCGTCCTGGGGGCAGAGGATCACTGGACCGATGCCGCCGGCACGTCGCGGATATACGGGGATACCGGTGCCGGGCGAACCCGGCGTCAGGAGCGCCTGCGCCGGGTGGCGATCGGCAACAAGATCCTGGCCCACTACGGCCTGAAGCTGAGCGATTGGCAGGGCAGCGCCTATATCCTGCGCAACCGCACCGGTCGCCAGCAAATCGTGCCGCACTTGGCGGCCCTGTGGCCCGCGGCCGAGGCCCTGGCTGGGCGGCCGTGCGATCCTTTGGACCCGGACGTGATCGGGGCCATGAGCCAATCCGGTTAGGCGGGCGGCGGCATGACCAGCGGCGACAGCAAGATTCCGGTCAACATCATCACCGGCTTTCTGGGCAGCGGCAAGACGACGCTGCTGCGCCGTCTGCTCGCCTCGCCGCGCCTTGCCAACACGGCGGTCCTGATCAACGAGTTCGGCGAGGTCGGCCTCGACCACCTGCTGCTCGAACGCCTGGACGAGGAGACGGTCGTCCTGCAAAGCGGCTGCGTCTGCTGCACCATCCGCAGCGACATGGTCACCGCGGTGCGCGACCTGTTCTCCCGGCGCGAATCGGGGGTCATTCCGGCCTTCGACCGCCTCGTGGTCGAGACCACGGGCCTTGCCGATCCGGCGCCGATCGTCTTCACCTTCATGGCGGATCCGGTTATCCGTCACCATTTCCGCCTGGGCAACACCATCGCCACCGTGGATGCGGTCAACGGCCCGCTGCACCTGGAGCAGAATTCGGAATCCGTGAAACAGGTTCTGGTCGCCGACCGCCTCGCGCTGACCAAGACGGATATCTGCGATGCCGAACAGACGGCAGCGATTAAGGCGCGCCTCTGCCGGCTCAACCCTTCGGCCCCCTTGGTCGAGATCGCCGCCGGAGATTTCGATCCGGAGGATTTGCTCGCGGCCGACCTGTACGATCCGGCGCGCAAGAGCGAAGAGGTGCGCCGTTGGCTCTCGGGGGCCGATGCCCTGGCCGATCCGTCGGCTGAGGCCGGACACACCCATCGCGGTCACGACGTCAACCGGCACAGCGCGCGCATCCATGCCTTTTGCGTGACCCACGACCGGCCGCTCGATTGGACCGCCTTCGGCATCTGGCTGACCATGCTGCTCAACCGGCATGGCGAAAACGTGCTGCGCGTGAAGGGTATTCTCAACGTGCTCGATGCGCCGGCGCCGGTGGTGATCCACGGCGTGCAACACCTGATTCATCCGCCGGTCCATCTCGACCATTGGCCGGAGGGCGATCGGCGCTCGCGGATCGTGTTCATCGTGCGCGATCTGGACCGGGCGACGATCGAGCGTTCGCTCGCCGCGTTCAACGGTCTGGCGGCGGCCGGCAGCAAGGCCGCCTGATCCCGGCGAAGGCGGCGCGCAGATCGAAGGAGGAGGCGATTATGGCAACGGTTTTGATCAAGAACGGGCGGATCGTCACCGCGGTCGACGACTACAAGGCCGATATCCTGATTCAGGACGGCCGGGTTCACACCATCGGCGTGGACATCGCGGCCGGCGGCGATGTGACGGTGCACGAAGCAAACGGCCTGCTGGTGATTCCCGGCGGCGTCGATGTGCATACCCACCTGGATTGGGAATTCGGCGTGGCGCGCACGGCCGATACCTTCGGCACCGGCACCATGGCGGCGGCCTTCGGCGGCACCACGACGGTGGTCGATTTCTGCAATCAGACCCGGGGCGAAAGCCCGCTGACCGGCCTGGAGGAATGGCACACGCGGGCGGCCAGCGCCGCCGTCGACGTCAGCGCCCACATGATCATGCTCGATATCAACCGGCAATCCCTGGCCGACATGGAAACCCTGATCAAGCGCGAGGGGGTGTCGAGCTTCAAGCTGTTCATGGCCTATCCGGGCGTGCTCATGCTCGACGATGGGGATCTCTTCCGGGCCATGCGCGTGGCCGGCGCGCATGGCGCCATGACCTGCGTCCATGCCGAGAACGGCGGTGTCATCCAGGTTCTGGTCGAGGAGGCCGTGGCCGCCGGGCGCACCGCCCCCAAGTATCACAGCCTGACCCGGCCCACCTCGATGGAGGGCGAGGCGACCCACCGGGCCATCCGCCTGGCGGAACTGGCCCAATCGCCGCTTTATATCGTCCATCTCTCGGCGGCCGAGGCCCTGGCGGCGGTGACCGAGGCGCGCGACCGCGACATCATGGTCCACGCCGAAACCTGCCCGCACTATCTGTTCCTGACCGACGAGGAATACGACCGGCCGGGCTTCGACGGCGCCCAGTTCGTCATGACCCCACCCTTGCGCACGCATACCCATCAGGCGGCGCTGTGGCGCGGCCTGCGCACCGACGATCTGCAGGTGATCTCGACCGACCACTGCCCGTTCTGCTTCAAGGAGCAGCCGCTGGGCATGAAGTTCTCCAAGCAGCAGGGCAAGGACAACTTCGCCAAGATCCCCAACGGCGCGCCGGGCCTGGAGACGCGCCTGCCGCTCATCTACGACGGCGGCGTGCGCAACCACGGCATGTCGCTCAATCGCTTCGTCGAGCTGGTCGCGGCCGCGCCGGCCAAGCTGTTCGGCCTGTTCCCGAAGAAGGGCACGATAGCGGTCGGCTCCGATGCCGATATCGTGCTGTTCGATCCGGAGGAGACCTGGTCCATCCGCGCCGCCGAACACCACAGCCGGATCGACTACAGCCTGTTCGAGGGCCGCTCCGTGACCGGCCGGATCCGCAAGGTGTTCAGCCGCGGCCGGCTGATCGTCGATGGCCGGGAATGGCTTGGCAAGGAAGGCATGGGTCAGTTCGTCAAGCGCGGCGAATGCGGCAAGATCTGACGCCGCGAGCGGTTATGTGACGGAGGGCGAAATGCGCGGACGGGTTGCGGTCCTGACCACCGGCGGCACCATTGCCTCGCTCTACGATCCTGTGACCAAGCGCCACAAGGCGGCCGCGGATGGGGAATCGCTGCTCGCGGCCCTGCCCCGGCGTCCGCCGGACATCGAGATCGCGTTGGAGAACGTCCTGCAGGTGCACAGCTTCAACATGAGCTGCGCGCAAAGCCTGGTGCTCGCCGCGCGCCTGCGCGAGCGCCTGGCCGCCGCCGGCGTGCTCGGCGCCGTGGTGACTCAAGGCACCGACACGTTGGAGGAGAACGCCTATCTCCTCGACCTGATCCTGGATGTGGGCAAGCCGGTGGTCCTGACCGGTGCGCAGTTGCCGGCCGATCATCCGCAATCGGACGGGCCGCGCAACCTGGCCGATGCGATCGATGCCGCGGGCGCGCCGGCGATGGCCGGCCAGGGGGTGACCGTCTGCTTCAACGGGCAGATCCATGCCGCGCGCGACGTGACCAAGCTGCATGCAAGCGCGCTGGAAAGCTTCACCAGCCTCGGCCACGGCGCCCTTGGGGCGGTGGACGAGGGCAGGGTGACGGTGTATCGACGGATGCCGCCGCGGCCATGCCATACGCTCACCGATCTCCGCGCCCGGGTGCCACTCATTCGCCTGGTCATGGACAGCGACTCCCTGCTGCTCGACGCGGCCATCGAGGCCAAGGTGGACGGCCTGGTGATCGAGGGTTTCGGGCGCGGAAATGTGGTGGCGTCGTTCACGCCCCGGATCGCCGCGGCGATCAAGCGCGGCATCCCGGTCGTCGTCACCTCGCGCTGCCCCGAGGGCCGGGTCAAGCCGATCTATGGCACCGGCGGCGGCGGGCGCGAGTTGGAGGACGCCGGGGTCATCTTCGCCGGCGATCTCAAGGGCGCCAAGGCGCGCCTGCTCTTGATGGTGCTGCTGAGTACCGGCCTGTCCGGCGGCCGCATTCTCGAGGCTTTCAACCAGCACGCGCTTTGATCCATATCCGACTCCGCGCGGCGCCGCCCATTTGTACTTCTGCTGGCGGGCACGATCAGAGCAAATCGGTTTGCTCCGACCCGGCCGTCACCGCAACAGCCGCGTCATCTCGCCGGCGGCCTGGCGCAGCCGGGGCAGATGCGCTCGGGCCTGCTCCAAGGTCAATCGCTGTGTCGGCGCATGGAAGGAGAGTGTTGAGAGCATCCGTCCCTGATCGTCATGGATCGGCACGGCCAGGGCGATCATGCCATCCATGAACTCCTCGTCATCCTGCGCATAGCCCCGCTCTTGGGTGTGGTCGATCTCTTCGCGCAGCCGCGATGTGTCGGTGATGGTCTTCGCTGTCCGCGCTGCACGCGGTGCGGCCCCGAGGTAGCTTTGCAGATGCGCCCCATTCAACGTCGAGAGGTACATCTTGCCGCTGGCGGTGCAATAGAACGGCACGTGACTGCCGACCGGCAGTTGAATGCGCAGAGGCCACTTGGTTTCGACCCGTTCGAGATACAGCATCGCATCGCGGTCCGGGACGGCCACGTTGCAGGTTTCGCCGATCTCCGCCGCCAAGGCGTTGAGAACGGCAAGGCGCGCGGTGCGGACACTCAGGGAGGAGAGCACGTTCGTCGCCAGTTGTCGTAGCCGCTGGCCGGCCGCGTAGGAGCGCCCATCCAGATCGCGCTGCAGGAACCCCTCGGCCTCGAGGGTCGCAAACAAGCGGTGGATGGTGGGTTTGGGCAAGCCAATCAATGCATTGGCATCCGTCGGCGTCACCGGACGGCCGACCCGGGCAATCTCCTCCAGCACCAGAAGCAGGCGCAGGTTCGTCGGGATCGTATCGGTCGTCTGCTCTGGCGCTACGCTAGGCACCGAGAAGCCTCCGCCTCAGCCTTTCCGATCGGGTCACAGGACCGCCTAATCGCCCAAATAAGGGGTATCATAAAAATGAGACTTGTTGTCTCAATAACCGCATATTATGCTGAAATTGGCAAGCCGGAAAAAAACAGGCCAGGCCGCGCCCGTGCCCGGACCGCGGCAGGGTCGTGCCTAACGAAAAGGGGTTTCACAGATGAAAATGACCACCGAAGAAGCCTTCGTGAAGGTTCTGCAGATGCACGGCATCCAGCACGCCTTTGGCATCATCGGATCGGCGATGATGCCGATCTCGGATCTTTTTCCCGCGGCCGGGATCACCTTCTGGGATTGCGCCCATGAAACCAGCGCCGGCATGATCGCCGACGGGTATACCCGGGCCACCGGCAAGATGAGCATGGCGATCGCCCAGAACGGGCCGGGCATCACCAACTTCGTCACCCCGATCAAGACCGCCTATTGGAACCACTCGCCGATGCTGCTGGTCACACCGCAGGCCGCCAACAAGACCATCGGCCAGGGCGGCTTCCAGGAAATCGAGCAGATGGCCGTCTTCAAGGACATGGTCTGCTATCAGGAAGAGGTGCGCGATCCCTCGCGCATCGCCGAAGTCCTCAACCGGGTGATCGAGAAGGCTTGGCGCGGCTGCGCCCCGGCGCAGATCAACGTGCCGCGCGACTATTGGACTCAGGTGATCGACATCGAATTGCCGCAGATCGTGCGCATCGAGCGCCCCGCCGGCGGCCGCGCGGCCATCGCCGAAGCGGCGCGGCTGCTGTCGGTGGCGAAATTCCCGGTGATTCTGAACGGCGCCGGGGTGGTCCTCGGTGGCGCCATCGAAGCCTCTAAGGCCTTGGCCGAACGGCTCGATGCGCCGGTCTGCTGCGGCTATCAGCATAATGACGCCTTTCCCGGCTCGCATCCTCTGGCGGCCGGCCCGCTCGGCTATAACGGCTCAAAGGCGGCGATGGAGCTGATCGCCATGGCCGATGTGGTTTTGGCCTTGGGCACCCGGCTCAATCCATTTTCGACCCTGCCCGGTTACGGCATCGACTATTGGCCGAAGACCGCCAAGATCATCCAGGTCGATATCAATGCCGACCGGATCGGGCTGGCCAAGAAGGTGACCGTCGGTATTCAGGGCGACGCCAAGGCGGTGGCCATGCAGATTCTGGAACAGCTTTCCAGCTCGGCCGGCGGCGCGGACCGCAAGGCGCGCCGGGATCTGATCGCCGTGACCAAGTCGCGCTGGCTCCAGACCCTGTCCTCAATGGATCACGAGGAGGACGATCCGGGCACCACCTGGAACGAACGGGCGCGCAAGCGCGAGCCGGAACGCATGTCGCCGCGCATGGCCTGGCGGGCCATCCAGGCGGCGATGCCCAAGGACGCGATTATTTCGTCCGACATCGGCAACAACTGCGCCATCGGCAATGCCTACCCGACGTTCGAGCAGGGCCGGAAATACCTGGCCCCCGGCCTGTTCGGCCCCTGCGGCTACGGCCTTCCGTCCATTCTCGGGGCCAAGATCGGCTGCCCGGACGTGCCGGTGATCGGCTTTTCCGGCGACGGCGCCTTCGGCATCTCGATGAACGAGATGACCTCGTGCGGCCGCGACGGGTGGCCGGCGATCACCATGATCATCTTCCGCAACTATCAGTGGGGCGCCGAGAAGCGCAACACCACGATCTGGTACAATGACAATTTCATCGGTACTGAGCTGAACCTCGATGTCCAGTACGCGCAGGTGGCCGAGGGGTGCGGGCTGAAGGGGGTGCAGGTCCGGACCATGGCCGAGCTGACCGCGGCCCTGGCGGCGGCGGTCGAGGCGCAGATGGCGAAGAAGGTGACCACCTTTATCGAGGTTATCCTCAACCAGGAGCTGGGCGAGCCCTTCCGCCGCGATGCCATGAAGACGCCCGTGGTCGTTGCCGGGATCCGCAAGGAGGACATGCGCCCTCAACAGATCGCCTGAGCCTCCGGCAGACGGCCTGACTAGCGCTGGCCGAAACGCAACCGCTGAGACCGGCGGCGCAACAGCTCGACGGTGGTCAGCAGCAAGGCCGACAGGATGATCAGCAAGGTCGCCGCCGCGGCGATGCCGGGGCTGACATATTCCCGGACGCCGCTGAAGATCTGCCGGGGCACCGTGCGCTGTCCGGGGGCGGCAATGAAGTAGGTCACCACGATCTCGTCGAACGAGGTGGCGAAGGCGAACAATCCGCCGGAGGCCACGCCGGGAAAGATGAGCGGCAGCATGACCCGCCGGAATGCGGTCAGCGGCGGCGCGCCCAGTCCGGCGGCGGCGCGCGTCAAATTGGTATCGAACCCGTCCAGGGTTGCCATTACCGTTATCACGACGAAGGGCACCGACAGGACCGCATGGGCCAGGATCAGGCCCGGATACGTTCCGACCAAGCCGATCTTGACGAAGAAGAAATACGTGCCGACGCCGGTGATGACGATCGGGATCAGGATCGGTGACACCACAAATCCGATCAGCACGGTCTTGAAGCGGAATCGGGCGCGGGAAAGGCCGATCGCCGCCATGGTGCCCAGACACATGGCAATCGCCGTGGAAGCGCTCCCGATGATCAGGCTGTTCTTGGCCGCATCCAGCCAGGCGGGGCTGCTGGTGATGGTTTCATACCAGCGCAGGGAGAACCCCGGCATGGGAAAGGCGAGCAGGTTTCCCGAGCTGAACGAGATGGGGATGATGATCAGAATCGGCAGGATCAGGAACAGCAGCACGAAGTAGCACAGCGCCCTAGCGCCGTAATGCCAGAAGCGGTCCTCGATCGAGGTATGGGGCGGAAGTGCCATGTCAACCCTTCCGCAGGAATTGGCCCGCGGCCACCAACCGGCCGAACACGATGAACAAGAGAAGGGTCGCGGCCAGCAGCAGCACCCCCAGCGCCGAGGCCATGCCCCAGTTGACCACCTCGTTCATGTGATAGACCAGCATCGAGCTCAACATCTGGTCCGCCGGCCCGCCGACCAGGGCCGGCGTGATGTAGTAGCCGAGCGCCATGATGAAGACGAGCAGGGCGCCGGCGGCCAGGCCCGGCATGGTCTGCGGCAGATAGATCCGCAGGAACGCCAGCCGGTTGGTGGCGCCCAGCGATTGCGCGGCGCGGAAATGGGTGGCCGGAATCCCCTTCATGACGCTGTACAGCGGCAGGATCATAAAGGGCAGCAGCACATGCACCATCGCCACCAGCACGCCGAACCGGTTGAAGATTAGCTGCAGCGGCTGATCGATGACGTGCAGCCATTGCAGTGTGCTGTTCACCGGGCCATTGCCTTGCAGCAGGATGATCCAGGCCGTGGTCCTCACCAGCAGCGAAGTCCAAAACGGCAACATGACGCAGATCATCAGCAGGTTGGCCCGGTTCTGGGGCAGGGCATTGAGCACGAAGGCAACCGGATAGCCGAGCAAGGCACAGAGCAGGGCCACTTGCAGGCTGATCGTGAAGGTGCGGCCGAGCAGCGACAGATACAGCCGGCGGTTCGGCTCGACACGGGCGATATCGCCATGATCATCCAAGCGCAAGTCGAGGGCGGCGAGCAGATAGGATGGGGTGATCCGGCCGGATTCGTTCTTCAGGGCCGCCCAAAAATCCGCCTCCTGCCAGCGTTTGTCGATGTCGATCAAGGTGTCTTGCCAGGCGCCTTCGGGGTGCGGCGGCAAATTGTTCGCGGACTTCATCATCAGGCTGCGGAAGCCCAAGTGCGTGGCATTTAGATGCCGGGCCAGGACAGCCACGGTGCCGTCCGGCGGCAAGCTTTGCAGGTCTTCCGCCAAGGCGGCATAGACCGCTTCTGGCGGCAGGCCCGGCGGCGACCACGCGGCCAACGCAACGACGGTGCGCGGCAATCGGCTGGGAACGATGTCGTTATCGATCGCCCGCCACATGAACTGAACGATCGGCACGGCAAAAATGATGAGAATGAAGCCCAGCAGCGGCAGGATCAGGACCAGATCGCGCAGCATCCGCCGCCGCTCGATCCTGCGGATCCGGCCGCGAATATCGGATGCCGTGGCCGCGCTCGCGATGGGTCCGCCTCCCGCCTCCGTCGTTGCGCTCATCGGCCCCGCGTTCATTGGCTGGGCCCGGTTACCGCCAGAAGCGGCGTTGCCCCGGCGGTCATATTCGCAAGATAATAGTTGTTGTGATCACGTATTACACTTACAGTTTTCTTGTAGATTCCCAGGAAAACAGCACGCCCAGGACCGAGAATATGTCCAGCAAGACCGCATCGACGCGAAAAACCCGACCCGGCGTCTTTCCGGCCCCGGCGGGCGAGGCCGGTCTGGTCATGCCAAAACTGCAGCGCAACACCCTGAACGAGGAAGTCTACCAGCAATTGAAGCAAGCGCTGATCACCGGCCGCATCGCGCCCGGCTCGACCATGACCATTCGCAGCCTGGCCGCTTCGTTCGGCATCAGCCCCATGCCGGTGCGCGAAGCGCTGCGCCGCCTGGTCGCCGAGCATGTGCTGGTGCTGTTGCCCAACCGCAGCGTCTCGCTGCCGATCATCACCCGCGAGCGTTTTCGCGAGATCACCCGCATCCGCACCTCGCTCGAGGGCCTGGCGGCGGAAGAGGCCACACCCCTGGTCAACGCCGAGGATATTCGGGCCATGGCGGCGACCAACGACGAGATGGAGCTGCCCGGCACCACCATGCACGCGGACTACCTGGTGAAGAACCGCGAATTTCATTTCCGCCTCTATCGAAGCGCGCGGCTGCCGACCCTGGTGAAAATCATCGAATCCCTGTGGCTGCAGATCGGTCCCCTGCTCACCATCCAGCAGGGGGCGTTTGAATCGGAGGGGACGATGGTGCAAACCCAGCACCGCCGGCTGCTGAAAGCGCTGAAGACCCGCAATGCCCCCGAGGCGCGCGCGGCGATCGTCAGCGATATCGAAGATGCGGCGAAGATCATCGCGGCCAATCTGTAGCACGCCGGGCGGCCGTCCTCAGGCCATTGCCGCCTGCACCACCGGGCCGCGGCTGACCAGGAATTCCTCGACCGCGGCGCAGAACGCATCCACATCCGCTTGACTGGTCTCGATCGACAGGTTGCCCAGGATGCGCCGCGAGACGTAATGGCCGGCGGCCAGCATGTCGAGGTGAAAGAGCTTCTTCAGATCGCCAATCGCCGCTTCCCGCCCGTGCTCGGCCCGGTCCAGATCACCGGCATTGCGGATCTCGCCCTCGTGGAAATGGATACCGAAGATCGAACCCAGGCCGGTCGCCTGCATGGGCATGCCATGCTTTCGGGCCAACGCGTTCAACCGGTCGCGCAAAGAATCGCCCAGCCGGTTCATGCGCGTCTGTGCCGCCTCGGTCAGCACCTGGGTCAGGGCCGCGTGTCCGGCCATCATCGCCAGGGTGTTGTTGTTGAAGGTGCCGCCATGGGGAAAGGCATCGGGCCGCGAGGGATCGAACCTGGCCATGATATCGGCGCGGCCGCCGAAGGCGCCGATGGTAACACCGCCGCCGATATATTTTCCCAGGGACATCAGATCGGGCTTCACTCCGAACAGGCGCTGCACACCGCCGACATCCAGTCGCGAGGTCATCACCTCGTCCAGAATCAGCAGAACCTTGTGTTCGTCGCAGGTGGCGCGCAGACCGCGCAGGAAGTCCGGATCGGCGGGCAGCGCGCCGGCGCCCCCCTGCATCGGCTCGACCAGCACCGCGGCCAGGCGGGTGGCGTGGCGGGCAATGTCGGCGCGGGTGCGATCGAGGTCGTTGAAGGTCGAGGTGATCCACTCGAACTTCATGTTCAGCGGCGATGCGCCATGGGCGAAATACAGGATGGAGCCGTGATAGGCGCCGTCGAAGATCAGCACGGCCTCCTTGCCGGTGCTGGCCCTTGCCGTCGCCAGCGCCAAAAGATTGGCCTCCGTGCCCGAATTGCAGAAGCGCAGCAATTCCATCGCCGGAAAGCGGCGCTGAACTTCCTCGGCCAGCATCCGCTCGTGCTGGGTCGGCGCGCCCAGATTGATACCGCCGGCCAGGGCCTGGTGGATTGCCGCGGCAATCACCGGATTGGAATGGCCGAACACGCCGGCCGTATATTCGTTGATGAAGTCGACATAGGTATGGCCGTCGACGTCGGTCAGGCGGCTGCCCTTGCCGCCCGTCATATAGAGCGGGAAGGGCGAAAAATGCACGGTCGTCCGCGTATTCCCGCCCGGCAGGTGCGCGGCCGCGCGTGTGGCCAAGCGCCGGCTTTCCGGATTGGCCGCGACATAGTTCTCTTCTGCCTCGTGCACGGCGGAGGCCAGATCCTGGTTGCGCTGGGCGGCGGCCGGCGATCCGGAAGCAGCGCGCGACATGGCAAGCATCCCTTGTGAATAGTTTGGGCGAAAAGCTTGGATCAAGCGGCCGACCGGCCGCTTGATCCGAAGTCAAAAGACGAGACGAACGCCGGGTGTGCGGGCTATTGCGCCGCCCAGGCGTTGAAACGCTCGGTCGCCGCGGCCTGATGCTCGACCCAGAAGTCGTCGCTATAGACTGCCGCCCATTGCGCCTTGTCCGGCGAGGTGGGCAGGGCAGCCTTGATCTCTGCCGGCATCAAATCATAGGCGGCCACGGTTGGCACGCCATAACTGAGATTCTCGACCAGGGCCGCCTGGGTCGCCGGGCGGGAATAGAATTCCAGCATCTTCGCCGCACCCGTTGGATTCGGGCCCTTGGCAATCTGAACCCAGTAATCCGTGCCGACCCAGAAGCCGCTATCCCAGGCGATCACCAGGTTGCGGTTGTTTTCCTTCGCGGCGCCGGTGACGCGGGCATTGAAGTTGATCACCATGACGACGTCGCCGGCCAGCAGGCGCTGCATGCCGTCGGCGGCGCTTTCCGCCCACAGGATATGGGGCTTCAGCTCGTCCAGCTTCTTGAAGGCCCGGTCGAACCCGGCCGGCTCGCCCAGCACCTTGTAGATATCCTGCTTCGCCACGCCGTCGGCCATCAGCGCGATCTCGATCATGATGCGCGCATCCTTGTAGGCTCCGCGCTTGCCCGGCCACTTATCGGCGTTCCAGAAGTCGGCCCAGCTCTTCGGGCCATCCTGAATCTTGTCGCCATCATAGGCCAGCACGGTCGACCAGATGTCCGAGGCGATGCCGCAATCGTGCGCCGCATAGTCGATTTGCTTGTCGCGCCCGCCGAGGGCATTCCAGTCGAGCTTGAGGAAGGCGCCCTCGTCGCAGCCCTGGATGACCTGCGGGCTTTCGAACGCCGCCAGATCCCAGGTAATTTGGTTAGCCTCGATCTGGCTGATGATCTTGGCGTATTCGCCGCCGAACTCTTCCTCGACGACCTTGATGCCGGTTTCCTTGGTGAACGGCTCGAACAGCGCCTTGCGGTAGGCGTCCTGCCAGACGCCCCCCCAACCGACGACAACCACCTGTTCCTCCGCGCCGGCGGCCGGCGGCAGGCCGGCGCTGATGGCCATGGCGAGGCCCAAGACCCCGGTAAGCAAACGGTATTTCTTCATGGTTTCCCTCCCTGTGCAGCGGTTCGCCGCGCGACGATTGTTCCTTTTCGGCCCCGGCAACCGGTGAAAGTTGATGCGGGCATCTTGTGATCACAAGCATTGTGATGCTAAGCTAAAAGGAATGGGCATGTCAATTGCCCTGCGTGCAGACCGCCGGTCTCATAAAGAGGGATGCGGGCGAAACGCGAAACGTGGAACCGGGAGGTAAGGGTTATGTCTCAGCAACCAGCGGAATCGGCGGGCAAGGCCGGCCGCAAGGTCATCATCACCTGCGCGGTGACGGGCTCGGTGCATACGCCGACCATGACGCCCTATCTTCCGATCACGCCCGACGGCATCGCCCGGGAATCCATCGCCGCGGCGGAAGCCGGCGCCTCGATCATCCATCTCCATGCGCGCGATCCCAAGGACGGCCGGCCGACCCCGGACCCCGACATGTTCATGCAGTTCCTGCCGCGCATCAAACAAAGCTGCGATGCGGTGGTGAACATTACCACCGGCGGCTCCCTCGGCATGAGCATCGAGGATCGCCTGGCCGCCCCGCTGCGGGCCAAGCCGGAGCTGTGCTCGCTGAACATGGGCTCGATGAATTTCGGCATCTTTCACGTGACCGACAAGATCACCGATTGGAAATACGATTGGGAGAAGCCGTACGTCGAGAAGACCAAGGACAACATCGTCAGCAACACATTTGCCCAGATCGAGCGCTTCATCACAGAGCTCGGCCACGGTTGCGGCACCCGTTTCGAGTGCGAATGCTACGACGTCGGGCATCTCTATACCCTGGCGCATTTCCTCGACCGCAAACTGCTCGAGCCGCCGCTCTTCGTGCAGACCATCTTTGGCGTGCTCGGCGGCATCGGGCCGCATCCGGAGGATCTGATGCATATGCGCCGCACGGCGGACCGCCTATTCGGCGCGGATTACCAGTGGTCGATCCTGGCGGCCGGCCGGCATCAGATGACCCTGGCGACCATCGGTGCCAGCATGGGCGGCAATGTGCGCGTCGGATTGGAAGACAGCATCTATCTCGGCCCCGGCACACTCGCCAAGAGCAATGCCGACCAGGTGCGCAAGATCCGCACCATCCTCGAAGAGATGTCGCTGCAGATCGCGACCCCGGACGAGGCGCGCCGGATGCTGAAACTCAAGGGCGGCGACCAGGTCGGATTCTGACGTCACGGAGACACGGCCGGGAGGGTATGATGGCGCGGGTGATCGAGACGTTTCGCGGGGTCGTATACCCATGGGTCTGCGATTTCATGGGTCACATGAACACGCAGTTCTATTGCGCTCTGTTCGATGGAGCGACCCTGCATTTCCTGGCGCAGATCGCCAAAAGGTCCGAGTTGCAGGCGATCGACTGCGGCTGGGTCGATATGCGCCAGGTCATCGAATACAAGCACGAAGTGCGTTCGGGCGAGTTACTGGTGATCCGCACGCAACTGACCAAGATCGGCAATTCCTCGCTTACTTTCCTGCATGAATTGCGCGACACCGAGCAGGACATTCTGCGCGCCACCAGCGAGCATGTCGTCGCATGTTTCAGCATGGCGCACCGCAAGTCGGCTCCGCTTCCCGCGACGGCGCGGCAGCGTGCGATGGACCTGTTGAATGGAAACTGAAGGGTGACCCGTCCCACCCGCATCGAGGGCCGCGGCCCGTGGCTGCGCGAGGCGATCTCGCCCGGCGAAATCGATTGCCCGGACCTGGAAGGCGATGCGCGCGCCGATGTGTGCATCGTCGGCGGCGGCTTGGCCGGCCTGTGGACGGCACTCGAAATCAAGACATACGCCCCGTCCACCGACCTGGCGATCGTCGAAGCCGACATCTGCGGCGGCGGTGCCAGCGGCCGCAACTCCGGCATGGTGCTCTCGCAATGGGCCAAGTTCGCGGCGTTGCAATCCTTCTGCGGCACGGACGGCGCCATCCGGCTGGGTCATGCCTTCGGCAAATCGGCCGAAGATCTGGCGGCGTTCTGCACCGCGCACGGCATCGATGCCGAGTTCCGCCGCGACGGGTGGATCTGGGGCGCCACCTGCAAGAGTCATGTCGGCTCATGGCGCGGGATCCTGGCCGGCCTCGCCGAACATGACCTGCGGCCCTTTCAAGAAATCGACGGCGCGGAGATCGCGCGCCGCACCGGCAGCCGATCATTTCTCTCGGGTATCCATGATCCGAGCGCGGCCACCATCCATCCGGGCAAGCTGGTGCGCGGTCTCCGCCGGGTGGTGCTGAAATCCGGTATCCGTGTCTATGAAAACTCGCCGATGACCAGGCTGCAACGCTCGTCGCCGCCGACGGTCCGCACGGCCAAGGGCTCGATCACGGCGGCACGGGTGGTGCTGACCATGAACGCCTGGTCGACCGCCATTCCCGAACTGCGCTCGGCGATCCTGGTGATCGCCAGCGACGACGCGGTGACGGCGCCGGTACCGGACTTGCTGGAAAAGCTCGGCTATAAGGCCAAGCCGCTGATGGGTGATTCCCAGACCTTCGTCACCGGGTTCCGCACCACCGGCGATCACCGCTTCAACCCCGGCATCACCGGCGGTGTGGTCGGCTTCGGCCGCATGGGCTTCGGCCGCGGCGCCGGCGACCGCTTCGAGGGCAAATCCCGGCGCGAGGACGATATCCGCGATTGCGTGCGGCACGGGTATCCAGCGCTGGCCGATGTGCCGTTCGCCGATTCCTGGTCCGGCCCGATCGACCGCACGCGCAGCGGCCTGCC
Organism: Kiloniellales bacterium; assembly: GCA_036397065.1. Taxonomy (GTDB): domain Bacteria; phylum Pseudomonadota; class Alphaproteobacteria; order Kiloniellales; family J153; genus JAJFGI01. The sequence continues at coordinate 105,703 of DASWJP010000109.1, read as the reverse complement.
CCTGTTCGGCGCCCTGTCCAATCATCCGGAAATCTTCTACGGCTGCGGCTTCTCCGGCAACGGCGTTGCCACCACACCCATCGCCGGCCGGATTCTCGCCTCGCTCGTCCTCGGCCGGCGCGACGAATGGTCGGAGTGCGGCCTGGTGCGCCCGCCGGAGCGTTGGCTGCCGCCGGAGCCGATCCGCTATGTGGGCGCCCACATGGTCCGCGCCGCCATCAAACGCCAGGACGCGCTGGCCCACCAAGGCCGCGCGCCCGGTCTTGTCGTGCGCAGCCTGGCCGGCCTGGCCCCGGGCGGCATCACCACTTCACGTATCCGCTAGACCCGATTGGAGAAAGGAGACCGCCATGCCCAAGGCCGAACACTTCCCCTATGACAAGCTGCCGTTCATGCCATGCAAGGCGCCGGGCGGCGAGACCAAGATCGCCCGCGTCATCAACGAGCGCATCAGCCTGAACATGGGCGGCGGGTTGGAGATCGGCGAGGATCTCAGCGTGCATTGGACCACGCTCTATGACGAGATTCTGTTCATTCACGAAGGCAGCATGATCGTGCGCTCCGGCGGCGACGAGTTCGAATGCCGCGCCGGCGACATTGTCTGGCTGCCGGAGGGCGTCACCCTCGACTACGACATGACCGGGCGGCGCTGCGCCTATTTTTATGCGCTCTATCCGTTCGACTGGGCGAAGCGTCACGGCATGGCCGAGCCTTGATTACGGCGTCGCGGGCAACGGCCGCCATGCCGATGCCGTCGAATGGTCCGGACTCGGGCTTTGTGGTCTTTGCCGATGTGCAGAAAACCTACGACGGCGAGACCCTGGTCGTACGCGATCTCAACCTGTCGATCAGCCGCGGCGAGTTCCTGACCCTGCTCGGCCCTTCCGGCTCGGGCAAGACCACGACATTGATGATGCTGGCGGGATTCGAGACGCCGACCGGCGGGCAGATCTTCCTGGACGGGCGGGCGATCAACGCCCTGGCCCCGTACAAGCGCAATATCGGCATGGTGTTCCAGAACTATGCCCTGTTCCCGCATATGACGGTGGGGGAAAACCTTGCCTTCCCGTTGCAGGTCAGGCGGCTCGCCCGCGAGGAGATCGCCAAGCGCGTGGCCCGGGCGCTGGAGATGGTGCAGCTGCCGGCGTTCCACACCCGGCGCCCGGGGCAGCTCTCCGGCGGCCAACAACAGCGGGTCGCCCTGGCCCGTGCCCTGGTCTTCGATCCGGCATTGATCTTGATGGACGAGCCGCTGGGGGCACTGGACAAGCAGCTGCGCGAACATATGCAGCTGGAAATCAAGCATCTGCATCAGCAGCTTGGCGTCACCATCGTCTATGTGACCCACGATCAGAGCGAGGCGCTGACCATGTCTGACCGGGTGGGCGTGTTCCACGACGGGGCGATCCGCCAGCTTGCCGCCCCGGTCGATCTCTACGAGCGGCCGGAGAATTCATTCGTCGCCCAGTTCATTGGCGAGAACAACCGGCTGCACGGCACCATCGAGGGCTTCGACGGCAACGACTGTCTGGTGCGGGTCGACACCGATGCGCGCATCCGTGCCCGCGCCGTGGCGGCCCTGCGAATCGGCGCGGAGACGACCCTGTCGCTGCGGCCGGAGCGGGTGCGCATAGACGGGGCGGCTGATGCCGGCGGCAATGAATTCGACGGGCGGGTGGAGGAGCTGATCTATCTCGGCGATCATACCCGCGTGCGGGCGTCGTTGCTGGGCCGCGACGATTTCTTGATCAAGGTGCCGATCGGCCAAGGTGAGGCATCGTTGGCGCCCGGCACCCCTATCCGGGTCACCTGGCTGCCGGAGGATTGCCGCGCCCTCGATCGCAGCCGATGAGGTTCATATCCCTTCCTCAGCGGGCATAAGACCATTATTGCGGCCCTGCCAGATATTTACCCGGCCCCCGAAAAGCGGAATCCCGTTAATCTGCCCCCCCATCACTCCCGTCCACCGCCCCCATGCCCACGCCGTCCGCGTGAATTAAGGAGGAGTTAGTACAACTTCTGTATTGCATGGTGCATGCACCGGTAGGTACGGCCGCAGCCAACCTGGATTGTGCGGGTGCCAGAACCGCTGGTCTCGAACGGACCCCGGGGTGAGGTGCCAAGCCTCCCACCGATGGGATGAGTGGGCCATGGAACTTTCCCCCAAATTCGCACAAGAAGTCTGCGACCTTATTGCTCCCGAAATCGAGGCTGTCGTATCGATCATGGCGGAGGGCGGCAAGATCATCGCCTCGTCGGATCGGGTGCGAATCGGTGCCGTGCACGATATCGCCGCCGACATCATGGCCGGAAAATACAATGAACGCGCCGTGTCCGCCGACGAGGCGGCGCAATCCAATGGGATGCGCGAAGGCTACAACATTGCTTTCGAACACGGCGGCCGGCGGATCGGCAGTCTAGGCATCGCGGCACCGCCCGATCTCGCCCGCCGGTACGCACGGGTGGTCAGGCACTGGGTCATGTCCCACATGAAGGCCCAGCAGGCCGAGAATATCTATTCCGACATGCTGCAGCGCCAGATCAAGGCGCGCACAGCGGATTTGGAAGCCGAGCTGGCGGAGACGAAACGGGTCGAAGGGGTCCTTCTGGAAACACAGAATTTGATGCGCACGGTCATCGACGCCATTCCGGCCGGGATCAATGCCCGGGATGCCAATGGCCGTTACGTCTTTATGAATGCCTTTCAAGCGCGTCTATTGAGCGTGGATTCAAGCGCGGTGGCGGGCAAGAGCCCGGCCGAGATCGCCGGCGATGAATACGCCGAGCTCGTGCGGCTCAGCGACGAAGTCGTCATTCACGTCGGCAAGCCTTTACACAACTTTGAGGAATCGCTCGCGAATGCGGATGGCGAGATGCGTCATTGGCTGACCACGAAGGTTCCGGTGTTCGACGCTGATGGCAAGCTGGAGATGCTGGTCAACGCCTCCCTCGACATCACCAACCGAAAGATAGCAGAGAAGGAAAGGGCGGAGCTAGAGGCCAACTTGAGCCAAGCGCAGAAGCTTGAGGCCCTGGGCACCCTGGCCGGCGGCGTCGCGCACGAAATCAATACACCGACCCAGTACGTTGGCGACAACATCCGCTTCCTGCAGGATGCGTTCAACGACTTCTTTGCGATCCTCGAGAAGGGCCTGTTTCTTGCCGCGGCGGCAAAATCCAACAATCAGTTCACCGCCGAGGTTGCGGTGTTGGAAAAAGCCATGAAGGACGCGGATATCGAATTCCAACTTAGCGAAGTGCCAAGCTGCTTGCGTCAATCCCTTGACGGCATCGACCGCATCCGCGAGATCGTGCTGGCGATCAAGGAGTTCTCGCACCCCGATGTAAAAGAAAAGTCCCCGGTCGATCTCAACCGCGCCATCGAAACCACCATCACGGTCAGCCGCAACCAGTGGAAATACGTCGCCGAATTGGTCACCGACTTCGAGGAAAACCTGCCGACGGTGCCGTGCCTGCCTGGCGAATTCAACCAGGTCATGCTCAACCTTATCGTCAATGCCGCACATGCCATCGAGGAGGCAAAGAAGGACGAACCGGGACGCATTACTGTCTCCACCCGCGCCATCGATGGCTGGGTCGAAATCCGGATCGGCGACACCGGCATCGGTATCAAGGCGGAGAACATGAAGCGTGTCTTCGACATGTTTTTTACCACCAAGCCGCCGGGCCGCGGCACCGGCCAGGGCCTGGCGATCAGCCATACCATCATCACACAGAAGCACGGCGGCACCATCGCCATCGAATCCGAAGAGGGTCATGGCGCCACCGTCATCGTCCGTTTGCCCCTGGATCCAAAGGAGTCGGAGCAAGTGGTGGCCGCGTGACGGGCACGCATTGGTTAATAAAAGAGATGCAATCTTAGCGAGTGAATTTTCAATTAACTAAATCTTAGCGAGCAAACCGTAGGTTCCAAGCGGCTTAGTCCCTCCTTCAATGGCCATAAGTTGGCACCATGGCAACAGCTAGCATCCTCTTTGTCGATGACGAGCCCAATGTCCTGTCCGGCTTGCGCCGCATGCTGCGTGGTAAGAAGGACGAGTGGTCGATGAACTTCGTCAACGGCGGTGCCGAAGCGCTCAGCTTCATGGAGAGCACGCCGGTCGATGTGCTGGTCAGCGACATGCGCATGCCGGGCATGGACGGGGCGCAGCTTCTATCCGCGGTACAGAAAAAGCACCCGGCTACGGTTCGGGTGATCCTGTCCGGTCAATGCGATCGGAAATTGTCGCTTCGCGCGGTCGGTACGAGTCACCAATTCCTGTCCAAGCCCTGCGACGGCGCGGTGATCGAGGATGTCATCACCCGCGCGCTGGCGTTGCGCGCCACGCTGACCGACGAGAAACTTCTTGGCCTTGTCTCCAGCATTCCATCGTTGCCGGCGGCACCGAAGATTTATCTGGACCTGCTGGAAGAGCTGGGCTCGAACGCGCCGAACACCCGGGAGATTGCGTCCATCGTCTCACGCGATGCAGCGCTGACGGCGAAGCTACTGCAACTCACGCGCTCCGCCTATTTCGGGGTCAAATGGAACGTCCGCACGGCCCAACAAGCGGTGGAAATGATTGGCCTCGATATCGTCCGGGCCTTGGTCCTCAACCACGGAATGGCAACGCAATTCGCCGGCAACAGCAATATGCTTGAGGCCGTTTGGAAAGAGTGTTTCGACTGCGCGACTTTGGCCCAAGGGATCGCCAAGGAGGCTGGCGAGTCGCCTGAGGAAATCGATAACGCGTTTGTTGCCGGCCTGTTGCACGATGTTGGCGCTCTGGTTTTCGCCACTTACTTCGGTAGCGAGCAGAGGAAAATCGAAAAACTGGCTGACACGAAGAGTATACCTCTGTTCGAAGCCGAGCGAGAAATCCTGGGTGCAAGCCACGCCGAGATCGGCGCCTATCTCTTGGGCATGTGGGGGTTGCCGGACTCTATCGTGGAACCGGTCGCCTTCCATCATGAGCCGGATCGATGCCCGGCGCAAAAAATCACAACCGTAACTACCGTCTACCTCGCAGACCATCTCTTGCATGTGAAGTTGAAAGACCTGGAATCGGTCGAAACACTTGGTAAGGCGCTGGATCTGGAATACCTCTCGAAGCTCGGCGTCACCGGCCGATTGGCGGAGTGGTGGAAGCTTCGAGTAAGCTTGCAAAACGCCTCGGCGCCCGCATGACGGGAAAAGTGCTTCTGGTCGACGACGAACCGAACATTCTCTCCGGTTTTAACCGGCACCTGCGCAATGAATTCGAGCTTGCCACCGCGGCAGGCGGCGAGATCGCGTTGCAGGCGCTCACCGACCAAGGGCCCTTTGCGGTCATCGTGTCGGACATGCAGATGCCGGGAATGAACGGCATCCAGCTGCTTGCCGAGTTCGAAAAACGAGCGCCGGAGACGGTGCGTATCATGCTGACCGGCAATGCCGACCAGGGAACGGCGGCGCAGGCCATTAACAGCGGTCACATCTTTCGATTTCTCACCAAGCCCTGCACGCCGGAAGACTTGGTGCGCACGATCACCGATGCCCTTGCGCAACACCGCTTGATCACCGCCGAAAAGGAGCTGCTGCAGCGCACCCTTGGCGGCGCGGTCAAGGTGCTCGTCGATGTCCTGGCTATTGTCGATCCGGATTCATTCGGCCGCGCCACCAAGCTGCGCGATTGGATGCGAAAGATGGCCGCCGAGTTGAAGCTGCACAATACGTGGTCCCTGGATTTGGCAGCGATGCTGGCGTTCCTCGGCTATGTGACGGTGCCGGCAGAAGTGATAGCCAAAAGGCGCGGTGGCGATGAGTTGACCGAATTCGAGAAGGGGATGCTCGAAAAAGTGCCGGAGGTTGGGCGCGATCTGATCACCAACATTCCGCGCCTTAAGCCGGTGGCCGATATGGTCTATCTGCAACGCAAGGGCTACGATGGAAGCGGCCTGCCCGCCAAAGGCCCGACCGGTGACAAGATTCCGATCGGGGCCCGGGTGTTGCGGGTCCTAATCGATTTAATGGATGCATCCGTCGGGCAGCAGCCGGGTCCGGCCGCCTTCAGTGCCTTGGACACGCGCCGGGTCGAGTACGACCCGAACGTCCTGCAAGCCGCCCGCGCCTGCCTGTTCGTGGATGGGGAAGCGGAGGGTGCCGGTGCCGGCGAGGATGTGATTCAACTGCGGCCGATCACCGGGTTGCTGCCCGGTCACCAGCTGGTCTCCGACATCAAGACCGAATCCGGCAAGTTGGTTCTGGCCAAGGGGCATGTGCTGTCGGTGGCCTTGATTGCCAAAATCCATAATCTGGCCAAGGTGCACCGTCTGGCGGAGCCGGTGAAGGTGATCTACTCGTCGACTGCCGCGGCAAGCTGATCGGGGTTGGCTGACTCCCTGGATCCCCTGATCTAAGGTCAGGAGGACAGACTTGATCTACATCATGGGCATGGTAGACCAGTACAACTAGGGTGCCGTCGGCGAATCGAGCCTTCGGTCACTGCTTTGGGGGGACCGAGGAAGCACCAGTTTTCAACTGACGCCTTTCTTCGGATGCGGCCATGACGAATTCAAACCACCATGGTGGACGTTCCGTCACGAACCTTGCGGTTGGCCTGGCGCTGGCGCTGGGGGCCCTGCTGGGGCTGTTTCTGACGGCGCGCACGGTGGACCCTGTCATGGTCGGGCACGGGGTTCTCTTCATCGTTTTCTGTGGCGGTGGCATTTTCCTGCTCATTCGCCGGCACTATGACCGCCCGCCGGTTTCGGATACGGGTCTGGTTTACAACGACGCGGTGACGCGCGCCGGTGTCATCGTATCCATGGCCTGGGGCGTGGTTGGTTTTCTGGCCGGTCTGGCGATTGCCTTGCAACTGGCGTTTCCGATCCTCAATTTGGATCTGCCGTGGACCAACTTCGGCCGCCTGCGCCCGGTGCACACCTCGGCGGTGATCTTCGCCTTCGGCGGCAATGTGCTCATCACCACGTCGTTCCATGTGGTGCAGCGCACCTGCCGGGCGCGCCTGGCGGGCGAGATCGCGCCCTGGTTCGTGCTGTGGGGCTACAACCTGTTCATCGTCATCGCCGCCACCGGCTATGTGTCCGGCGTCACCCAGAGCAAGGAATACGCCGAACCGGAATGGTACGCGGATCTCTGGCTGACCCTGGTCTGGGTGGTGTATCTGCTGGTCTTCCTCGGCACCCTGTGGCGGCGGCGCGAGCCGCATATCTACGTGGCCAACTGGTTCTATCTGGCCTTCATCGTCACCGTCGCCATGCTGCACATCGTCAACAACCTGGCGGTGCCGGTCTCCTGGACCGGGACCAAGAGCTATACCCTGTTCGCCGGCGTGCAGGATGCCCTGACCCAGTGGTGGTACGGGCACAACGCTGTGGGCTTCTTCCTGACCGCCGGGTTCCTCGGCATCATGTATTACTTCGTGCCCAAGCTGGCACAGCGGCCGGTCTATTCCTATCGCCTGTCGATCGTCCACTTCTGGTCGCTGATCTTTCTCTATATCTGGGCCGGGCCGCATCATCTGCATTACACCGCCTTGCCACAGTGGGCGCAGACCCTGGGCATGACCTTTTCGATCATGCTGTGGATGCCCTCCTGGGGCGGCATGATCAACGGCCTGATGACCCTGTCCGGCGCCTGGGACAAGCTGCGCACCGATCCGGTCTTGCGCATGCTGGTGGTTTCGGTCGCCCTCTACGGCATGAGCACCTTCGAAGGCCCGGTCATGTCCATCCGCGCCGTCAATTCGCTCAGCCACTACACCGACTGGACCGTCGGCCACGTGCATTCCGGGGCGCTCGGCTGGGTCGCCTTCGTCAGCTTCGGCGCCCTCTATGCCCTGACGCCGGTTCTCTGGAAGCGCCAGCGGCTGTATTCCCTGCAACTGGTCTCCGCGCACTTCTGGATCGCCAGCATCGGCATCGTGCTCTACATCACCGCCATGTGGGTCTCGGGTATTCTCCAGGGCCTAATGTGGCGGGCCTACGACAGCCTGGGTTTCCTGGAATACTCGTTCGTCGAAACCGTGGCGGCCATGCACCCATTCTACGTGATCCGTGCCGGCGGCGGGGCGCTGTTCGTCGTCGGTGCCTTGATCATGGCCTACAACCTGTGGCGCACGATACGCGGCGATTTGCGGGCCGAGGCGCTGCCCATCTCCCGGCCGGGCCCGGCCATGGCGCCAGCGGAATGAGGGGCGGCGGAATGAGGGGGCGGCCATGATCCGGCATGCGACCATCGAACGGAATTCGATCCTCCTGCTGGTGCTGATCCTGATCGTCGTCGCCATCGGCGGTCTGGTGCAGATCACGCCCCTGTTCTATCTGGAAAGCACCATCGAGAAGGTGCAGGGCATGCGCCCCTATTCGCCGCTGGAATTGGCCGGGCGCAACATCTATGTGCGCGAGGGCTGCTACAACTGTCACAGCCAGATGATCCGCTCCCTGCGCGATGAGGTGGAGCGCTACGGTCCCTACAGCCTGGCGGCGGAGAGCATGTACGATCATCCGTTCCAGTGGGGCTCGAAGCGCACCGGCCCGGATCTGGCCCGGGTCGGCGGCCGCTATTCCGACGAATGGCATGTGGAGCATATGATCGCACCGCGCGCCTTGGTGCCGGAATCGGTCATGCCGGGGTATCCGTTCCTGGCCAAGACACCGCTGAATGCGGCGCATATTGCCGATGACCTGCGCGCCAACCGGGCCATCGGCGTGCCCTATACAGACGAGATGATCGCGGCGGCGGCAGCCGATCTGGCCGCCCAGGCGAACCCTGACGCCGACGGCGCGGAGGATGTGCAGGTGCGGTATCCGAAGGCGCAAGTGCGCGACTTCGACGGTAACCCGGCCATGGTTTCGGAATTGGATGCGGTAATCGCCTATTTGCAGATGCTGGGAACGCTGGTCGATTTCGATCTCTACAAGCCGGAAGACAACCTGCGTTAGGAGCGGCCCATGATGTACGAAGAGATGAGGGCATTCGCCGCCGGTTTTGGGCTGATCTACTTGATCGTGCTGTTCGCCGCCGTGTTGGTCTATGCCCTGTGGCCGGGCAACAAGCGCACCTTCGACCGCGCGGCGCGGCTGCCGCTGCAGGAGGACTGAGATGGCGCAGGGGCGGGAGGTCGATCAGTCCTCGGGCACCGAAACCACGGGGCATGAGTGGGACGGCATCAAGGAACTGAACACGCCGCTGCCCCGTTGGTGGCTGTGGACTTGGTATGCCACCATTCTCTGGGCGGTTGGCTATTGGATCCTGATGCCGGCGTGGCCGTTGGTGAGCAGCTATACCACGGGCCTGCTCGGTCATTCGCAACGCGCCGTGGTGGCCCAGAGTCTGGCCGAGGCCAAGCAGGCGCAAATCGGTTATACCAGCCGCATTGTCGATGCCAGTTTGGCGGAGATCGAGGCTGACCCGGCGCTGCTCGAATTCGCCTTGGCGGGCGGCCGTTCGGCGTTTGCCGTGAACTGCTCGCAATGCCACGGCCTGGGCGCCCAGGGCGGGCCGGGCTATGCCAACCTCAATGACGACGACTGGTTGTGGGGCGGCACTCTGGACGACATCGCCCAGACCATCCGCTTCGGTATCCGCTCCGGACACGACGAGGCGCGCGTCGGCGACATGCCCGCGTTCCTGCGCGACGGCATCCTCGATCAGGCACAGGTGGAGGATGTGGTGACCTACATGCTGTCCTTGTCCGGCGAAGCCGGGGACGCGGAAGCTATCGCCCGTGGCGCCGACGTTTTTGCCGAACAATGCACGGCCTGTCATCAGGAAGACGGGGTTGGCTCGCACGAATTGGGCGCGCCCAACCTGATCGATGGCATCTGGCTCTATGGCGGCGATCGCGATACGCTGATCCAGACCGTCGCCGGCGGCCGCGCCGGCGCCATGCCCGCGTGGATCGGCCGGCTGGATGCGGCGGCCATCAAGCAGTTGGCCGTCTATGTCCATGCGCTCGGCGGCGGCGAGTAGCCAGCACCGGCCTTCGTAGGCCGGATCGGGTAGCACCAGATGGATACGATGGCGGACATCACCGGCGCGTCGATGAACCGCGCCGCAGCGGCGGCGGGGGTGGAGCGTTCAACCGCCGAGCCGGTCAACAAATCGGCGGCGCGCTCGCTCTATGCCAAGCGGCTGCGGATTCATCCCAAGGCTGCGCACGGCGTCTTTCGCCGCCTGAAGTGGGCGATCATGGCCGTGACTCTGGCCATCTATTATCTGACCCCGTGGATCCGCTGGGACCGGGGGCCGAACGCGCCGGATCAGGCGGTATTGATCGATTTTCCGGCGCGGCGTTTCTACTTCTTCTTCATCGAGATCTGGCCGCAGGAGGTCTACTACCTGACCGGCCTGCTGATCATCGCCGCCCTGGCGCTGTTTCTCGCCACGTCTCTGTTCGGCCGCGTCTGGTGCGGCTATATGTGCCCGCAGACGGTGTGGACGGATTTGTTCATCGCCGTCGAGCGGCTGCTGGAAGGCGACCGGGCGGCGCGCATTCGCGGCGACGCCATGCCCTGGACGGTGGGAAAGATCGCGCGCAAGGCTGTCAAGCATGCGGCCTGGCTGGTGATAGCCGTGCTCACCGGCGGTGCCTGGGTGTTCTATTTCGCCGATGCGCCCGGCCTGCTGGCCGATCTGGTCCGGTTTCAGGCGCCGGCGATTGCCTACATGGCGATCGGCGGGCTGACCTTCACCACCTACATGCTGGGCGGTCATGCGCGCGAACAGGTGTGTACCTACATGTGCCCGTGGCCGCGCATCCAGGCGGCCATGCTGGATGACGAATCCCTGGTCGTCACCTATCGGGAGTTTCGCGGCGAGCCGCGCGGCGCGCACCGCAAGGGCGACAGCTGGGAGGGACGCGGCGATTGCGTCGACTGCAATCAATGCGTCGCGGTCTGTCCCATGGGCATCGACATCCGCGACGGACAACAGCTCGAATGCATCACCTGTGCCTTGTGCATCGATGCTTGCAACGGGGTCATGGATCGGGTCGGGCGGCCGCGCGGCTTGATTGCGTACGACACCCTGACCAACCTGCAGCGGCGCACCACAGGGCAGCCGCCCCGCTTCCGGCTGGCGCGGCTGCGGCCGGTGGTCTATGCGGTGCTCATCGCCGTGGTCGGCGCGGTCATGCTGGCCGCCTTCAGCAGCCGGGGCTCGGTCGAGCTGAGCGTCTTGCGCGACCGCAATCCCCTGTTCGTTACCTTGTCCGACGGCAGCGTGCGCAACGGGTATACGATCAAGATCATCAACAAGCGGCATCAGGGGCGGGATTTCAGGCTGACGGTCTCCGGATCCGTGCCGGCCCAATTGAGCATACTGGCCGCCGCCGACGAGACCGCGACGGTCACTGTAGGGCCGGACCGACTGGCCAGCTTCCGGGTGTTCCTGACCGTCCCGGCGGCGGACGTGCGCGGCGAGTCGGCCCAGGTCACCTTCGTCGTCAGCGATACGGCCAGCGGCGATCAGGCCGTCTATGACAGCGTTTTTCGCGGGCCAAGCAAATGAACAGATCCGGTATACGCACCTTGAAAGGGAAGCACGTGTTGATCGCCGTGCTTGCCTTCTTTGCCTTTGTGATCGCCGTGAACGGGATCTACATCGCCCTGGCCATGTGGAGTTGGAGCGGCCTGAGCACCGAGGATGCCTACCAGCGCGGCCTGGCCTACAACCAGACTTTGGCCGGGGCCGAGGCGCAGCGGGCCTTGAATTGGCAGGCCAAGGCGGTGCTTGAGCCGATGGCCGGCGGCGGGGCCCGCCTCACCGTCGCCTTCACCGACCGCAGCGGGGCGCCGGTGGAAGGCTTGGCGGTCTCCGGTGATCTGCGCCGGCCGGTGCGCGACGATCTCGATCGGGCCATTGATCTCGTCCGGGACGGTCCGGGCCGATACGGTGCCGATGTGGATCAACTCGCCGCCGGCCAGTGGGACGTGCGTTTGCGCGCCACCTCGCCGGACGGCGCGATCTTCGTTCTGGAGGATCGCCTATGGTTGCCGTAACGGACGCGGATACGCTGACCGCGGACACGGCGGCCATGGCCGATCCCAGCCTCTACGTGCGCACCGGCGCCGATGGCGCCGCCGAGCTGAATCTGGCAGTCGAGAACCTGCACTGCCCCGGCTGCATTCCGCGCATCGAGGGCGCCTTGCGCGGGCAACCCGGCGTTCTGGAAGCACGCGTCAACTTGACCAGCCGCCGGTTGCGCCTGCGCTGGCGGGGCGAGGCGCCGGCCGCGGACCTGCTGGCGCCGGTGCTGGCCCTGGGCTACCGCTTGGCCCCCTTCGATGCGGACGCGATCGCCGCGGCGGGCGAAACCGAGCGCCGCGCCTTGTTGCGCGCCTTGGCGGTGGCCGGGTTTGCCGCCGGCAATGTGATGCTGCTGTCGGTTTCGGTGTGGAGCGGCCTGGCCGCCGACATGGGCGCGGCGACGCGCAGCCTGCTGCACTGGGTCTCGGCCCTGATCGCCCTGCCGGCCGTGGCCTATGCCGGCCGGCCGTTCTTTGCCTCAGCGGTGACGGCGCTCCGGGGCGGCCGGTTGAACATGGACGTGCCGATTTCGTTGGCCGTTCTGCTGACCACCGCCATGAGCCTGTTCGAAACCGTGCGCGGCGGACCGCTGGTCTATTTCGACGCCGCGGTGATGCTGCTGTTCTTCCTGCTGATTGGCCGCACCCTGGATCTGGGCGTGCGCGGCCGGGTGCGCTCGGCGGCCGAGAACCTGCTGGCCTTACGGGCCCGGTCGGCGACCTTGATCGAGGCGGATGGGCGCCGCCGCTCGGTCGCCACTGCTTCGCTGGCGACCGGTGCCCGGGTCGCCGTAGCAGCCGGCGAACGCATTCCCGCCGATGGCCGCATCGTCGCCGGGCGCAGCGACATCGATACCAGCCTGGTCACCGGCGAAAGCCTGCCGCGCCTCGTCGGCCTTGGCGACGAGGTCTTCGCCGGCACCGTCAATCTGGGCGCGCCCCTGGAGATCCAGGTGACCGCCACCGGCGAGGGCACCCTGCTGGCCGAAATCGGGCGCCTGATGACGGCGGCGGAACAAGGCCGGGCCCGCTATGTGCGCTTGGCCGACCGGGCGGCGCGGATCTATGCGCCGACCGTTCACGGACTGGCAGCGGCCACCTTCCTCGGCTGGCTGCTGATTGCCGGCGCCCCGTGGCAAAGCGCCCTGATGACCGCCGTGGCGGTGCTGATCATCACCTGTCCGTGCGCCTTGGGTCTGGCCGTGCCGGCGGTGCAGGTGACCGCCGTTGCCCGCCTGTTGCGCCGGGGTGTGCTGGTGAAATCGGCGGACGGGCTGGAGCGTCTGGCCCAGGTGGACGCGGTGGTGTTCGACAAGACCGGAACCTTGACCCTGGGCCGGCCGGAACTGGTGAACGGCGGCGATGTTTCGCTCGATGATCTGCGCCTGGCCGCGTCCCTGGCGTGCGTCAGCCGGCACCCGCTGGCGCGGGCCTTGTGCCGGGCGGCCGGACCCGTGGCAGCGGCGCCGGACGTGCGCGAGGAACCGGGGATGGGCCTGGAGGCCGCGGCCGGCGGGCGCCCGGTGCGCCTGGGCCACAGGTCCTGGTGCGGCGTGGCCGACACCGGGGCGGCGGCTTCGGAGATGGAGATGTGGCTGGCCGTCGAAGGCCGCGCGCCGGTGCGCTTCGCCTTCCGCGATGCCCCGCGGACCGATGCGGGCGCCTTGATCGGCTGGCTGCGCCGGCAGGGATTTTCCCTCATGTTACTCTCCGGCGACCGGCCCGCTGCGGTGCGTGCCCTGGCCGAGGGCCTGGGTATTGCCGATTGGCAGGCCGAGTGCCGGCCGGCCGAGAAGACCGCCCGCCTGGCCGACATGGCGCGGGCGGGCCAACGGGTGCTGATGGTCGGCGATGGCTTGAACGACGCGCCGGCCCTGGCCGCCGCCCACGTGTCGGCGTCGCCCGCCGAGGCGGCGGATATCAGCCAGACGGCGGCGGATGTGATCTTGCAGGGCGACGGCCTGGCGCCTTTGGCCGAGGCGATCCGCGTCGCCCGCCTGGCCCGCCGCCTGGTGCTGCAAAACTTCGCCCTGGCGTTCGGCTATAACGCCATCGCCGTGCCCCTGGCGGTGGCCGGCCATGTCACGCCGTTGATCGCTGCCGCGGCCATGTCCGCCTCGTCCATCGCGGTGACCTTGAATGCCCTGCGGCTGAACCTGTTGCGCCGGGGCGAGTGGCCATGAGCGCGCTGGCTTACCTGATCCCGGTGGCCCTGTTCCTGGGGCTTCTCGGTCTGGCGGCATTTCTCTGGGCATTGAAGTCGGGCCAGTTCGAGGATTTGGATGGCGCCGCCCACCGCATCCTGTTCGACGATGACGAGGCGCCGCCTACTCCCCGCTCAGATCCCGATAGGCATGCCAGCTTGCATGACCGACCAGAGGGAAGATCAGGGTCAAACCGATAAACAGGGTCGCCAGGCCGACCCCGGTCAGGATCGCGATCAACCAGGCCCACAGGGCCAGGACCACGGCATTGCGCCGTGCTGTGCGCACACTCAGGATCATGGCGGTCACCGCATCGATGTCGCGGACCATCAGCATGGGCACCGAGACCACGCTGATGGCGAAGGCAGTGACAGCCAGGACTGCACCGACGGCGCCGCCAACGATCAACAATCCCAAACCATCCCGGGTAAAGAACAGCCACGGCAGGATCTCGGCCAGCGGCGGCATCGCCTGGGTGCCGATGAATAGGGCGAACAGCAGGGTGGCGATACGCATCCAGGCGAGCAGGAACAGGGCCAGCAGAATGCCCACGAAGGCCAGTTGCGCCGGGGCCCGGGTGGTGACGAAGAGGGCGTGGCGCAGGCTCACCGGCTCGCCCGCCTGCAGCCGGCGGCTGGTTTCGTAGAGGCCGACCGCGAGCAAAGGCCCGAGGAACATGAACCCGGCCGCCAGCGGCGGCAGCAGATATTCGAAGCCGGTGGCGAACAGGCCCGCCGTCAGGGCCAGGCTGATGACCGTAAAGGCCCCGCCATAAGACAGACTGATGTGCGGCGCTTGCCACATGTCGCGCCAGCCGGCGGCCAGCCACGACCAAGGTTGTTCCAAGGTGATTCGCCGGATCGGAGGCCCGGCAGCGGTATCGATGTGCGCCATGTCCCGTGGAGTCCTTCGCGATGACTTGCCTTGGCGGAACGGAAACGAGGCCGATCCCACCGTCACCCTGTCCCTGAATTCATAGCATACCACGGTGCCGGGCAAACCTCACTTGATCGATGTCAATACCCATTCCGGCCGGTCCGTCGTATCATCGCGCCAGTGCCGATGGTCCATAAGGAAAACGTCGATGAGATATGGGCGGGTTGCCGCGGTTATCGTCGTGTTCGTCGCGATTCTCGTTGGCGAATGGTTGTGGCTGAGAGGCGAGCGGGAACAGGCGGCCGTCGATGGCTTGCCGGTGGTCACGACTGATGCGGCGGCGCCGGGCGGCCCGTTTTCGCTGGTCAACCATTTCGGCGAGCCGGTCACCGACCAATCGTATCGCGGCAAGTACCTAGTGATGGTGTTCGGCTATACGTTTTGCCCCGACGTTTGCCCGACCACGTTGAATACCGTCGTCGCCGCGATGGCGCTTCTGGGCACCAAGGCCGATGCCGTGCAACCCCTGTTCGTCACCGTGGATCCGGACCGCGATACCCCGGCGGTGTTGGCCCAGTACGTGGCCTCGTTCGATTCGCGCATGATCGGCCTGAGCGGCAGCCCGGAACAGATCCGTCAGGTGGCCCAGGACTATCGTGTCTATGTTGCCAAGGGTGACGGCGGCGGCGATGCCTACACCGTCGATCACAGTGCCTTTGTCTACCTGATCGGCCCGGATGGCCGGGTGCTGACCTACCTGAAGCACGATGCGACGCCCGAGGCCATGGCCAAGGCCCTTGAGCGCCTGATGACGCAGCAAACCTCGTTCGGGTCTCAATGGAACTGATCACGCTCGGCCTTGTCGCCATCGCCTTGTACTTCTTCGCGGATTTTGCCCTGCGCCAGGCGGAATCCTTTGCCGGCCGCCGATTCGAGCAGCGATCCGTGATCTTTTTCGGTATACTGTTGGCTTCTGCCCTCATTGCCTTCACACTGATCCGCCAATTTGCTCCCGAATAGGGCCGATCCGGCGATTGATTTAGGTCAAAGACAGATCCGGCCGGGTCCGTGAGATTGGTGCGGAATGCATGTGCCGCGGCCAAGTCCGCAGGCGAGGGGGCATGGTTGTTTCGCAACGGAGGGGGGACGTTCATGGCGGCTGAAAACGCGCAATCCGGTGAAGCTCAAGCGGCGAGCGGCGGCAGGGCGGTACGCGTGCCGATGATGCAGCGTCTGCTCGACAATCCATTTCTGCTGCTCTTCCTCGGCGTGGTGATGCCGACGGTCTTCTATCTGATCTGGGGGATCATGGAAGTCACCCAAATTCCCATCGCCAAATAACAGGGGCAAACCATGGCAATACAACCTGTCAAGGGTCTCTGGTGGAACGAACCCCTGCATCGCATGGAGATCATCTGGATCACGATTGCGTTCCTGTGGGGCGTATTGATGTTCTCGGCGATGATCTATTGGCACATCGCCGGTCAGCAGAATCTCTCCAACGAGGCTTATCGCATCGATCCCGATGTCTTCGCGGCCAAGGCCGAGGCCATGGCCGATCAATACACGATCGGCGAGGAGGGCGATACCGGCGTACCCGTGGTGCATCCGCCGCCGGGCAGCGAGGTCTACCTGATCGCCCGCCTATGGGAGTGGTGGCCTGTTCTGGAATTTGAAAAGGACCAGAGCTATCGGCTGCACCTGTCCTCCCTGGACTGGCAGCATGGCTTCTCCCTGCAACCGACCAACATCAACATCCAGGTTCACCCGAACTATGAGTTGGTGTTGACCATCACGCCCAACGAAGCGGGCGAGTTCTTTGTCGTGTGCAATGAATTCTGCGGTATCGGCCATCACACCATGGTCGGTAAAATCCGCGTCGTCGACAAACAGTAGAGGCGATCATGAGCGTAGGCGCATTGGAAGGCGCTCTGGCGTGGCCAGAGGAGAAATATCGGGTTTGCCCCGATACCGGCTTGCGCGTGTATGCCAAGGCCGAAACCTTGATCAAGGCCAACGCCGTGGTTGCCGTCGTGTTCCTGGCGGTTGGCGGGCTGTTCGGCCTGCTGGTGGCCTTGACCCGCTGGCCAGCGGTGCATTTGCTGCCGGCGGAGTGGTTCTACACCGCTTTGACCGCGCACGGCGCCGCGGTGCTCTTGTTCTGGATCATCTTTTTCGAGATGGCGATCCTCTATTTCGCCTCGGCAATCCTGTTGAATTGCCGCCTGGCGACGCCGAAGTTCGCCTGGTTCGGGTTCATCCTCATGGTCATCGGATCGCTCATGGCGACTGTCGCCGTGCTGCAGGGTGAATCCAGTGTCATGTTTACGTCTTATGTGCCGATGAAGGCGGCCCCGCATTTCTATCTCGGTTTGATTCTCTTCGCGGTCGGCGCTCTGGTCGGTTGTATCGTTTTTTTCGGCACGCTGGTCATCGCCAAAGAGGAAAAGACCTACGAGGGTTCGGTGCCGCTGGTCACCTTCGGAGCGATCACGGCGGCGATCATCGCGGTCTTCACCGTCGCCTCCGGCGCCATCATTCTGATTCCGACTTTCCTGTGGTCGGTCGGCTACATCAGCCACATCGATACGGTGATGTACAAGATCGTGTGGTGGGCCATGGGCCATTCGTCGCAGCAGATCAACGTCTCGGCCCAAGTCGCGGTCTGGTATGCCATCGCCGCCCTGGTCCTCGGCGCCAAGCCCTTGTCGGAGAAAGTCAGCCGCTCGGCGTTCCTGCTCTATATCCTGTTCCTGCAACTGGCCAGCGCCCATCACTTGCTGGCCGAGCCGGGCATCAGTTCCGAATGGAAGATCTTCAATACCAGCTATGCCATCTATCTGGCCGTTCTGGGCAGCATGATCCACGGCATGAGCCTGCCCGGCGCGGTCGAGGCGGCGCAGCGGCGGCGCGGTTTCAACAAGGGTATTTTCGGCTGGCTGCGCCAGGCGCCGTGGGCCAATCCGGCGTTCTCCGGCATGTTCATGTCCCTGGTGCTCTTCGGCTTCCTGGGCGGCATTTCCGGTGTCGTGCTCGGCACCGAGCAAATCAACTTGTTGATGCATAACACGCTCTATGTGCCCGGGCACTTCCATGCGACTGTGGTGACGGGCACGACCCTGGCGTTCATGGCCATCACCTATCTGGTGATCCCCCTGATCTTCCGCCGCGAGTTGATCCTGCCCGGGGTGGCCCGGTGGCAGCCTTATATCTTCGCCATCGGGGCTTCCGGCATCTCGTTGTTCATGATGGGCGCCGGGACGCTGGGCGTTTCGCGCCGGCATTGGGACATCACCTTCAGCGATTCCATCTTTACCTTCGATTATCCGGGAACCGCGTTCCTGATGATGGGACTGAACGGTATCAGCGCGATATTGGCGGCGCTTGGCGGGCTGATGTATGTGGTCGTCGTGGTCGGTTCGATCCTGTTCGGCAAGGTGCGCGACGAGGCCGCGGTCAAGGCCAATCCGATCGTGGCTCCGGGCGGGGCGGTGTCGACCTATGGCAGCGAAGGCACATTGAAGCTGCCGGGAACCATCGTCCTGGTCTGCGTCTTCTTCCTGGCCTTCGTCCTGTACTACTTCATCAACTGGAAGTTCCTGTCAGAGGTCTGGCCGTTGAGCTGACCGGCCGCACGGCTGGCGGCTTGACCGTTCGCGAGGAAACCATGGCGAGCACCATTGGACAGTTCTGGTCCGTCTTCAAGCTTCGTATCGGCTTGGCGATCATGCTGTGCGCCCTGGGCGGGCTGGCGGTGACGCCGGGGCCGGCGGTGGCGGGCTGGAAGATTGCCGTGCTCGCCGTGGCCGTGCTGCTGTCGGCGGCCAGCGCCGGGGCGTTCAACCAGTACGTTGAGCGAGACCTGGACGCGCGCATGGCGCGCACCCGCAACCGTCCGTTCGTCACCGGCGCGTTCACGGCCGGGCCGCTATGGCTGGGGGCGATCCTGGGCATTCTGGCCTTGGCGGTGGCCATGGCGGCCTGGACGTTCAACTTCGCCGTGGCGCTGCATGTCTTTCTCGGTGCCTTCACCTACGGCGTCGTCTACACCATCTGGCTCAAGAACCGGACGTGGCTGAACATCGTGCTCGGCGGCCTGGCCGGCAGCTTCGCGGTGCTGGCCGGTGCCTCCGCCGTGGACCCGGCGCTGTCCGCCGCGCCCATCGTGCTCGCGGTTGTGCTCTTTCTCTGGACACCGCCGCATTTCTGGAGCCTGGCGACCGCCCTGCACAAGGAATACGCGGCCGCCGGCGTACCGATGCTGCCGGTCGTGGTCGGCGATGCCGTGGCTGCCAAGGTCATTCTGGCGCACACGGTGGCCTTGGTCTTGCTGTCCTTGGTGCCGGCCGCACTCGGCATGGGATGGATCTATCTGGCCGGGGCGGTGGCCGGTGGCGGATATTTCGTCCTGAATTCGGTCCGCCTGGCCAAGAACCCCGGACCCAAGGCGGCGATGGTGAATTTTTTCGCGTCGCTCGTTCAACTCGGCCTGCTCCTGTTCGCGGCGATACTTGACCGCGTGATTTTGGGATAGGGGGCGAAGCGGTCCCATGTCCGGCCCTCAAATCCGCCACATGTCCCGCCTGTTTCCGTTTCTGGGCGCGATCCTGTTGATCGCCGGTTCCATGCAGGCGGCCGCGGAGACCAGAGCGCCGGCGCCGGAGCCTTTCGATCAAGGCGCCGCCATCGCTTACAGCCAGGCGGCTATCGGCCGCCCTCTGGATGATCGCGGTTTTCTCGATACGCAGCGCCGCCCGATCCGCCTGTCCGACTACCGGGGCAAACCCTTGGTTGTAAATCTGGTCTTTACAGCGTGCAGCGACTCGTGCCCGATTGTCGTACAGACCCTGCGCAATGCCGTCGACGTGGCGCAGGATGCGGTGGGCAAGGATGCCTTCTCGGTCGTGACCATCGGCTTCGACGCGGGCGACGATACGCCAGAACGGATGCGCGCCTTCGCCCGCGGCCAAGGGGTCGATCTGCCGAACTGGGATTTTCTGAGTGGCGAAGCCGCCGCCATCGAGGGCTTGGTGGAGAATTTGGGATTCATTTATTTCCCGTCGCCGCGCGGTTACGATCATCTGGCGCAAACCACGGTCATCGACGCCGAGGGGATCATCTATCGCCAGGTCTACGGGTCGCAGTTCACCGCGCCGGCCTTGACAGAACCCTTGATCGAATTGATCTTCGGCCGCGCCTCGTCGTCGTCGAACACGCTCGAATATTTGACCAATCGGCTGCGTCTGTTCTGCACGTATTACGATCCGAACCGCGACCGGTATCGTTTCGACTACGCCATCTTTATCGGCCTCATCGTCGGCGCCAGCAGTTTGATCGGCATTGGCACGATCCTGGTCCGCGCCTGGCTTCGGACGCGGCCGAACGCGCATAGTGTCTGAGCCGGCTTTGCGCGCGCCCACCCGCAGCGAATCCCTCGGCGATCAAAGCCGCCGTGCCAGCCTGAATGGCGAGCCGGTGGCGCTCGTGCAACGCGGATTGCGGTGGGGATTCGAACGCGTCGAAGCGGTCCTGGACCGCATCTTCGGGGCGGCCTGGAACCCGCTCTATCAGCTGGGCGCGCTTGGCTTCTTTTACTATTGGGTGGTCGCGGTCAGCGGCATCTACGTTTACATCTTCTTCGATACCGGCACGACCGAGGCCTACGAGTCGGTAGAATATTTGACCGTGGACCAGTGGTACCTGGGCGGCGTCATGCGCAGCCTGCATCGCTATGCCTCCGACGGCATGATCCTCATGATGGCCGTCCATATGTTGCGCGAGTTTGCGCTCGACCGGTATCGGGGGGCGCGCTGGTTCACATGGGTCACGGGCACGCCTATCCTGTGGCTGGTTTTTGTCGCCGGTATCACCGGGTATTGGATGGTGTGGGACGAGCTGGCGCAATACATCGCCATTGCCAGTACAGAATGGCTCGATTGGCTCGGCATCTTCGGCGAGGCGATCGCACGGAATTTTTTGTCGCCAAACTCGCTGGACGACCGCTTTTTCACCCTGCTGACGTTCATTCATATCGTGGCACCATTGTTGCTCCTGCTGGTCTTGTGGATTCATCTGCAACGGGTGACCAAGCCCAGGATCAACCCCAAACGGGGTCTGGCCGTTGGTACGTTCCTCATGCTGGTGGCGCTCTCCTTCGTCAAGCCGGCGGTCAGCCATCCGCCGGCCGATCTGACGGTCGTGCCCGGTGTCCTCAATCTCGACTGGTTTTACCTCCCGGCCTATCCCTTGATGGATGCCACGTCGTATGGGGCCGTCTGGGGATTTGCCGGGGTGCTGACGTTCATGCTTTTCGCCTTGCCCTGGCTGCCGCCGGTGCGGCGCCCGGCCGCAGCCACGGTGAACCTGGACAACTGCAATGGGTGCGAACGGTGCGCCAACGATTGTCCCTATAATGCCATCGTCATGCGGCCACGCAGCGACGGATTGCCGTTCGAGAATGAAGCCACGGTTGATGCGTCCGTGTGCGTCGCCTGCGGCATCTGCGCCGGATCGTGCCCGACGTCGACACCGTTCCGCCGGGCCAGCGCGCTGGTTCCAGGAATCGACCTGCCCGACCGTTCGCTGCCCGAGTTGCGCGACCGGGTGGAAGCCGCGTCGGCCATTCTTTCCGGCGATCGCCGGGTGATTGTCTTCGGCTGCGATCACGCCGCTCCGCTCGATCGTCTGGCGGGCGACGGCATCGGCACGCTCAGCCTGCCCTGCATCGCCGCCCTGCCGCCGTCGTTCATCGATTACGTGCTCAGCCGCGATTTGGCGGATGGCGTGGTCATTACCGGTTGCCGCGACGGGGAATGCTTCAACCGCTATGGGGTGGATTGGATGACCGCCCGGCTGGCCAGCGAACGCGATCCCTACCTGCGCAAACGGGTGCCACGCGCGCGCCTCCTCACCTGCTGGGCGGCCGCCGCGGATCGCACCATGCTGGCCAGCAAGATAGAGTTATTTCGCGCCGGTTTGCCGGCCGTGCCGAAGCCCGCTGCCCCGCACCTGCAACCCGCCGTGGCCGGAGGAGACGACTCGAATGGGTAATGTCTTCCGCTATATGGGACAAGGTGTCGTCTATGCGCTGATCGCGGTGGTGCTCGGCTTCTTCGCGGATACCCCGGCCTATCGGCATTTCGACGACGACAAGGCGCAGCTTACCTTGAGCCTGGCGCACAGTGGCAAGCATCTCCAGGAATGCCGGCGCCGGACCGCCGAAGAGCTTGCGGCCCTGCCGGCGAACATGCGCAAGCCGCTCGACTGTACGCGGGAACGCACGCCGGTGCTGGTTGAGGTTGAGCTGGACGGGCAGATCATCGTCAGCGAATCCGTGTCTCCGTCCGGCCTTTTCGGCGACGGGCCCTCGCAGATCTATAAGAATTTCGTCATCCCAAGCGGCTCCTATACACTTATCGTGCGGATGCGCGAAAGTCCCCGGGCCGAAGGCTTCGACTATCAGCGGGAAGCCCATGTCGTGATCGCCCCGCGCCAGAGGTTCGTGATCGGGTTCCAGGCCGAAGCCGGCGGATTCATTTTCGCCACCCCCGACGTCCCCGCCGTATCGCGGAACGGCCAGCCAAATCAGGGATGAATACGATGGCCCTTGTGGAATGGCGCGATGAATTTCGAACCGGCATTCCGTCGGTCGACCATGAGCATGAAGAGCTGATTCTGGCGATCAACGATCTTCATGCCCAACTGTCGGGCAAGATCGATAAACAGGCGGTCGCCGGTTTTCTGGGCGAGATCGACGCCAAGATCTCGGCGCACTTCGCGCTGGAGGAAAAGATCATGCGCGAACATGGTTACGATCAGTTCGCCGACCACAAGGAGGATCACGAACGCCTGCTCGATGGCATCCGAGATATCATGGACAACTTCGACCGCGGCACCTACCGCGACACGGACGAAGCCCTGGCGGCGCATTTGCAGGAATGGTTCACCCGGCATTTCAAGACCAAGGATGCCCGCCTGCACAAGATGCTGGACTAGCGCCGCACCGGCGGCGCTGGCGCGCGGATCACGTCCTATAAGGCTCCCTCAACCCTTTTTCCCCAGATAGGACTTCATCGAGTCGTCCATCGCCTTGATCCAGGGCGTATGGTGCTTGGGCGACATGGTTCCGGTCATCAGGGAACGATAGGAGTTGTCGCGGAACCCCATGATGTTTTCGTGCTTATGGTGTTCCCACTCCATGAACGTCTTGTTGACGCCGGTGACATCGAAGCTGGGATAATCGGTCGCGTCGATGAGCTCCTGGGTGTAATCGCCCTGGAAATAGATCTTTTCCTCGTCCGTGCTCAGTTTTTCCTCGCGCGCCCGCCAGGCCTTGCTGTGCTTCGTCATCTCGGCTTTTGACGGCAAATCGATGCGCCCGAGGATGACGTCCCGGGCATACCACGCCTGGGCGTCGAACATGTTGAACGTGTAGAATTGGTCCTGCATGCCGAGGTACATCAGCTTCGGATTCTTCTCCCAGACGACGCCCTTGTAGAGATCCAGCGGCCACAGGCGGTTGCCGGTCTTCAGCCGCAGATCGTCCGGCAGGAACGGGAAGTGGTGCAGATACCCGGTGCATAGGATGATGGCATCCGCATACGTTGACGAGCCATCCTTGAAATGGACGGTGTTGCCCTCGACTTTTGTGATCAACGGAACCTGCTTGAAACTATCCGGCCAGTGGAAGCCGGTCGGATTGGTCCGGTAGCTGATGGTCACGGACTTGCAGCCGTACTTGTGGCACTGCGATGCGATGTCTTCGGCGGAATAGCTGGTGCCGACGATGATGATGTCCTTGCCCTTGAATTCCAGCGCATCGCGGAAATCGTGCGCATGCATGACCCGCCCGCCAAAGGTATCGAAGCCCTTGAAGTACGGCACGTTGGGTGTGGAAAAATGCCCGGAGGCGACCACCACGTAGTCAAACTGTTCCGCGTAGACGTGATCCTTATTCAGATCATGAGCCGTGACGGTGAACTTGCCGGTTTTCTCGGAGTATTCGACATGGCGCACCGGTGTCCGGAACCGGCATTTGTCGCGCACGCCGGCTTTTTCGACGCGCCCCTTGATGTAATCCCACAACACCTCGCGGGGCGGGTATGAGGCGATCGGCCGGCCGAAATGCTCCTCGAAGGTATAGTCGGCGAACTCCAGGCATTCCTTCGGTCCGTTCGACCAGAGGTAGCGGTACATGCTGCAATGGACGGGTTCGCCCAGCTCGTCGGTGCCGGTGCGCCAGGTATAGTTCCAGATGCCGCCCCAATCTTCCTGCCGCTCGAAGCAGACGACCTCGGGGACATCGGCGCCCTTGGCGGCGGCCGATTGAAAGGCCCGGAGCTGAGCAAGGCCGGATGGACCAGCACCAATAATTGCAACACGTTGAGTCATACCTACTTCCCTCCGAAAGTCAGTGATCCGATCCGTCTCCGGTCACCCCGGCGGGCTTGGCCGAACAGATGGTTTCGACCCGCCGCCGGATGCGAATTGATGGAAACCGTCGGCCGCGGCGCAGTGAGCGCGGC
This sequence comes from Kiloniellales bacterium, assembly GCA_036397065.1. Classification (GTDB taxonomy): domain Bacteria; phylum Pseudomonadota; class Alphaproteobacteria; order Kiloniellales; family J153; genus JAJFGI01. The sequence continues at coordinate 81,066 of DASWJP010000109.1, read as the reverse complement.
TCTCTCGTTTATACCCTCCCTATGCCGATCTTCCGCCCGCCAGCCGGCGCAAACGGGGCGGCGTTCGGCAGATCGGCGGTGGCCGGGTTCGCCGCGGGCGGCGGCCCGACCCCATTGATTTGCTTCATGCAAAGTTATGCTGAACGGTGACCAGTGTCTACCCAATTACAACCAATTTTCCGTCATTCCTTGATCTCACCACAAGATGGGGCGTATATATCACAGGATGCAAGCAATGTGCTGGCACTATTTGGTCCAAAGTGGTTTAGGGGGTGTGCAGGGGCGACGGTGACGGACGGGGAATGTGACCAACGCGGACCGTCAGGCAAACGAACAAAGCAACGAGATGGACCGGGGCCGCATGTCGCTGCGGCTCGACGGTCATCATGGGAGGACAAAATGACATCCAAAACCCGCAAGCATCGACTCTCGACGAGCGTATCAAGACGGCAATTTTTGAGCACGACGGCGGCGACCGGCGCGGTCGCCATCATGGCGCAAACCGCCATGCCGCGATTCGCCTTCGCGGCGGAGAAGGTGGTGAAAATCGGCTTCCTCGCGCCGTTGACCGGCGACGTGGCCGCCTGGGGCAAGCCCGGGCTGGATGGCTGCCGGATTTGGGGCGACTGGGTCAACGCCGCGGGCGGACTGCAGATCGGCGGCGATACCTACAAGGTGGAATTCGTCGCCTATGACGAAGAATACGATGCCGGCAAGGCGCGCACCGGCGCCACCAAGCTGATCAAGGAAGACGGCGTCAAGTTCATCATGATGCTCGGCGGCGATCCATGGCCGGGCGTGCAGAAGATCGCCGAGAAGGAGGGCATGCTCTTCTCAACGCTGCTGCCCAGCGATCTGACCCCGGACACCAAGACCCTGGTGGCTCCGTGCGAGGTGCATCCGATCTATAACGTGACCGGCGTCGACTGGCTGGCGCAAAACAAGCCTGAGCTGAAGACCGCGGTCATCTGCGCCCAGGACGATGCCCTGGGCAAGCCGTCGGTGGCGACCTACCTGGCGGCCTTCGATGCGGCCGGCATCAAGGTGGTGGAAGATCCGACATTCTTCGATCCGGCCACCACCGACTTCGCGCCGGTGATGACCAAGCTGCTGGCCAACAAGCCGGATATCCTGTGCCTCGATACGGCCTATGCCGACTACGTCCACCCGCTGTGCGAGCAGGCGTATCAGCAGGGCTTCAAAGGCCAGATCATCTCCTGCACCGCGGATTTCTATCCGAAGATCATCGAGAAGACGTCGAAGGAATTCATGGAAGGCTTCATCTTCCAGTTCCCGGATTTCGACGATCCGGCCCTCAACGGCAATGGCGTCAATTTCCAGAAACCGAACGACTTCTACGCCGAATACGCCAAGCGGTACGGCGAAAGCGAGTGGGGCGCGGTGTCCTGGGAGTACGCTTCGATCATGGACCTGTGGGCCGATGCGGCGATCAAGGCCGGCAGTGTCGAGCCCGCCGATGTCCTCGTCGCCATGAAGGCCGATGGCAAGGGCAAGCATGCCTTTGGCGACGCCAAATGGTGGGGCAAGGAGCTGTTCGGCATCGACAATGCCTTGGTCGGCAACTGGCCGGTCGTGGCCATTGAGGATGGCAAGGCGGTGATCAAGGAGTTCCGGTCGATTCCCGATTGGTGGGACAAGAACGGCGCTCTCCTGGTCAAGCACATGACGGCGCTGGGCCAGATGTGGAATCAGCGCGGTTAAACTGACCGCGGGTGCCGGGCCGACCGCCCGGCGCATCTGAGTCATGCTAGGATCCGGGACCGGAGCGTACTTCCGGTCCCGGTTTTGATGGGGGCGCCTGGCCGTGGCCGACTTGCTGTTGCAGACCTTGGTCAATGCCACCTACGCGGCCAGCTACATGGCCTTGATCGCGGTCGGCCTGGTGATGATTTTCGGCGTCATGGGGGTGATCAATTTCGCCCATGGCGAGCTCTACATGGCCGGGGCCTATACGGTCGTCTTTCTGTACGCCAAACAGGATTTTCCGTTTTTCGTGGCGGTGGCCGTCGGGCTGGTCTTTGTCGGCCTGCTGGGATTGGTGATGGAGCGGGGCCTGTTCCGGCCCCTGCGCAGCAATCCGCTGGGCGGATTGATCGCCTCCATCGGCTTCCTGCTGATCCTGCAGACCCTCGCGGTGCTCGGCTTCGGCGTGCGCATGGAACACATTCCGCCGTCCACCCAGGAGAAGCTCATTCTCGGCGACGCGATCGTGCTGACCTATCAGCGCCTCTATGTCATCGTCGCCGCCATTATCCTGCTGAGCGGGCTATGGGTATTCCTGCGCAAGTCGCGCTTCGGCTGGGCCTTGCGGGCCTGCGCCCAGGATCCGGAGGCGGCCCGGCTCCAGGGCATATCCCTGAACCGCACGGCGCAGTTGGCCATGTTCATCGGCGCCGCCCTGGCCGGTGTGGCCGGGGCGCTGACGGCGCCCCTGGTCAGCCCGACGCCGCTCATGGGGCATTCGGTGATTGTCACGGCCTTTATCATCATCATCGTCGGCGGCATCGGGCATCTGGAAGGGGCGGTGGTCGCCGCGATCCTCTATGCCTTCGTCCATACCTTCGTCACCACGCTCTTCGATGGGGTGATCGCCAATATCGTCGGTCTGGCCCTGATGCTCACCGTTCTGGTGGTCAAGCCGACCGGGTTGTTCGGGGCCAAGGAACGTGCCTGAGCGTGCCGGTGCCGTGCAGATGAGGTGGGCGATTGCCGTCGTGGCCGGACTGGCGATGTTCATCGCGCTGCCCCACGTGCTGAGTTACTCCCAGCAAGAGATCCTGGTCCTGCTGGTCATCAATGTTCTGCTGGTGGTCAGCTACCGGATGCAGACCCTGACCGGCGAATGGTCCCTCGGCCACGTGGTCATCATGGGTGTGGGCGGCTATGCCAGCGCCCTGTTCGCCAAGGGACTTGGCATTCCGGTTCCCATCTCCATGCTGCTGGGTGCTGTCACCGCCGCGGCCGTCGCCTATGGGCTCAGCTTCCCGCTCCTGCGCATGAAGGGGTTCTACTTTCTCATCGGCTCATTTGCCGCCGGGGAGATCATCCGCCTGATCTGGAAGCGGTTCACGGATCCGTTTGGCGGGCCCAAGGGCCTGAAACTGATTCCTGAGTTTCCCAGTTTCGAACTTGGCGGGCTGCACTGGGATTTCTATGAGCCGGTCCACTACTACTATCTCGCCGGCCTCGTCGTCGCGGCATCGCTCTTCATTCTCTACCGGATCGAGCGGTCGCGGTTGGGCCTGACCTTTCATGCCATTCACTGGCAGGACAAGCTGGCGGAATCCGTGGCGATCAATACCACCCGGTACCGCACGATGGCCTTCGTGATCGCCTCGTTCTTTGCCGGCCTCGCGGGGGCGCTGTATGCGCACTATGTCGGTTCGGTCAACCCGACCCGCTTCGATGTGGCGGAGATGGTTTACGTGCTGATCTGGGCCATCGTCGGCGGCACGGCGACATTCTATGGCCCGATCCTGGGGGTTACCGTGCTGACCATCATCAACGAGGTTTTGTTGCGCGAGCTTGGCGTCGATGAGATGCGCCCGATGTTCTACGGGGCGATCCTGATCGCCTCCATCCTGTTCCTGCCCAATGGCCTGGAAAGTCTGATCACGAAGGGCCTCGAATGGTTTCGCCGCCGCCGTGGCGAAGCCCCGGGAGCGGTCGATCAGTCGGCCAAGTGACCGGTTGAATCCCCCGGTGCGGCGGTCAGGATCACCGCCGCTAGAAGTTTGCGGGTATCATTGAGCATGGCCGGGCACTCGCGCCGCCACCGTTGCAACCGTTCTTCGGAGGCCGCGGGCTGACCGCCGGGTGCTTGGTTCCCGTTGACCAGGCGGTCCACGCTGCGGCGGCCCTCATCGGCCAGCTCGCGCCACTTGACCACCCAACGTTCCCGATAGGTATCGCGGTGGCGCGCTTCCATGCGCAGGTGAAACAGCGACGACCTGGCGCTGCGCGGGGCGGTCATGGCCTCGAGCCAAGGGGTGCAGGAAGCCCAGATCCGTCCGGCCTCCGCCAGCAGATCGGCCCCGTGCGTGCCGCCGGGTCCGAGAGCGATGGCGAAGTTGGCCAGAGAGGCGGCCAGGCGCGGGTCGTCGGCGGCAAAGTGCTCCCGCGCCAGGCTAACGGCCGCGCCGGCATGGCGCTGCACCGCTGCGGACTCGCCATGGACCAACGCTTGCAGCGTCGTCACCGCCAGCCGTTCCCACTCCAGATCGGTTTCGGACCAGCCGGCCTGCAGCAGCTCGGCGACGGTCCACGCCGTCTCAGCCACCGAGATAGGCCTGGCGGACGTGATCGTTGGTGCGCAGCTCGCCGGCCGGCCCTTGCAGGGCGAGGGACCCGGTCTCCAGCACATAGGCGAACTGGGCCAGGCGCAAGGCCAGCGCCGCGTTCTGTTCGACCAGCACGACCGGTACCCCTTGCGCCGCGATGGTGACGATGATGCCGGCGATTTCCTGAACCATCACCGGCGACAAGCCGACGGACGGCTCGTCGAGCAGCAGAAGCTTCGGTTTCGACATCAGGGCGCGGCCGATGGCCAGCATCTGCTGCTCGCCACCGGACAGGGTCTTTGCCCATTGCCGGCGCCGCTCCTTGAGCCGGGGAAAATGCCTGAAGATGTCCTCCAGATCGCTCTCAACATCGGCCTTGTTCCGGCGCAGAAAGGCGCCGGTGCGCAGATTCTCCTCGACGGTCAAATCGGGAAAGACCCGTCGGCCTTCCGGCACATGGGCGATGCCGCGGGCGACGATCTCCTCGGGCAAGAGGTGGTCGATACGCTCGCCGGCAAACCAAATCTCGCCTTCGGTCACCCGCTCGAGGCCTGAAATGGTGCGCAGGGTGGTGGTCTTGCCGGCCCCGTTGGCGCCGATGATGGTGACGATGCTGCCCTCGGGCACGTCGATGCTCACACCCTTGAGGGCTTCGACTTTCTTGTAGTGGACGCGGATGTTGCGCACCTCAAGCAGCATAGTCGGCGCTCCCCAGATAGGCCTCGACCACGGCGGGGTTGGCGCGAATCACGTCCGGCGTTCCCTCGGCCAGCAGGCTGCCGAAATTCATCACGGTGATGGTGTCGCACAGGCCCATCACCGCTTGCATGTCATGTTCCACCAACATGATGGTCATCTCGTGCACGGCGCGCAGCTGCCGGACATGCTCCATCATCTGCCGCGTCTCTTCCGCGTTCATGCCGGTGAACGGTTCATCCAGGAGCATGACCTTGGGCTTGGCGGCCAGCGCCACCGCCATGCCCAGTGCCCGCTGAAAGCCATGCGGTAGGTTGCCCGCCAGCTCCCCTGCGTGCCCCTGCAAGTTGAAGAATTCGAGGATTTCGTCGGCCTGGCGATCCGCCGCTGCCTCGCTTTTCCAATCGGCGCCGGTCAGACGGCTGAGAAAACCCGACCGCGCGTGCCAGTGGCAACCGATGCGGACATTGTCGCGGACGGACATTTCATGGAATAGGGTCGTGCCCTGAAACGTCCGGATCAAACCGATTTCGGCCAGAGCGCTGGTCCGCCGTCCGGAGACGTCCTGACCCTGATACACCACTTGGCCGCTGGTTGGCGGATAGTATCCGGAGATGACATTGAACGTGGTCGTCTTGCCGGCACCGTTCGGGCCGATCAAGCCGTGGATGGTGGCTGGATAAACCTCGAAGCTCAAGCCGCCGATGGCCGTCAGGCCGCCGAAGCGCCGCACCAGATTGCGCACCTCCAGGATAGGCTTTTCAGGCACGGACATATTGGGTCTCCGGGTCGTGGATCAGGGATTCACAGGCGCGAATATCCTAGCCGATTACGGGCTGTTGTCACGCCTCGAATGATTCTCGACTATGCGGTTAGTCCATTGAATGGTATGAATAAGGGCATTCCGCAATGGCTACTCGGACGGGTGAGCGAATTGGTCAAACCACAGCCTGTGGCCGGTCACGAGCCCCCGCTCATGGGGCAAAGGCCGCGCGTGCTGACGCCGGGACTTCGCGCGCTACCGCCGCGGACCGAGCGCTATGTCGTGGCCGGACGCGGCACCCTGTTCCTGGCCGCCGGCAGCGGCGACCGGCTCATACTGATCGACCGCGAAGGGCGCCAACCGTGCGAGGTATTGGCCTTCGCCAACGGCGGGCGGAATGTATCGGACTCCTTGGGAGGCCGGGTCAACGGATCGGGTGCCGGCGTGAAGGATCTCGTTTCCACCGGCGACGGCACGTTGCAGGCGGCTTTGGCCCGGCACGGCATCGCGTTGGATAATGCCCGTTCGGTCGATCTGTTCGGGCCGGAGGCGGCGGCCGGTCAGCAAGAAAGCTTGCAGGCGCAACAGGACTGCATCGTGATCGTGGCGGCGCCGGGGGCGCCGATGCGGGTCGATGCCCAGGATGCGCCCACCGAAATCGAGGTGTTTGTCGAGCGGGCCAATCCGCCGGCCGAGGCCGTTGCGCGTTTGCCCGCGCCGCTGGCCACGCCGCGGCTGGATTTCCGGATCAACCGGGCGACGGCGGAATCGTATCTGGTCCGCGCCGGCGAATATATTCAAGTGATCGACGTCGAGGGGCGGCAGTGTTCCGACTTTCAGTCGTTTCGGCAGGCGTCCCTGGATCGGGGCATCGAACGCTGTCTCGATGTGACCACCACGCGCTCGTTGGTCGGCGCCGCCTATCCCGGCCCCGGCCTGTTGTCGAAATATTTCGACCAGGACATGCTGGCCCTCGTCGAGGTGGTGCAGGACACGTGCGGACGTCACGATGCGTTCGGCTTGGCCTGCACCGCCAAGTACTACGAGGACCAAGGGTACCCGGGTCACGTCAATTGCTCGGAAAATTTCAACCAGGCCCTGGCGCCGTACGGCATCGCGCCGCGCCGCGGCTGGATGGCGATGAATTTTTTCTTCAACTCCAGCATCGACGCGCACAACCAGCTGCTTACGGATGATCCTTGGTCGCGGCCGGGGGACCATGTGCTGCTGCGGGCCCTGACCGATCTGGTGTGCGTGTCGTCGGCGTGCCCAGACGATATCGACGCCGCCAACGCGTGGAACCCGACGGAGATTCATCTGCGCGTCTATGGCCCGGAAAAGGCATTCGCAAAATCGATCGGTTACAGAAAGACCACGGAGTCGGAGGCGCAGATGACCAAGGAAACCGGCTTCCACCCGCGCACCTCGGCCTTGACGCGCAACTTTTCCGAATATCGCGGCTATTGGCTGCCCGACAGCTTTACCAATCATGGCGAGCTGGCCGAGTATTGGGCGTGCCGGGAGAAGGCGACGGTCATGGACCTGTCGCCCTTGCGCAAGGTCGAGGTTGTTGGGCCGGATGCCGAAGTGCTGTTGCAGCAAACCCTGACCCGGAACGTGCGCCGGTTGGCGGTCGGCCAGGTCGTCTATTCGGCCATGTGCTACGACACCGGCGGGATGATCGACGACGGCACCTTGTTCCGGCTGGGCGGCCAGAATTTCCGCTGGATCGGGGGCGACGACTACGGCGGCATCTGGCTGCGCGAGCAGGCCAAGACGCTGGGCCTGAATGCCTGGGTCAAGAGCTCCAGCGACCAGTTGCACAACCTGGCGGTCCAGGGACCGCGCAGCCGCGAGATCCTGAGCGAAATCATCTGGACGCCGCCGGCGCAACCGGCACTCGCCGAGTTGGGATGGTTCCGGTTCGCCATCGGCCGCATCGGCCATGCCGACGGCACCGCGGTGATCGTTTCGCGCACCGGCTACACCGGCGAATTGGGTTACGAGGTGTGGTGCCACCCGAAGGACGCCGTCACCGTTTGGGATGCGATCTGGCAGGCCGGGGAACCGCACGGCCTGATGCCCCTGGGGCTCAAGGGCCTGGATATTTTGCGCATCGAAGCCGGCCTGATCTTTGCCGGCACCGAGTTCGACGATCAAACCGATCCGTTCGAAGCCGGCATCGGTTTCACCGTGCCGTTGCAGAGCAAGGAGGACGACTTCGTCGGCAAGGAGGCCCTCATCCGGCGCAAGGCGCATCCGCAACGAATGCTGGTCGGCCTGGATCTGGCGGGGGAGGAGCCGGGCGCCCACGGCGACTGCATTCACATCGGCCGCCAGACGGTCGGCGTCGTCACCAGCGGCTGCCGGTCGCCGGTGTTGCGCAAGAACATCGCGCTCGCCCGGGTTGCCGTCGAGCATGGTGCCCTCGGCACGGAGGTGCAGGTGGGCAAGCTGGACGGCCATCAGAAACGCATCCCGGCCACGGTGGTCCGTTTCCCCTTCTACGATCCGGACAAGACGCGGGTGCGGTCTTAACCGGCGCGTAGGCTAGCTTTGCCCGAGAAAGGCCTCCGCCAGGGCATCGTCGCGGCGGGCCTCCGCCGACGTTCCGGTCCAAGTCAGGTTTCCCGCCTCGAGAATACAAACGGTGTCGGCGGCATCGAGGGCCTTCTCGGTGTTCTGGTCGACCAGGACGATCGCCAGGCCATCGTCCCGCAACGCGCGCAGGACACGGTAACATTCGTCGACCACCGCGGGCATCAAGCCCAACGACAGCTCGTCGACAAGCAGCAAGCGCGGTTCGGAAATAAGCGCCCGGCCCATGGCCAGCATCTGTTGCTCGCCACCGGAGAGCGACCCGGCAGTCTGGCGCCTGCGGTCCTTGAGGCGCGGGAAGTGGGTCAGAGCGGCGTCGATGTTCCGCCGCATCGCCGCCGTTGGCATCACGTGGCCGCCGATCATCAGATTCTCCTCGACCGACAAATCGGGAAAGATACGGCGACCTTCCGGGACGATCGACAGGCCCTTGCGGATACGCCGTTCCGCGGGCAAGGCAGAGATATCTTCGCCGTGCAGGCGGATGGTGCCCGCCTTCAACTCGCACAGGCCGACCAGGGTCATCAGGGTCGAGGTCTTGCCGGCGCCATTGGCGCCGAGCAGGGCCAGGATCGAGCCAGCCTGCACGCTCATCGACACATCCCGGACAGCGACGATATCGCCATAGCCGCACGTCAAGCCGGAGACATCGAGCATCAGGCGTTGGCTCCAAGATAGGCCCGCCGCACCTCTGGATTGGCCATCACAGAGGCCGTGTCTCCGTAGGCGAGGGGGCGCCCGTTGTCCTGAACGTAGAGCGTCTTGCAGATCCGCGTGACCTCACGAATGTTGTGCTCGATCAAGAGGATCGTCTGACCCTGCCGGTTGAGATCGGCGATCAGGTTGGCCAGAGCGGCCGCTTCCGCATGGTTGAGGCCGGCCAGGGGCTCGTCGAGCAGCAGCAGCTCGGGCTCAAGCGCCATGGCCCGGGCCACCTCCATCCGTTTCAGAAAGCCCAGTGGCAGCGTTGCGGGCAGCTCGTGGGCGGCATCGGCCAGGCCGACCAGACCCAGCAGGTCCATGGCCCTGCGCCGCTCCCGTGACCGATCGGTGCGGACCATTGCGGCGAGGACATGGTTCGTTTTAACGCGCCCGCATGCCAACGCCACATTATCGAGCAAGGACAAAGCCCGCAGGGGCTGAACGATCTGCTGCGCCAGGGCCAGGCCGGCGCGGACCCGGGCGTTGACCGTCAGGCCCGCCAGATCCCGGCCGTTCAGAAGGACGCGGCCTTCCTGCGGCTGGACGATTCCGGTGATGACCCGCATCAACGTGGTCTTGCCGGCGCCATTTGGGCCGATAAAGCCGACCATCTCCCCGTCGCGTATGATCAGGGACACATCGGCGACCGCAACCACGCCGCCGAAGCGGACGGTCACGTCTTGAACGTTCAGAACCTCGGTCATGGCGGCGCCTTGCGAACGCGATTGCGCAGCCGCCGGATCATGCCGGCCAGCCCATCGGGGGCAAACCGCATGACGGCGAACAACAGGCCGCTGTAGACGAGCAGCTTGTAGTCGTCGACGAATTGCACAAGCAGCGGCAGGACGCTCAATACGGCGGCCGAAAACGCAACACCCCAGACCGATCCGATGCCGCCGACAATCACCATGGCCAGGATGCTCACGGATTCCACGAAGCCGAAACTGTCCGGGCCGACGAAGCGGAAGTGATGGGCATACAATGCGCCAGCGATCCCGGCGACGGCGGTGCCTATGACGAAGGCAATCAATTTATACCGGGAAGCATCGATGCCAAGGATGCGCGTGACGTCCTCATTATCGGCGATCGAATCGAAGACGAACCCCATCCACGACCGGCGGATGAACAGGGAGAACGCGGCAAAGGCCAACGCCAGGCCGATGCAGAAGGCCATGAAACCGACCCGGCTCAGGCCCGACGATGGAATGCCCGAGATGCCGATCTCGCCGCCGAGGAAATCCTGTTGCCGGACGATGCCGACAAAGAGAAATCCGACGCCCATGGTGGTGATCGCCAGAAAGTCATGGCGCACGCGAAGGCTGGTCAGGCCGATCACCAGCCCAATGACACCGGCCGTCAGGGCTGCGGCCGGCAAGGTCAGAAGAAAGGGCACCGATGACTTCGCCAATAGGGCGGATGCATAAGCACCGGCGCCGATGAATGCGGCGTGCCCCAGGCTGATCTGGCCGCAGAATCCGGAGATGAAATTCAGGCTGAGCGCAAAAAGAACGCTGATCGCCATGGTGGTGAGCAGGGTGATCTCATACGCCATCGCCTAGCGGCTTCCCAACAATCCGCGGGGGCGGACCATGAGCACCAGGATCAGGAAGGCAAACGCCAAGGCATCCCGGTCGAGCAGATGGCCTATATAGATCGTGCCGAAGGTTTCGATGATTCCCAGAAGCATCGAGGCCAGCAGGGTTCCGCGAATGCTGCCCAACCCGCCGAGCACGATGATGGCCAGCGCCTTGTACGATGGGACGCTGCCCATGGTCGGTTCGACCAGATTGTTGAGGAGTGCCACCAAAACGCCGGCGGCCGCAGCCAGGGCCGATCCGACGAAAAAATTTAGATAGCGCACGTTCTGGGTGCTGACCCCAAAGGCGCGGGCCATCTGCGGATCGGTCACCGTTGCCCGCCACGACACGCCGACGCGCGTGTTTAAGGAAAGCCAGGCGAGCGCCGAAAGCATGGTGACCGACAGAACGATGACGAGGGCCTCGCCGTATTTCAGGAAAAAACCGGCGAACAGCTCGATCTGTCCCTGCAGCGGCGGTTTGTCATAGGAGAGGCCGTAAGGTCCGAAAACGATCCGATAAATCTCCTCGGCGGCGATGAACAGGGCGATCGAGGCGATCAATGCAATGTAAGGCGGGTGGGATAACAGCGGCTCGTAGGCCATCTTGTACACGGCCATGCCGATGCAGCCGACCGCGATCATGGCAATCACCAGCGCCAGGGCGAAGCTGCCGGTGGCGTTGGTCACCAAGACACCGATGTAACCACCCAGCGTGAAGAGCGCCGCGTGCGCCACGTGCAGTATGCGCAACAGCCCGTAGACCAGCGCCAGACCCAGCGCGATCAACGCGTAGATGCTGCCCTGAACGATCCCCTGTACGACCAGTTCGATATAGAGCATGAGATCGCTTGCCGGACGTAAGGTGAAACGCGGGCGGGGCTGGCGGCAGCGCCGAAAAACCCCTGCTGCCGGGACGCCGCCTCAAACGGACGCGGCGTCCCGGTCAGGATAGGACTACTCGGTCGGGGGCGCCAGCAAGTCCGGATCGCTGATCACCGCGTAATGATGCCAGTTGCCATCCTTGACGACTTGCACCTGAACATCCTTGCGGACCTCGCCCAGCTCGTTGAACGAGATCTCGCCCGTCGATGCGGTCAGCTTCGTGGCCGCGATCGCATCGCGCAGCGCCTTTCGGTCGCTGGTGCCGGCCTTGCGCATGGCTTCCACCAGCACTTTCACCGCGGTATGGGCCGAGGCCGCCACCATGTCGACCTTCCGGTCGCCGCTTTTCTCGAAGGCGGCGATGAAGTCCTTGGCTTCCATGGTGTTCGAATCGCGGTCCAATGACGTGGTAATGATCGTGCCCTCCGAGGCGGCGCCGGCGATCTCGATGAACTTCTGCGAATCGTATCCTTCCTGCCCGATGACCGGAACCTCTATCCCGGCTGCGCGAAGCTGATTGACCAGCGGCCCGGCGGTGAAGAAGTAACCGGATGCGTAGATCGCCTCCGGGTTATCGCTCTTCAATTTGGAGACGATGGGGCCGAACTGCCGGTCTTTGATGCCGTATTCATATTCCGAAATGATGTCTATGCCATACTTGCCGGCGGCTTCCTTGAAGCCCGCGGTAAGGGATTTGCCGAAATCGTTCTGCAGGGTGATCAGGGTCACCTTCTTCTTGCCCAGCATTTCGCCGATCAACTTGGCACCGGCGCGGCCCTGCACCTCGCCCACAAAGGATGTGCGGAAGACAAAGTTGCCGGCCCGGGTGATATCCGGGTGAATGGCATAGGCGGAAATGTAAGGCACACCCGCCTCCTGGAAGATACCGGCGGCGGCCCGCGTCGAGCCTGAATAGCTGCCGGAGACCGCGGCGACCACCTGATCCTTCTCGATCAGTTTCTGGGCAATCGGCACCGCCTCATCGGGCGAGGCCTGATCGTCATAGACGATCAGTTCGACGTTGACCCCATTGATGCCGCCGGCGGCGTTGGTTTGCTCAACCGCCAGCTCGGCACCGCCCAGAGCGGATTTGCCATCGGCGGCGGCAAACCCGGTCAAGGGAGCGTTGAAGCCGATATGAACCGTTTCCGCAATCGCCGGTGAAACGCTCAGGGCCAGGCAGCCAGCCAAGCCGTGCAGAATTGAACGCAGTTTCATTCTTGCCTCCCTCGTTTTCGATAGATGGTCAGTGTTGTCCAATCGGGAGTGTTCAACTCCCATGTCATCATTCCTATGGTTTCGGTATCTCGCCGAGGACGGGGCGGTGAGAGTGGCTTTCCGCCAGGGTGCCCATCGCCGTCGTGCGGTAGCGGCCGCGCAACTCATAGCGGCCCGCCGGATAGGTGAAGGTGACAACCGAAACGACCATGCCCCACGACCAGCTCCGCCGGTGCAAGACCAGGCACGGCTCCGCCGGCTCGATGTCCAGCAGATCCTGTTCCTCGGACGTCGGCATGCGGGCCTTGACCACATGCTCCAGCTCCCCGACCGGGGCAACGGATACCAGATAGCCGGTGGGGGTTAGCTTGGTGAAATCCTGGTCCAGGAAATCCGGCACGATCTCCGGGTTGACGAAGCGGTTCTCGATCTGCACGGGAACGCCGTCCTGGTTGTGAACCAGGACGACGTGGAACAGGTTGCTGCCCGCCGCCACGCCGAACCGCTCGGACAGATCCCGTGTCGCCACGGCATCCCCGGCCTTGATAATGTCGGCGCTATGCTCATGGCCGAGGGCGCGAATTTCGTCGGCAATGTTGCGCAGCTCGATCAGGCTGGTCTGGTGCGGCAGGTCGCGCACATACGTGCCAACGCCATGGACGCGGGCGATGAAGCCCTCGTGCATCAGCTCGCGCAGGCCCCGGTTGAGGGTCATGCGGCTGACGCCAAGTTCGCGGACCAGCGTATTCTCCGAGGGGATCTTCGTGCCCGGGGGCCATTCGCCCGACCGGATGCGGGCCAAAATGTAGTCCTTGAACTGCTGAAACAGCGGTTGCGGTCCGGTGAATATGTCTTCCTTGAGCCTCAAGAGTCTGTCGCTCCCGCGTTGCAAGACCGCGATTCAAGCCCGCCTGTGACCGGGCCGCGCTCCCTCCCGATATCTAATCATTACATGTCTATACAAGTCAAACGCCGTGTCTCTTTGGCCGTGATGATCTCTGCTGTTTAGCCGCCGTGGTTGCGGCAGTGGCGGGCAATAGTCAGCTCTTCATCGGTCGCCATGACCCAGACCGGAACGCGGCTTTCGGGCGCGGTGATCAACGGGCCGCCGCTCTCGTTTGCCGTCGCATCGAGGGCGATACCGAGCCAGTCCGCCTCGCGGCAGACGGCGACGCGGACAGCGGTGGCGTTCTCGCCGATGCCGCCGGTGAAGACGAGCGCGTCCAATCCCTGCAGCGCCGCGGCGAGGGAGCCCAGATGGCGGCGGATTTGATAGCAATACTGTGCCACCGCCACCCGCGCCGCCGGATCGCCGCTGGCCAACAATGTTTTCATGTCGGAGCTCAACCCGCCCGAAAGCCCGAGCAGGCCGGAGCGGTTGTAGAGAAGATCCTCGATGGCGGCGTGGTCCATGCATTCGGCGCGCATCAGGTGGATGAGGGCGCCGGGATCGACGCTGCCGCTGCGCGTTCCCATGACCAGGCCGTCGAGGGTGGAGAACCCCATGGTGGTGGCGATGCTGCGGCCGTTCTCGACGGCGCACATGCTGGCGCCGTTGCCGAGATGGGCAATGACCAGGCGGCGCGGCAGCGGCGCGCCCGTCAGCCGGGGCAGGCCGAAGACGATGGATTCGTACGACAGTCCATGGAACCCATAGCGCTGCAGGCCGCGCTCGGCAAAACCGGGCGGCAGGCCGAGGCTCTTGGCTTCCGCCGGCTGGGTGGTGTGGAACGCGGTGTCGAAACAGGCGACCTGCGGCAGGTTAGGTAGGCGCTCGGCGAGCGCCCGGATCGCCGCGACATTGTGCGGCTGATGGTGTGGCGCCAGGGGTTCGAGCGCTGCCAGTTGCTCGATCACCTGTGGTGTGATCCGGGCCGGTGCGGCAAAGTGCGTGCCGCCGTGCACCACCCGGTGACCGGCAGCGGAAAAATCGCTGCCGTGGCCATTCTGCGCCAGCCACGCGAACAACAACGCCAGAGCATCAGTGTGATTTCGAACGGCACCGTCCACCCGCGCGGCGGGCAGCGGGATGCTGTCGCGGTCGGTGGCCGCGAAACTCGGCGCAACACCAATGCCGGCGATCTGCCCGCGAAGCATCAGCCGCGGATCGGCATCGCCTAGAGGCGGCGCAAAGAGGGCGAATTTCAGGCTGGAGGAACCCGCATTCAGAATCAGCAAAGGACCGGCTATCGCTTTAGCTCCCGCTCGGCACCTGCGTCGCTCACCGCCGGGAACACGCGTCGATGATCTCGCCCAGAATGCGGATTCCGGGCTCGATCCGTTTCACCGGGATCGAGGAGAAGCCCAGCCGGAAATAGTGCGACGGGGCCTTGGCCATGAAGTGCACCGCGCCGGGTTCGATCAGCACGCCCCGTTTCGCCGCGGCCTGTGCCACCACGGCGGTATCCAAATCCGGCGGACCGGCCACCCAATAGGCGGTGCCGCCGGTGGTCCGGTGGAACGTGCACGTCGGCAGGTGCCGTTGCAGCGCCCCTCCCATTACCTCCCAGCGGTCCCGGTAGGCATGGCGCAGGCGGCGGCACAGTGCGTCATGGTGCCCCAGGGCCAGAAACGTCGCCAATGTCCGCTGGTTGTTCGTCGGCGGATGGCGCAGCATCAGGCGCCGCAGGGCCCGGGCCTCGGCGATCAGCGCCTTCGGCCCGACCATGTAGCCAAGGCGCAAGCCCGGCGCCAAGGTCTTCGACAGGCTGGCCAGGAAAATGATGCGGCCGCTTTCATCGATCGACTTGAGCGCCGCGGTGGGCGAGCCGCCATGGTTGATCTCGCTGTCGTAGTCGTCCTCGATGACGATGAAGTCGTCACGCCGGGCACGTTCCAGCAATCGTGTGCGCCGGTCGAGGGACAGGGTCGCCGTCGTCGGGAACTGATGACTCGGCGTGACGTAGACGTAATCGCAGCCACTCAACTGTTCATCGACGATCAGCCCCTGTTCGTCCATGGCGAGCGGGCGGATGCGCTGGGTCGTCAGGGAAAAGATGTTTCGCGCATCGACATAGCCGGGGTCCTCGAAGCCGACCGTAGTCCCGGCGGCCAGCAACAGGTTGGACAGCAGGTACAACGCGTGCTGTGCGCCTACGGTCACCAGGATCTCGTCCGCCGTCACCCGGATGCCGCGCCGTGGCAGCAGGCGGGTGCGGATCTGTTCGACCAGAAGCGGATCGTCCTCGGTGAAGCTGTCGCTGGCCCACTCCCGCACCGCATCGACGCTGAGCGCCTGGCGCGAGCATTGCCGCCAATCCGCGATCGGGAACAGGGCGGGATCGAACTGTCCGTAGATGAACGGGTAGGGATAGAGCTGCCAGTTCTGCGGCTTGACGATGTTGTGCTGTTGCGACGGCCGGACCTGGAACCGCGCGGCCCAATCCGGCGCGCGGTGGTCCGCCGCCGGCGCGGCCGCGATGCGCTTGGCCCGGCCCTCCAGGATCTGCTCGTTGACGAAGTAGCCGCGCCGTTCGCGCGCGATCAGGAACCCATCCGCCGCCAGGTCCTGGTAGGCGAGCGTCACCGTGTTGCGCGCCACCGACAGGTTCTGCGCCAGCCGCCGGCACGACGGCAGCGGCTCACCCTTCGGCAGCTGGCCCTGAAGAATCGCTGAAACCAGCATCTGGCGCAGCTGCGACTGCAGGGTGGCCTCGCCGTCATGGCGCAGGTGGAAAAAATCGTCGCGCATCCGGTGGCCCACCCAAATCTCCCGAACTGGCACTACTTCCCCGGCAATCGCCAAGTCTAGCATCGAAATGACCGGGCCGCGAGAGATCGCGCCCGTGATGACGGCTTTCTGCCTTTATGGTAAATAGGTTGGCCATAAGCGGGTGCCGCGCAGACATCTCTGTCGGTGCCGTCCAAGCAAGAGCCCGGCGTCGAACCCGGGCCGGCCGGGAAGGGAGGGGGACATGTCGCGATGAGCGCCGACGTCGAGCTTGAGCACATCACGGTCCGATTCGGCAGCTTCGTCGCGGTCAGCGACGCCCACCTGCGGGTCGAGGAAGGGGAGTTCTTCAGCTTCCTCGGCCCCTCCGGATGCGGCAAGACGACCATTTTGCGGACCATCTCGGGTTTCCTGGAGCCGTCCGAGGGCGATGTCCGGATCGGCGGCCGCAGCATGAAGGGGACCGGGCCGAACAAGCGGCCCACGGCGCTGATTTTCCAGAACCTGGCCCTCTTCCCCCTGATGACGGTCGCCGAAAACATCACCTATGGCCTGCGGGTCCGGGGCGTTTCCACCGCTGAGCGGCGGCGCAAGGCGGATGAACTGCTCGAGTTGATTGCCCTGCGCGGCCATGGCGGCAAAAAGGTCCGCGAGCTTTCTGGCGGTCAGCTGCAGCGCGTGGCCATTGCCCGCGCCTTGGCCGTCGAACCCGATGTCCTTCTCCTGGACGAGCCGCTGTCGGCCCTGGATCTGAAGCTGCGGCAGCACATGCGCACCGAGCTGCGGGCCATTCAGCAACGTGTCGGCATCACCTTCATCTACATCACCCACGATCAGGGCGAGGCGCTAACCATGTCGGACCGCATTGCCGTGATGAGCGACGGTGTCGTGCAGCAGATCGACAAGGGCGCCACGGTTTACGACAATCCGGCGACCAGCTTCGTCGCCTCCTTCGTGGGCGAGAACAATCCCTTCTATGGCCGGGTCAGCCGCATCGAAGGCGAATACGCCGTCACCGACACGGCTGTCGGTCCCCTGATCGGGCGCAATTCGCACGGGCTGAAGGCGGGCGACAAGGCCATCGTCTTCGTCCGGCCCGAGGCGCTGGTTCTCGGCAAGGGGGGCAATGGAGAGGCCAATGTCATCCGCGGCACGGTGGCCAATGCGGAATTCGAGGGGCCGACGGTCAATCTGTTTCTGCGCGTCGAAGGCGACCGGGAGGTGACGCTGCTGATGCCCCATAGCGGTGGCGCCCTGCCGCTGGCCATAGGTGCTGCGGCCGAGGTCTGCTTCGACCGGCAGCGGGCCGTGGTGTTGCCGGAAGGGGCGCTGGCCGGTGAGTGAGGAAGGCCGGCCGTTGATCTCCGGGCGCGCCGGCACCGGCGGGGGAGGCCGCCCCGAATGAAGTTCGTTCGGCGCAACGGCGTTTTCGTTTCAGCCTACCTGGTGCTGGCGGTGACGGTCTGGGTGGTGTTCATGATCGTGCTGCCGCAGCTCTACATGGTCGATTTTTCCTTCCGGCTGAACCTGCCGCTGAACGAAGTCGGCGGGCCGAAGGATATCTATACGCTGCAGAATTATCGCTACCTGATCTTCGGCCGATCGACCGACGATGCGTTGCTGAACTGGCTGCATCTTGGGGTTTTCTTCAAGACGATCGTCGCCAGCATCTGCGTCACCTTGCTGGCCTTCTGCCTGTGCTATCCGCTCGCCTACTACATGGCCCAGGTGGCTCATGGCGGCCGCACGCGGCTGCTCCTGCTGGTCCTGATCCTGCCGTTCTGGGTCAACGAAATCCTGCGGGCCTTTGCCTTCCGCCTGCTGTTCGCCTCGGGCGGCATGATCAACACGGTCTTGATCGGGCTGGGCCTGATCGACCAGCCGATCGACTTCCTGCGCGCCGACGTCGCGCTCTATACCGGCCTGAGCTATGCCTACCTCCTGCTGATGATGTTTCCGATCTACAACGCGGTCGAGAGCCTGGATCACAATCAGATCGAGGCGGCGCGCGATCTCGGCGCGCCCTGGTGGCACATTCATCTCTTCGTTGTCATGCCCTATGCGAAGCCGGGCATCGCCGCCGGCTGCACCATGGTGTTCATGCTGTCGGCGGGCGCTTTGGCCGTGCCGCAGATTCTCGGCGGGCCCAGCAGCCTGTGGTTCACGCAGATCATCTACGACTGGTTCTACCAGGGCGGCAACTGGCCCCAGGGGTCGGCCTATGCCTTCGTTCTGCTCATTGCCTGCATCCTCTTCGTTCTGCTCGTCATGCGCTTGTTCAAGGTCGGGCTGGGGGAGATCGCCCGATGACCTCGCAGACAGTGCTCAGGATGGTGATCGGCTTATACATTGTGCTGTTTTTTTCCTATCTGTTCGGTCCCCTGGTGCTGATGGGAATCACCGCCTTCAACGCCACCTCCTACCCGCAGGTGAACCCGTGGGAGGGCTTCACCCTGCGCTGGTTCACCGAGCTGGCCAGGGACGATCTGTTGCTGCAAGGCATCGGCAACAGCCTGTGGATCGGTCTGGGCGTCATCTGCCTCTCGGTGCCGATCGGTCTGGCCGGGGCCATCGTCATGACGCAGATTCATCGCCGCGCCCGGTCGATCTACTACACCATCGTGGTCTCGCCGGTGCTGACCCCGGGGGTGATCCTGGGCATCTCGACCTTGGTCTTTTGGGACCGCATGGGAACGGCCCTGAACGCCGACTACGAAACCCTCTTCTATGACGGCATCTTCCTGACCATCGTCGGCCAGTCCAACTTTATCGCTGCCTATTGCATGCTGGTCTTTCTGGCGCGGCTGCAACGTTTCGACTATTCGCAGGAAGAGGCGGCGCTCGATCTGGGGGCCACCCATGGGCAGGTGTTCCGGCAGATCCTGCTGCCGTTCCTGCGGCCGGCGATCTTCTCCGCCGCCGTCCTCGCCTTCCTAACCTCGTTCGAGAACTACAACACCACCGTGTTCACGATCCAGGCCGAGAGCACCCTGACCACCGTGCTGGCGGGCCGGGTCCGCATGGGCACGACGCCGGAGTTGAGCGCCCTGGCGGTCATCATCATCGGCATCACCCTGATCGGCGCGGTCTCTTACGAGCTTCTGCGCCGCCGCGAGAACGCCCGGCAGGCGCCCGGCGCGGACGCGGCCAAGCTCGAGAGCCACGGCCGCCAGCCGCAAGCTGCCGCCTCGGCGCCCCAGGCTTAGAACGGTAACCGGCCCGTTGTCCCGGGCCTTGCCTCCCGCCTGGCCCGTAAGAAAACACGAACTGGCCCTATTTCACTCGGCTGTTCCCGCGTAGCCTTAGGGAAATCGATCATCCGGCGCGGTGTCGCGCCGGTGCCAGGCCAATGGAGAATTTCCCGTGCGGTATGCAGCGAACAGTCTCGAACAACACTGGATGCCTTTCACGAGCAACCGTGATTTCAAGGCGGCGCCCCGGCTGCTGGCCAAGGGCGAAGGCGTCTACTATTGGAATGAACGGGGCAACAAGATCATCGATGCCAGCTCCGGCCTGTTCTGCTGCGCGGCCGGTCACGGCCGGCCCGAGATCGCGGATGCGGTTGCCAAGCAGCTGCGGGAGCTCGACTACGCGCCACCCTTCCAGCTCGGCCACCCGGCCGCGTTCGAGCTCGCCCGCCGCGTGGCCGCCCTGGCCCCCGACGATCTCAACTATGTCTTCTTCACCAATTCGGGTTCCGAATCCGTGGATACGGCGATCAAGATCGCCTTGGCCTATCATCGGGCGCGCGGCGAGGGCCAGCGGGTTCGCTTCGTCTCCCGTGAGCGTGCCTATCACGGCGTCAATATCGGCGGCCTGTCGCTGAGCGGCATGCGGCCGAACCGGGAGACCTTCGGCGCGGTGATGCCGGGGATCGCCCATATGCGCCACACCTGGTTGGCGGAAAACCGGTTCACCAAGGGGCAACCGGCGGCCGGCGCGGAACTGGCCGACGATCTGCAGCGCTTTGTCGATCTGTACGGTACCAGCACCATCGCCGCCTGCTTCATCGAGCCGATCGCCGGCTCGACCGGCGTCCTGGTGCCGCCCACGGGCTATCTCGAACGGGTGCGGGACATTTGCGACCGCCACGGTATCCTGCTGGTGTTCGACGAGGTGATCTGCGGCTTCGGCCGCACCGGCAAGGCCTTCGCGGCGCAAAGCTTCGGCGTGACGCCGGATATCATGACCATGGCCAAGGCGCTGACCAATGGCGCGCAGCCTATGGGCGCCGTGGCGGTCAGCGACAAGATCTACGAAACCATCGTCAATGGCGCGCCCGAGGGTGCGGTCGAGTTCTTTCATGGCTACACCTATTCGGCCCATCCGGCCGCTTGCGCTGCGGGCCTGGCGGCCCTGGAGATCTATGAGCGGGAGGGGCTGTTCGAGCGCGCCGCGGCGCTGTCGTCCTATATGCTTGAATCGGTGTTCGCGCTGAGTGACTTGCCGGTCATCACCGATATCCGGGGCTATGGCATGCTCGCCGGCTTCGACCTGGCGCCCGCGGGCAAGCCCGGGGCGCGCGGATACGATGCCCAGAAACGGCTATTCGCCGCCGGCCTGCACATCAAATTCACCGGCGATTCCGGGATCTTCGCCCCGGCACTGGTCGCCGAGAAGGCGCATATCGACGAGATGTGCACGACCCTGCGGCAGGTGTTGGGCGCGTACTGAAACCGGCCGCGCCCGGCCAAGCATAGACGGCGGAACGGCGAATAAAAAAAGACCCCGGCACGGTGTGCCGGGGTCATGTTGTTTGATCTCGCTCTGCTTACGCGGCGACGAACTTGTCGACGTATTCGTTGCGGATTTCCGCGTACCATGACGGCGTCGGCGGCCACGGCCACAGACGATCGAGCGCATCGCCCGGATAAGCTTCCTGGAAGTTCTTCTTGGAGTTTTCCGTGAGGAACTCGTCCGCGCCCTTCGCGGTGGCGTTGTAGCCGGTTTCGTTGGCCAGCAAGCCGCCGGTTTCCGGTGTGGAGATGAACTTGATGAACTCGTAGATCTGATCGATGTTCTTGGCCCCGATCGGAATCGCCAGCCCGTCGAGCCAGGTGAAGGCGCCTTCCTGCGGTGCCATGAAAGCGATCGGCTTGCCGTCGGTCTTCAAGCGAAGCGGCGGGCCGTCCCAGGTCTGGCCGAGGACGACGTCGTTCTGCATGAAGCCGTTGATCTGTGCGTCCGCGTCATTCCAGAACTGTTTCACCCAGGGCTTGTGCTCGACGGCGAACTTGGTGATCTCCGTCCAGATCCGCCGCATGTTCTCTTCGTCCTTGTAGGCGTCATGCAGACGGTTCGACGGTACCTTGCCCGAGGCGTCGAGATGGAGCCCGATGCCCGACATCATGGAATGGGCGCGGCCCATGACCTTGCCCTTCATGTCGTCGGCCCACAGGTCGCCATAGCTCAGGTCCTTGTAATCCCTTTGCCACTTGTCGGTGCGCCAGGCCAGCGCCTCGGTGCCCCACAGGAATGGCAGGTGCCGCGGCTGACCGTCCCAGGAGAACCCTTCCGAGATCTTCAGCATGGACGGCAGGATGGCATCCGTAGGCACGCGGCTCATGTCGAAGGTCTGCAGCAGATCGAGATCCTTCCACTGGCCGGTGCGGTCGTTGGTCGGGCTGATCAGATCGAAGCCGCGGCCCTTGGTCGCGCGCATCTTCTGGATCAGCTCCTCGTTCGAGCCGAAGGGCGTGTGATTGATGGTGATGCCGGTTTCCTTGGTGAACTTCGACGTGAAGGCCTCCGGCAGATAGTCGGACCACATCATGATGTCGAGGGTGCCCGACGACGAACGGGCGTCCTTGATGAACCATGGTCCGATGGCTGCGGCACTCCCCGCCACTGCGGCGGTCTTCAGCAAAGTGCGGCGGGAAACCGACCCCGCCGTCTTCTGCATCTTTTGGCGGCTAATCTTGGTCTTGCTCATGTACGCCTCCCAGTGCGTTGAAAGCTCGTGTGTGTTCGCCTTGGGCATGGCTCCCGGCCGATGCCCGAGGCAAACCTAATTTTGCGGGGCGGCTTTCCTCGAATGGCTGGTCGCGGTGGCTCTGCTTACGCTTGGCTTCCGGTCGACTACCGTGCTCGAAGGCGCTGCCGCTTCGGAGAGGCAGATTGGC
This sequence comes from Kiloniellales bacterium, assembly GCA_036397065.1. Taxonomy (GTDB): domain Bacteria; phylum Pseudomonadota; class Alphaproteobacteria; order Kiloniellales; family J153; genus JAJFGI01. The sequence goes on along the minus strand of DASWJP010000109.1, from coordinate 58,535 downwards.
ATCTCCTGTCCCCAGAGTAGCATAGGCGGCGGCTTTGCCACAGACTAGGCCCAATCTGGGAGTTTGTTTAGGGCCAGGCGAGCGTTGGGGGCTGCCGCCACGGGACGATGCAACAGGAGGACCGATGATTTTCCGCCTCGCGGGTGTTCTGGCCGGGGGTCTGGCGATCCTGGCGCTCTGCGGCGACGGCCGGGCGGAGGAGCCGGTGCCCCCGGCCGAGGCGCTGTACGCGGCCAACTACGGATACGTGGTGTGCGAATATTGCGGCCTGGTCAATTTCGCGGTTCATGACGGATTCCGCCGTGAAACCACCCTCTTGATCGAGCGGGAGAACATGAGCGAGGCGGCCGCGCGCAAGATCCGCCTGCGGGCCTGGACCGATGCCGATCTGGAATGGGGCAACCGCGGGTTGGGTGGATTCCGCAACTGGTGCCGCACCGTAGGTACGGCCGCGGCGCAGCGCTTCATCGATTTCCGCAATGCCCGCTTGGCCGAGGAGGCCAAGGCCGGCGAAGACGGTGCCGGGCACAACGGGTCCGCGCCGGTACAGCGCGCGCCCTAGCCGTTCCCGGCCCGGCGCCGCCCAAGCCGCGATCGCCGGCTGGTCGCCTCACTGGGCCTCCCATTGTGGCCGACACATTCTTTCCGATGGAAATTTTGTTCCAAATGCTGTCACCTAGGGCACGCGCCCGATGGCGGTGTGACCGACGACTGTGCATGACCGGGAAGATGGCCGAGACATTGAAGGTACCGAAGGATTTCGAATCGCTGCGAACCCTGGTCGTCCTGCGCCGGGACGATCTGCCCAGACGTCTGGCCCAGGTTGCCGAATTCGCCCTCGAGCACCCTGACGAGGTGGCCTTTGGCACGGCGGCCGAGCTGGCCGATTTGGCCGGGGTGCAGCCGTCCACCCTGGTGCGTTTCGCGCAATCCTTCGGATTTTCAGGCTTTTCCGATTTGCAGGCGATCTTTCGCGCCCGCCTGCGCGACCGCTGGCCCGACTATGGCGAGCGTCTGAAACGCCTCGAAGCGCGCGCCCAGAGCGGGGGAACCCTGGCCCTGCTCGATGGATTTGCGGATGCGGCGATCGACTCCCTCGCCCGTCTGCGGGAAGAGATCAGCGGCGCGGACCTGGACAAGGCCGCCAACCTTCTGGCTGGCGCCCGGCAGATCGGCCTGCTCGGTCAGCGCCGGGTCTTTCCGGTGGTCGCCTATCTGGCCTATGCGTGCGCCAAGCTGGGGATCGAGGCCCGGCTGCTGGACAATCGCGGCGGCCTGCTGGCCGAGGAGGCCCGCTTTCTCGGCAGCGAGGATGCGCTGCTGGCCGTCAGTTTCACGCCCTATACGCCGGAAACCATTGAAATCGCCGCCGAAGCCGCCGCGCGCGGCGTGCCGGTGGTGGCCATCACGGACTCGGCCTTCAGCCCGCTGACCCGCAGCGCCCAAGCCTGGATCGAGGTGGTGGAATCCGATTACGGCGCGTTCCGGTCGTTGAGCGCGACCCTGACGGTTGCCATCGCCATCGCCGTTTCGGCGGCGGAGAAGCGGCGCGCCCCTGCCCCTGCCCCTGCCCCCACCCCCGCCCACGAGTGGCAGGTCAAGGATCAGCGATAGAAAACCCGTTCTTGTTTGACAATATTTTGGAATTTTTGTTTCATTTAAGTGAGACCGGCCCCTGTTGCCTAGGGCCGTGTGGGCGGCACAAAAGCCATGGCGGGTTCCGATTTGCTCGACGTCATCACCCTCGGCCGTGCGTCCGTCGACCTCTATGGCCAGCAGATCGGCGGCCGCCTGGAGGATATGGCAAGCTTCGCCAAATCGGTCGGCGGCTGTCCGGCCAACGTCGCCATCGGCGCGGCGCGCCTCGGTTTGAAGACCGGCTTCATCACCCGGGTCGGCCAGGAACCCTTCGGACGATTCATTCTGGAGCAGCTTGCCCGGGAAGGCGTCGATACGCGCGGCGTCGTGGTCGATCCTCGGCGTCTGACGGCCCTGGCGATCGTCGGGGTTAAGAACGACGCCGAGTTTCCGCTGCTTTTCTACCGCGAGAATTGCGCCGACATGGCGTTGTGCGAGGACGATATCGATACCGCCTATGTGGGCTCGGCCACGGCATTGCTGATCGCCGGCACGCACATGACCCGGCCCGAGGTGTGCGCCGCGACCTTGAAGGCGGTCGCCGCTGCCAAGGCCGCGGGCCGCAAGGTCGTCTTCGACGTTGACTATCGCCCCAACCTCTGGGGCCTCGGCGGACACGACAGCGGCGCCGAGCGTTTTCGCGAGTCGGCGGACGTAACGGCGGTCCTGCAAGCCGTGACCGGGGATTGCGATCTGATCGTCGGCACGGAAGAGGAGATGCAAATCGCCGGCGGCCACCGCGACACCTTGGACGCGCTCCGCCAACTGCGCGCGCTGAGCCGGGCGACCCTGGTCGTCAAACGCGGGCCCATGGGCTGCACCGCCTTTCCGGACGAGATTCCAGATCGTCTCGAGACCGGCATCAGCGGCCCCGGTTTTCCCGTCGAGATTTACAATGTGCTCGGTGCCGGGGATGCCTTCATTGCCGGATTCTTACGCGGCTGGCTGCGGGGTGAGCCGCTACACGTCTGCTGCACCTGGGCCAACGCCTGCGGCGCCTTTGCCGTATCGCGCCTGCTGTGCTCGCCGGAAAGTCCGACCTGGGCCGAATTGCAGCATTTTCTCGAATTCGGCAGCCCCCATCGGGCGCTGCGCCACGATCCGGCGCTCAACCACCTGCACTGGGTGACCACCCGGCGGGGCGACTGGCCGCAACTCATGGCTTTTGCCATCGATCATCGCATCCAGCTCGAGGAATTGGCCGCGCGCTGCGGCGCCCCGCATGCGCGGATTTCCGACTTCAAGCGTCTCGCGGTCAAGGCGGCCGCCCAAGTCGCCCGTGGCCGTCCTGGATTCGGCATGCTGCTCGACGGCACCTATGGCCAACAGGCCCTGTTCGAGGCCGTCGATCACGGCTTCTGGCTCGGCCGGCCGGTCGAGGTTCCCGGGTCGCGGCCACTGCGCTTCGAGGGCGGCGATGTCGGCTCGGCGCTGATCGAATGGCCGCTGGCCCACACCGTGAAATGCCTGGTTCTCTATCACCCGGATGATGATGAACATCTCAAGCGGGCGCAGGAAGCGCAACTGTTGCTCCTGTATCAAGCCTGCCGCCGGCTTGGCCGCGAGTTGATGATCGAGGTGATCGCCGGCAAGCACGGGGCGCTTGACGCGACGACGGTCGCCGAGGCGATGTCCGCCTTCTATCGGCTGGGCATCAAGCCGGATTGGTGGAAGCTTGAGCCGCAACCGAGCACCGAGGCATGGATGGCCATAGACACGGCGATCGCCGATCACGATCCCCAGTGCCGTGGCGTGGTCCTGCTCGGCCTCGAAGCCCCGGAATCGACGCTGGTTCAGGATTTCTCCACCGCCCAGGCCAGTCGCTGGGTGCGGGGCTTCGCCATCGGGCGTACCATCTTCGGCAAACCGGCCGAGCGCTGGCTGCGGGCGGAGATCGGCGCCCAGGAAGCGGTGGCCGACATGGCCGAACGCTTCGCCAGTCTCGTCGCCCATTGGGAGAACGCCCGGGACGACACGGCCGGCGCGCGGCGGAGGAGCCGGTGAAAACCATGGTGCGCCTGACAATGGCCCAGGCGCTGGTCCGCTATCTGGCGGCCCAGCGCTGTCTGGTGGATGGGAAGGAGCTGCCGTTGTTCGCCGGCGTGTGGGCGATCTTCGGCCACGGCAATGTCGCCGGGCTGGGGGAAGCCTTGTGGCACGCCCGCGAAGCGCTGCCGACCTATCGGGCGCACAACGAGCAGGCCATGGCCCATGCCGCCATCGCCTTTGCCAAGGCCACGCGCCGGCGGCGCATGATGGCCTGTACCACTTCGATCGGTCCCGGCGCCACCAACATGGTCACCGCCGCGGCCCTCGCGCACGTCAACCGCCTGCCGGTGCTGCTGCTGCCGGGCGATGTCTTCGCCAGCCGCGCCCCGGACCCGGTGTTGCAGCAGGTGGAGGACTTCGGCGACGGCACGGTGAGCGCCAACGACTGCTTCCGCGCGGTCTCGCGCACCTTCGATCGCATCACCCGGCCGGAGCAGATCCTGGCTGCCTTGCCGCGGGCCCTGGCGATGCTCACCGATCCGGCGGGCTGCGGCCCGGCGACCCTGGCCCTGTGCCAGGACGTGCAGGCGGAGGCCTTCGACTATCCGGAAAGCTTTTTTACGCCGCACACCTGGACCTCCCGGCGGCCGGCCCCCGATCCACGGGAGTTGCAGGAAGCGGCCGCGCTCCTGGGTGCGGCGAAAAAGCCGCTGATCGTGGCCGGCGGCGGCGTGCACTACGCCGATGCCTGCGCCTGGCTCGCCACCTTCGCCGAATCGCGCGGCATCCCGGTGGCCGAAACCCAGGCCGGGAAATCGGCGCTGCGCCACGACCACCCGCTGAACCTCGGCGCCATCGGCGTGACCGGCACGTCGGCCGCCAACCAGGCCGCCGCCAAGGCCGATGTGATCTTCGCGGTCGGCACCAGGCTGCAGGATTTCACCACCGGATCCTGGACCCTGTTCGCCCATCCCGACCGATGTCTGATCTCGCTCAACGTCCAGCCCTACGACGCCGCCAAGCACGATGCGCTTACCCTGGTGGCCGATGCGGCCGTCGGCCTGGCCGCCCTCGACCAGGCCCTGGGCGACTACCGGGCTCCGGCTGGTTGGAGCACGGCGGCACGGAATGCCAAGGCCGCGTGGCTCAAAGCGGCCGCCGCCGCGACCGCCCCGGGCAACGCGCCGCGGCCGAGCGATGCGCAGGTGATCGGTGCCGTCCAGCGGGCGGCCGGCCCGGATGCGGTGGTGGTCGGTGCCGCCGGCGGGCTGCCGGGAGAGATGCACAAGCTGTGGCAGGCCGGGGTGCCGGGCAGCTATCACTTGGAGTACGGCTATTCGTGCATGGGCTATGAGATTGCCGGCGGGCTCGGCGTCAAGCTGGCCAATCCGGACCGGGAGGTGATCGTCCTGCTCGGCGACGGCAGCTACCTGATGATGAATTCGGAGATCGCCACCTCGATCCTGCTGGGATTGAAACTGACTATCATCCTGCTCGACAACCGCGGCTTCGGCTGCATCGACCGTCTGCAAAGGTCAACCGGGGCGGAAAGCTTCAACAATCTGTTCGCCCACACCCGCCACACGGAGCTGCCGGCGATAGATTTCGCCGCCCATGCCGCATCCCTGGGCGCGGCGGCGGAAAAGGTCGACAGCCTCACCGCGCTGGACTCGGCGGTGAAGCGGGCGCGGGACGCGGAGCGGACCAGCGTCATCGTCATCGAGACCGATCCGGAAATCTCGACGGCGGCGGGGGGCCATTGGTGGGATGTGGCCGTGCCGGAAGTGTCCGAACGCGCCGCGGTGCGCCGGGCGCGCAAGGCCTACGAAAAATCCCGCGGCGCCCAGCGGCCGTCCGACTGAACTCCAGGCAGGAAAAGGCACAGAGACGGCATGACGGTGCGTATCGGCGTCAATCCCATCGGCTGGTCGAACGACGATCTGCGGGAATTGGGCGGGGATATTCCGCTGGAAACCTGCCTGGCCGAGGCCCGCGCCGCGGGCTTCGCCGGCATGGAACTGGGCCACAAGTTTCCGCGCGAGGCGGCGGCCTTGCGCCGGGTCTTGGCGCCGCACGGCCTGGCCCTGGTGTCCGGCTGGTATTCCTCGGCGCTGCTGACCCGCACCGCCGATGCGGAACTGCAAGCGCTCGAGCCGCACCTGGCCTTGCTCGCAGCTCTCGATGCCAAGGTGCTGGTCTTCGCCGAGACCGGCGGCGCCATCCACGGCGACCGGGCCAAGCCGCTGTCCTCCCGGCCATCACTGTGCGCGGGGGATTGGGATCGCTTTGGGCAACGGATGACCGAGGTGGGGGAGGCGGTCGCTGTCCGGGGCCTGGATCTTGTCTATCATCACCACATGGGCACGGTGGTCGAGAGCGAGGACGAGATCGACGCGCTGATGGCGGCGACGGGGCCGGCGGTCAAGCTGCTCCTCGACACCGGCCATGCGACCTTTGCCGGCATCGATCCGGTGGCGTTGGCACGTCGATATGCCGGCCGTGTCGGCCACGTGCACTGCAAAGACATCCGCCGCCCCATCCTGCAACAGGCGCGGGATGAGGACTGGAGTTTTCTCGATGCGGTGGTGGCCGGTGTCTTCACCGTGCCGGGCGATGGCTGTGTCGATTTCCCGGCGGTGTTGGCGGCGCTGTCGGGCTACAGCGGCTGGCTGGTGGTCGAGGCCGAGCAGGATCCGGAACGGGCACCCCCTGCGGTCTATGCCAAGATGGGCTACGAGAACCTGCACGCCATTGCCAAGGCGGCGCATCTTCTGGGAGAGGAGGTCCGATGAACGACCTGCTGGTCAAGCCGCACCTGCGGGACGGCGAGGGCTGCGTCCTCTCGGTCACGCCGGAAAGCGCCGGCTGGCGGTACGTCGGCTTCGAGGTTTTCACCCTCGCAGGCGGCGAGCGTCTCTCGCGACGCCTGGCCGATCGGGAATCCTGTCTGGTCCTGCTGGCCGGCATCGCCACCATCACCGCTGGCGACGAACGTTTCGCCAAGATCGGCGGCCGCCATTCGCCGTTCGATGGCCGGCCTCACGCGGTCTATGTTCCCGCCGATACGCCCTTTGCCGTGCAGGCCGAGGGGGCGCTGGAAGTGGCCCTGTGCACCGCGCCGGGCCGTGCGGGTAAATGGGCGCCCCGGCTGATCGCCCCGGAACAGATCGGTTTCGAGGAGCGCGGGCAGAGCACCAACCGGCGCCTGGTTTCCAATATCCTGCCGGAAACGGAGCCGGCGGATAATTTGCTGGTGGTTGAAGTGATCACGCCGGGCGGCAACTGGTCTTCCTATCCGCCACACAAGCATGACAGCGACTCCTTGCCCGAGGAATCGGCCCTTGAGGAAACTTATTATCATCGGCTCAATCCGAAACAGGGCTTCGCCTTCCAGCGGGTCTATACCGACGACCGGGCCATCGACCAGACGATGACCGTCGAGGACGGCGACTGTGTGATGGTGCCGCGAGGTTATCATCCGGTGGGTGCGCCGCACGGATACGATCTCTATTACCTCAACGTCATGGCCGGGCCGAAGCGGCAGTGGTGCTTCAAGAACGATCCGGCGCACGAATGGATCGTCAGGGCGCCGAAGAAGGACTGAAGCCGGAAGGGAACGCACAGCCATATGCAAGACCGCTACATCTTCGCCCAGGACTTGGCGCGTGAAGCCGGGCGCCTGGCCTATGACTACTACCGGCGCCGTGCCGAGTATGCCGTCGAGCGCAAGGGCCTGCAGGACGTCGTCTCGATCGCCGACAAGAAGGTGGAGGAGCTGATCCGCGCCCGCCTCGGCGCGCGCTTCCCGGACGACGCCTTTCTCGGCGAGGAAAGCGGCGCCAGCGGCACCGTGGCCGCGGGCCAACCGGTTTGGGTCGTCGATCCCATCGATGGCACCGCCTGTTTCCTGAACGGCATGCCGACGTGGTGTGTCTCCATTGCCCTGACCCGCGACGGCGAACTCGAGATCGGCGTGATCTACGATCCCAACAGCGACGAGATCTATGCTGCCCGGCGGGGCGGCGGCACCTACTTGAACGGCGTGCGCCAGCCGATACCGCCGGCCACGGCGTTTCGCGACGGCCTGTTCGGCACCGGCTTTTCCCATCGCTCTCCGGTGGATGACTTCACGCCGTTCCTGGATGCCCTGCTGCGCGACGGCGGCATGTTTCTGCGCAACGGCTCGGGTGCTTTGATGCTGGCCTACGTGGCGACCGGGCGGCTCATCGGCTATTTCGAACCGCACATCAATTCCTGGGATAGCCTGGCCGGGCTGCTGCTGGTGCGCGAAGCCGGCGGCTGGACCAACGATTTCTTGGTCAATGACGGTCTGCGGCGCGGCAACTATTGCGCCGCCGCGGCACCGGGGCTGGCGGCAAAACTGCAGGCGCTCATCGCCAAGACCGTGCCGGCGCCCTCGCGTCCCTGACCGTGCAACGCCGGGCGTTACAGCTCGACCGCCTGGCCGCTTTTCAGGGACTGGTTGGCCGCTTCCGCCACTTCCAGCGCCCGCAAGCCGTCGTAGGCGGTGACTCTCAGGGATTTTTCCCGGCCGGCCACGAAGGCGAAGAAGTGCGCCATCTCCACCTGATAGGCCTCGGCGTAGCGTTCGAGGAAGGAGTAATGCGGCTTCTCGCCGGTCATGCCGCTGTCGTTCCACAGGTGCAGCGAGCGGGGATCGCGATTGCCGGCCAGAAGCATGCCCTTCTCGCCGAAGGCTTCGATGCGCTGGTCATAGCCGAACGTGGCGCGGCGTGAATTGACGATCTGGCAGAGAACGCCGGCCGCCGTTTCCAGCACCACAACGGCACTGTCGATATCGCCCGCCTTGCCGATGGCCGGATCGACCAGCACGCTGCCTCGGGCATACACGCGCACCGGCTCGGCCCCCAGCAGCCAACGGCTCATGTCGAAGTCGTGGATCATCATGTCGCGAAACAGGCCGCCGGAGCGCGCGACATAGCCGGCCGGCGGCGGCGCCGGATCGCGGCTGATGATGGACAGATTCTCCAGCTTGCCGATACGCCCGGCATCGAGGGACTCCTTCAATGCGGCGAAGGAGGGATCGAAACGCCGGTTGAAGCCGATCAGCAGCGGCACCGCCGCCTTCGCCACGGCCTTGAGGCAGGCTTTGGTGCGGGCAAGGTCGAGGTCGATCGGCTTTTCGCAAAAGATCGCCTTGCCGGCGCGGGCGGCGGCTTCGATCAGATCGGCATGGGTATCCGTCGAAGTGGCGATGACCACCGCGCCGATCTCCGCATCGGCCAGCGCGCTGTCGGCATCCGTCACCTGCGCGCCCACCGCCGCGGCCAAGCCCTCAGCCGCCGGACGGTTGACGTCGATGATGTACTTGATCCGCGCCTCGCCGCCCGCCGCGACGTTGCGCGCGTGGATTTGGCCGATCCGGCCCGCCCCGAACTGTGCCACCGCGATCATAGTCGTTTCTTCTCCCAAAATTCCCGTGTGTTGAGGCGCGGCTATTCGTAGGCGCCGATGACCATCTGGTCGTAGTCGATCACCGCGCCGGTCATCACACCGGATGCGGGCCCCAGCAGGAACAGGGCCGCTTCGGCGACGTCGGCCGGTTTGATCAGTCGCCCGAAGGGCTGCTTGGCCTCGGCGCGGACCAGCCAATCGTCCGGCTGCCCTTCGGTGCGCTGAACCTGGTGCTCGTTGGGGGTATCGGTCCAGCCGATGTTCAATCCGTTGACCCGAATCCGCTGATGCCGCAGGGCATGGCCGAGATTGCGGGTCAATGTAACAAGCGCGCCCTTGGAGGCGGCATAGGCCGTCAGCTTCGGCTGCCCGCCATGGCTGGACATGGTGATGATGTTGACGATGGCGCCGGCCTGGGCCAAGCCCTCGATCGGGTTGCGGCGCATCAGCTTGACGGCGTCCTGGGCGAGAAAGAAGGGCGCGCGCACGTTCACGGCGAACAGGCGGTCCCAGGTCTCGGGGGTGGTGTCGTCGATGCCGCCCCGGTCGGTGATCCCGGCGGCATTGACCAGACCGTCGAGGCGGCCGAAATGCTGTGCGCAGGCGGCCACCACTGTCCGGCATGATGCCACCGCTGCCAGATCGGCGCCCACGAAGTGGGCTTTGGCACCCAACCCGGAGATCTCGGCGCAAACCGCCTGGCCCCGCCGTTGATCGCGTCCGGCGATCACCACGCCGCCGGCCCCGGCGCGGGCCAGCCGGTGGGCGATGGCTTCGCCGATTCCCTGGGTGCCGCCCGTGACCACGAAGACCCGCCCTTTCACAGGTGTATCGGTCATGGCTTGAACTCGCTCCCTGATCTCTTGGCCGCTGAATGCGTCGGCTGGTCCGCTGCCATATCGATAGACTGTTCCATTCCCCGAAGGAAATGAAATAACTGTTCCATCGTAACTGTTCTATGATATTTTCATTTCATAGGGTCCGAGCAGCCGCTGGGGCGCGTGGGGTCGGCCGCACTTTTGCCGCCAACCGACGATCCGCAGCCGCCGTAACAAGAGACCCTGGACAAGGCGATCCGGCCGTCCGTGGCCTGTCACCGATGCCATGAAAATAACAGCAACAGGGAGGAACATGATGATACGGACATTGGGCAAGACGGTCTTCGCCGCCTTGGCATTGACGCTGGCCGCCGGCTTCGGTTCGGCCAGTGCGGCCGAGCGGCTGACCCTTTACTGCAGCCCACAGATCGAATGGTGCCAGCTCATGGTCGAGGCCTTCACCAAGGAGACCGGGATCGACGTTGCCATGACCCGCAAGTCGTCGGGCGAGACCTTCGCCCAGATCAAGGCCGAGGCCGGCAATCCCAAGGGCGATGTCTGGTGGGGCGGCACCGGCGATCCGCATTTGCAGGCGGCCGAAGAAGGGCTGAGCCAGGAGTACCAGTCGCCCATGCTGGCGGAGCTGCTGCCCTGGTCGCAGAGCCAGGCCAAGTCCGCCGGGTACAAGACGGTCGGCATCTACGCCGGAGCGCTGGGTTTCGGCTACAATGAGGAGTTGCTGAAGGCGAAGAATCTGCCCGTGCCGAAGTGCTGGGCGGATCTGGTCAACCCCGCCTACAAGGGCGAGGTGCAGATCGCCAATCCGAATTCGTCGGGCACCGCCTATACGACCCTGGCCACGATGGTGCAGTTGCTCGGCGAGGATAAGGGCTTCGAATGGCTGAAGGGCCTGCACAAGAACGTCAACCAATACACCAAGTCCGGCTCGGCGCCGATCAAGGCGGCGGCGCGCGGCGAAACGACGATCGGCATCACCTTCATGCACGACATCGTCACCCAGGTCGCCGCCGGCTTCCCGGTCAAGGTTGTCGCTCCGTGCGAAGGCACCGGCTACGAAATCGGCTCCATGTCGATCATCAATGGGGCGCGGAATCTGGATAGCGCCAAGAAGTTCTACGATTTCGCCCTGCGGCCCGACGTGCAGATGCTGGCCGGCCAGGTCGGTGCCTATCAGGTGCCGTCGAATTCCCAGTCCACGCCGCCGCCGGGTGCACCCAACCTCGATGAGATCAAGTTGATCGACTACGACTTCAAGAAATACGGCTCGTCCGACGAGCGGACCCGTCTCCTGAAGAAGTGGGACGACGAGGTCGGCGCCTTGCCGCAATAAGGCGCAGCCGGACGAAGCCGGCGAAACCGGAGACGTCGGGCGGCTGGTGATGGTGAACAGAACTGTCGGCCTGTGGCTGGCCGTGGGCTGGGTTGGTTTCGCGATTCTGCCCTGGTACGCCATCGAGTACGGTTTCTGGGCCTTCGACTGGGTACTCGAGGGCAACCCGCTGGACCGCGAGTCGGCACCGGCCATTCTTCAGGTCTTCATCGGGGGCAAGCCATGGCTTGCCCCCGTGGGGATCGCCCTTCTCGCACCATTGCTGGTGCTGAAGCGGCCAAAGAGCGATCCGCTGTTCCGTAATGTGCTGTTGCTCGCCGGTGGCGGCGGCCTCGCCTATCTGCTGTTCCAGGCGTTTGCCATCGGCCTCAGGGGCTGGGAGTTTTCCGTTCTCGAGGCGCTGTTCGGCCCGCTCGAGACCCGTCAATTCGGCCTCGGCTATGGCGCGCTGCTGGCCGCCGGTGCCTGTCTGTTTCTCTTCACCCAGGGGCTGGCCGCACGCGGCGCGGTCAAGGGTGATGTTTTCGTGGTCGGCTCGATCGGCCTGATCATCGCCTTGGTCGCCGCCTTCGTGTTTTTCCCGGTCCTGAACATCCTGGTCTCGGCGCTCCAGGACAAGGAGGGGTCGTTGGCGATCGGCGCCTTCCTCGAGCGTTTCGTCGACCGGAAGATCTGGGGGCTGAGTTGTCTCACCGGTGCGTATTCCTGCGGTGTGGCCTGGAATTCCCTGCTGCTGGCGATCTTGACCGCCGTCTCGACCACGGTTCTGGGTTTGGCGTTCGCCCTGATCGCGACCCGCACCGATTTCCGGCTCAAGCGCCCGCTGCGCATCCTGACCGTGCTGCCGATCGTCACCCCGCCGTTCGTCATCGGGCTGGCGGTCATTCTGTTGTTCGGCCGTTCCGGCGCGGTCACCCAATTCCTGGAGCAGACCTTCGCCATTCCCGCCTCGCGATGGGTTTACGGTCTGCCCGGTGTGTGGTTCGCCCAGACGCTGGCGTTCGCGCCGATCTCGTTCCTGGTGATGATCGGTGTCGTCGAGGGCGTCAGCCCGTCCATGGAAGAAGCCGCCCTGACCCTGCGCGCCAATTCCTGGAAGGCCTTTACGACAGTGTCGTTGCCCTTGATGCGCCCGGGGCTGGCCAACGCCTTCCTGCTCGGCTTCATCGAGAGCCTTGCCGATTTCGGCAACCCGTTGGTGCTCGGCGGCCGGTTTGGCGTGCTGTCGACCGAGATATTCTTCGCCATTGTCGGTTCGCAGTTCGATCAGGGCCGCGCCGCGGTGCTGGCCCTGATCTTGCTCGCCTTCACCTTGACCGCCTTCTACGCCCAGCGCCGCTGGGTGGGCCGCAAGTCCTACACCACGATCACGGGCAAGGGCGATGCCGGTCAATTTGCGCCGTTGCCCAAGGTGGTGACCGGCGCCGCTTACGGCCTGGCCCTGCCGTGGGCCGGGCTGACCCTGGTCATCTACGGGATGATCATGTTTGGCGGCTTCGTGGTGACCTGGGGCCGCGACCACAGCTTCACGTTACGCCACTACATCGAGGCCTTCTCGATTACGCAAAGCGAGTACGGCCTGGTGTGGAGCGGCGCGGCCTGGAATTCCTTCTGGACCACCATCACCATTGCCGCCGTTTCGGCGCCGCTGACCGCCGCGATTGGCCTATTGACCGCCTATCTGCTGGTGCGGCAGCGCTTTGCCGGGCGCGAAGCCTTCGAGTTCGGCACCATGCTGAGCTTCGCCATTCCCGGCACGGTGATCGGTATCAGCTATATCCTGGCCTTCAACGTGCCGCCGATCGAGATCACCGGCACGGGTATTATCCTGGTGATCTGTTTCGTATTCCGGAACATGCCGGTGGGCGTGCGCGCGGGGGTTGCGTCCATGAGCCAGCTCGATCAAAGCCTCGACGAAGCCTCGCTGACGCTCGGCGCCAACACCTTTGCCACCGTGCGGCGCGTCATCCTGCCGCTGCTGCGCCCGGCCATCGTCGCCGCCCTGGTCTTTTCCTTCGTGCGCGCCATGACCGCGATCAGCGCCGTCATATTCCTGGTCAGCGCCAACTACGACATGGCGACTTCCTATATCATCGGCCGGGTCGAGAACGGCGACTATGGCTTGGCGATTGCCTATTCCTCGGTGCTGATACTGGTCATGCTGGCGGCGATTCTCCTTGTGCAGCTGGTGGTCGGTAAACGGCAACTGCGGCGGCGCGGCGTTGGCACAACAGCACTGGTCGGTGAGGCAGCGGGATGAAGATCGGCGGCAAGGCGGCCCGTGTGGTCTTTGAGAATGTCACCAAGACGTATGGCTCGGTGGTCGCCGTGCGCGAGGTGTCGTTCGAGATCGAACCGGGCACGCTGGTCACGTTGCTCGGCCCGTCCGGCTGCGGCAAGACCACCACGTTGCGCATGATCGCCGGTCTGGAGATGGCGAGTGCCGGGCGCGTACTGATCGGCGATCAGGACGTCACCGCCCTGCCGGCCACCGACCGCGACGTGTCGATGGTGTTTCAATCCTATGCATTGTTTCCGCACATGACGGTGATCGAGAATGTGTCCTACGGCCTGATCATGTCGAAGCTGCCGAAAGCCGAAGTGCGCGAGCGGGCCGAGGAAGGGCTGCGGATGGTCGGCCTGGCGGGCTATGGCGCGCGCCTGCCGAGCGAGCTATCGGGCGGGCAGCAGCAACGGGTGGCCGTTGCCCGCGCCCTGGTTCTGGAACCGGCGGTACTGCTGTTCGACGAGCCCCTGTCGAATCTCGATGCCAAGTTGCGCCGCCAGGTGCGCGAGGATATCCGTGAGCTGCAGCAGCGTCTGGGCCTGACGTCGGTGTATGTGACCCACGATCAGCAGGAGGCGCTGGCAGTTTCCGACAAGATCATCGTCATGAAGAACGCCGAGATCGCCCAGGAAGGTGCGCCGCGGGATCTCTACGAAGCGCCCGCCGATCGCTTCGTCGCCGACTTCATCGGCGATGCCAACCTAGTCGACGGCGAGATCGAGACGGTCAGCAACGGCGAGGCGCTGGTGCGCATGGGCCCCATCGAGCGGACATTGCCAGCACGCGGCCTAGGTCCGGGGCCGGTCAAAGTGGCGATCCGGCCCGAGGCGGTGCGGCTGGCGCAGTCCGCTGGCGACGGGGCGCTTGAGGCCACTGTGTTGAAGGCCACATACCTGGGCAGCCACATGGAGTATACGCTGGCGACCCCGCTCGGTGAGCTATTCGTCATCGAACCGGGAATCGACCGGCCGGCGAAGGCCGGCGATACAGTTGCCATCCAGCTCACGCAGCGCGGCGTCACACTGGTGCGCGCCTAGAACGCATGCTACCGGCGGCCTGTTGAGCCATGCCTATACACGCCTCTATTTCTCCGACGAGGCGGCGGCCAACGCCGCCGACCCAGTGTGGAACGCGGTGCCCAAGGCGCGGCGGGAGACGCTGATCGCCAGGCGCGAGGACACCGCCACCGGGGTTGCCTATCGCTTTGATATTCATATGCAGGGCGACCGGGAAACCGTATTCTTCGACGTCCGATCGCAAGGGGTTCCCAGGGGCTAAGGCTATGGCGACGTTCATGTCTCTTCGGGAGGCGGTGGCGGCTTACGTCCATGACGGCGATGCTGTGGCCATGGAGGGCTTCACCCATCTGATCCCCCATGCGGCGGCGCACGAAACCATCCGCCAGGGCCGCCGCGACCTGACCCTGATCCGCATGACGCCGGATCTGATCTACGACCAGATGATCGGCATGGGTTGCGCCCGGAAACTGATCTTCTCCTTCGCCGGAAATCCCGGCGTCGGGCTGCTGCGCCGGTTGCGCGATGCGGTCGAAAACGACTGGCCGCATCCCCTCGAGATCGAGGAGCATTCCCACGCCGCCATGGCCAATGCCTACGAAGCCGGTGCCGCGGGGCTGCCTTGCGCGATTTTCCGCGGCTACATCGGCGCCGAGCTGAAGGACGTGAACCCGAACATCAAATCCATCATCTGCCCGTTCACGGGGGAACATCTGGCGGCGGTTCCGGCCCTGACTCCCGATGTCGGCATCATTCACGCGCAAAAGGCGAACCAGCGCGGCGACGTGCTGATCGAGGGCATCACCGGGGCACAGAAGGAGGTTGTCTTGGCCGCCAAGCGGTCGATCGTTACGGTCGAAGAAGTTGTCGAGGATTTCGCCGGCGTGCACACGAATGCCTGCATCCTGCCGCACTGGACGGTTTCCGCCATCGTTGCCGTGCCCGGCGGCGCGCATCCCTCGTATGCGCACGGCTACTACATGCGGGACAATGCCGCGTACCTGGAATGGGACGAGATTTCGGCGGACCGCGATCGCTTTCTCGCCTGGATGGACGAACACGTGATCAAGGCCGGCCCCGAGGTCTTTGCCCGCCGGATCGCGGCCAGCGGCAGGGGCGAGCGATGAGCGGCTACACCGCCAACGAGATGATGATCGTCGCCGCGGCGCGGCTGCTGAAGAACGACGATGTATGTTTCGTCGGCATCGGCGCGCCGTCCGCCGCCTGCAACCTCGCCCGGTTGACGCACGCGCCCGATCTCACTCTCATCTATGAATCGGGGACCATCGGCACCAAGCCGGATATCCTGCCGCTGTCGATCGGCGATGGCGAGCTGTGCGATACCGCTGTCACCACCGTGCCGGTGGCCGAAATGTTTCGCTATTGGCTGCAAGGCGGGCGCATCACCATTGGCTTTCTCGGCGCGGCACAGCTCGACAAGTTCGGCAACATCAACACCACGGTTGTCGGCCCCTATGCCAAACCCAAGGTGCGTCTGCCCGGCGGCGGCGGCGCCCCGGAAATCGCCACATCGTGCGGCGAGATTTTCATCACTATGAAGCAAACCAATCGCGGGTTCGTCGAGAAGATCGATTTCGTGACCTCCATGGGCCACGGCCGCGGCGGCGATGACCGGGCCCGGCACGGCGTTCGCACCAAGGGACCGACCAAGCTGATCACCGATCTTGCCGTGTGGGAGCCGGACGCGGAGAGCAAGGAATTTACCGTCGTCTCCCTGCACCCCGGCGTCACCCGGGATCAGGTGCGCGAGACCGTCGGCTGGCCGGTAAAATTCGCCGGTCGAGTGGCCGAAACGCCGCCGCCGGCCAAACAGGAATTAAAGGTGCTGCGCGATCTGCAGGCTCGCACGGATGTCGCGCACCGGGGTCAATCGAAGCAAACCAAAGGTGAGACCGGGAATGGCTGAAGCCTTCATCTGCGATTATATCCGCACGCCGATCGGCCGCTTCGCCGGTGCGCTGTCTACGGTGCGCACCGACGATCTGGGCGCCATTCCCTTGCGTGCGCTCATGCAGCGGAACGGCCGCGTCGATTGGGAGGCGGTGGACGATGTCATCCTGGGCTGTGCCAATCAGGCGGGCGAGGACAACCGCAACGTCGCCCGCATGAGCCTGCTGCTCGCCGGCCTGCCGCACAGCATCTCCGGGAGCACCATCAATCGCCTGTGCGGCTCCGGCATGGATGCGGTGGTTACGGCGGCGCGGGCGATCCGCGCCGGCGAGGCGGATTTGCTGATCGCCGGCGGCGTCGAGAGCATGTCGCGGGCGCCCTTCGTGGTGTCCAAGGCCGAGGCGGCCTTCTCGCGCGCAGCGATCATGGAGGATACGACCATCGGCTGGCGCCTCATCAATCCGGTGATGCGGCAGATGTACGGTGTCGACTCCATGCCCGAGACGGCGGAGAACGTGGCCGAGGACTTCCGTATCAGCCGGCCGGATCAGGACGCCTTCGCCGTGCGCTCGCAACAACGGGCGGGCCAGGCCATGGACAACGGGCGCCTGGCCAAGGAAATCACCCCGGTCTCGGTGGCCCAGCGCAAGGGCGATCCCATCGTTGTGGACCGCGACGAGCATCCGCGACCGACGGCCACAGTGGCGGCGCTGGCCAAGCTGCCGACGCCATTCCGTGACGGCGGCACCGTCACAGCGGGGAATGCCTCCGGCGTCAATGACGGGGCGGCGGCGTTGATCGTCGCTTCGGCGGCGGCAGCCAAGCGCCATGGCCTGACCCCCATGGCCCGCATTCTGGGCGGCGCCACGGCGGGAGTCGCACCGCGGATCATGGGCATCGGCCCGGCCCCGGCGAGCCAGAAGCTGTGCGCCCGGCTAAGGCTTTCGCCCGTGGATTTCGATGTGATGGAGTTGAACGAGGCCTTTGCCAGCCAGGCTTTGGCCACCTTGCGCGAACTGGGCATCGCCGACGATGCCGCCCACGTCAACGCCAACGGTGGCGCCATCGCCCTGGGCCATCCCCTGGGCATGTCCGGGGCCCGCATCACCGGCACGGCGGCGCTTCAGTTGGTGGAGACCGGCGGCACGCGGGCCATCGCCGCTATGTGCATCGGTGTCGGACAAGGGATCGCCGTGGCCCTCGAAGCGGTCTAGACTGCGCCCCATGAGCGGCGCGCCCTTCGAACACCCCTTTCATTCCGGTCTGTTCGGCGACGAGGAAGTCGCCAGCCTGTTTTCGGCCGAGGCGCAGATTCGGGCGATGCTGGCGGTCGAGGTGGCCCTGGCCGACTTGCTCGATCTGCCCATACCGCCGATGCCTTGGCATACGCAACGGGATGGCTTGGCCGAGATCGCCGGATGGATTGCCATGCTCACCGATGGTTTGGGCAAGATGGCCGGGGATCTGATCCTGCTCGCCCAATCGGACGTGGTCGAAATCCGCATGGCGGGCGGCGGCCACGTCCGATTGGGCGAAACTCAAGGATCCGGCCCATCATCTTGGCTCTGCCGATGCCTTGATCGATCGGGCGCTTGCCGCGGCGCGTGTCGAAGTGGATGATGAGCCGCCCACCGAGCTATAAATCCACCCAGACGCGCGTTTGCAGAACAGGGACTCCCTGAGTGTCTCAATCCAGCGGCACACGGCCAAGCCAGAAGCGGCGGGTCGAAACTTCGCCCAAGGTGGCGGACCAGGTGAAATGCACCACTTGCTACATGTGCGCCTGCCGGTGTGGCATCCGCGTGCACCTGCAGGGCGATCAGGTCCGCTATATCGAGGGCAATCCTGATCACCCAATCAACCGCGGGGTGCTGTGCGCCAAGGGTTCCGCCGGGATCATGCAGCACACCTCGCCGGCGCGGCTGCGCAAGCCGTTGCTGCGGGTCGGCGAGCGGGGTGCCGGGCAATTTCGCGAAATCGAATGGGACGAGGCCCTGGCAACCGCCGCCGATTGGCTTGGCGAGGTTCGCCGCACCGATCCGAAAAAGCTGGCCTTCTTCACCGGGCGCGATCAATCCCAATCCCTGACCGGCTGGTGGGCCAAGCAATTCGGCACGCCGAACTATGCCGCCCATGGTGGCTTCTGTTCGGTCAACATGGCGGCCGCGGGCCTTTATACCATCGGCGGCTCGTTCTGGGAGTTCGGCGAGCCGGATTGGGAGCATACCCGGTATCTGATGCTCTTCGGCGTGGCCGAGGATCATGATTCGAATCCGATCAAGATGGGCTTGGGCCGCCTGAAGACCCGCGGCAACGCGAAGGTGGTCTCGATCAATCCGACCCGCACCGGATATTCCGCCATCGCCGACGAGTGGATCGGCATCCGCCCCGGCACCGACGGCCTGTTCGTTGCTGCGCTGATACACGAATTGCTGCGCGCCGAGCAGATCGATTGGGACTATCTGGCCCGCTACACCAATGCGCACTGGCTGGTGATTCAGGCGCCGGGTGAGGCACAGGACGGGCGCATCGCCCGCAGCGCCGAGGGCGAGCCCTTGTGCTTCGATGGCGCCAAGCAGGCGGTGCGCCGCGCCTCCGATGCGGATGCGGCGCCGCGCCTGGTGGGTGCCTGCGAGCTGCCCAACGGCCGCCGGGCGGTGCCGGCCTTCCAGTTGATGGCGGCGCGTTTCCTCTCCAGCGACTATGCGCCCGATACGGCGGCGGCGGTCACCGGCATTCCGGCGGCGCAGATTCGCCGCATCGCCGCCGAGATCGCCCATGCCGCCTTTCGCCAAACGGTGGATCTGCCGGTGCCGTGGACCGATACGGCCGGCCGGCGCCACGAGACCATGGCCGGCCGCCCGGTGGCCATGCACGCCATGCGCGGCATCTCGGCCCATTCCAATGGCTTTCACACCTGCCGCATGATTCACTTGTTGCAGATGCTGCTCGGCGCCATCGATGTGCCCGGCGGCTTCCGCTTCAAGCCACCGTTCCCGCGCCCGTGCCCGCCGGGGCCCAAGCCGTCCGGGCACACGGTTGCCCCGAATACGCCGCTCGACGGTATGCCGCTGGGCTTTCCCACCGGGCCGGAGGATCTGCTGGTCGCCGCCGACGGCACGCCCAAGCGCATCGACAAGGCGTTCAGTTGGGAATACCCGCTGGCGGCCCACGGCATGATGCAGATGGTCATCCACAATGCCTGGGCCGGCGATCCCTATCCCATCGACGTCCTGTTCCTGTACATGGCCAACATGGGCTGGAACAGCGCCATGAACGTGCCCGAGACGTTGCGCTACCTCACCGGCAAGCGGGCGGACGGCACATACCGGATTCCCAGGATCATCTATTCGGATGCCTATGCGTCCGAGACGGTGGCCTACGCCGATCTGGTGCTGCCGGATACCACCTATCTGGAGCGCTGGGATTGCATCTCCCTGCTCGACCGGCCGATTTGCAGCGCCGAGGGGCCGGCGGATGCCATTCGCCAGCCGGTGGTCAAGCCGGACCGGGACGTGCGGCCGTTCCAGGATGTGCTGATCGACCTGGGCGCGCGCCTGGGCCTGCCGGGCTTTGCCAAGGAGGATGGCACCGCATCGTTCCCCGGCGGCTATGCCGACTACATGGTCAATCACGAGCGGGCGCCGAGCATCGGTCCCCTGGCCGGCTGGCGCGGCGATGGCGACAGCCATGGGCGCGGCGCGCCGAATCCGGATCAACTGCAACGCTACATCGGCAACGGCGGTTTCTGGCAGCACCACCTGCCGGCGGAGCAGATCTATTTCAAGCACGCCAACCGGGCCTATCTGGACTATGCGCAGAGCATGGGCTGGATCCCGAATGCCGATCCCATCGTCCTGCAGCTCTATTCCGAGCCCTTGCAGAAATTCCGCCTGGCCGCGCAAGGCCATGGCGAGGTGCAGCCGCCCGATGCCCTGCGGCCCCGCATCGAACACGCCTTCGATCCGCTACCCATCTGGTATCCGCCGTTCGAGGAAGCAGCCTTCGCCGGCCAGGACTTTCCCTTGCACGCGGTGACCCAGCGGCCGATGCACATGTATCACAGCTGGGGCGGGCAGAACGCCTGGCTGCGCCAGATCACCGCGCGCAACCGCCTGTTCGTCCATGCCGGCACGGCGGCGCGATTGGAGTTAAACGACGACGATTGGGCCTGGATTATCTCGCCCCATGGCCGGGTGAAGGCGCAGATCAAGCGTCTGCACGGGGTCAATCCGGATACGGTGTGGACCTGGAATGCCATCGGCAAACGCCGGGGCACCTGGGGCCTGGATACGGATGCACCGGAAGCCAGCAAGGGTTTCCTGCTGAACCACATCATCTCCGAGTTGCTGCCGGCGCGCGCCGATGGCCACCGCTATGCCAATGCCGATCCGGTGACCGGCCAAGCCGCCTGGTACGACCTGCGGGTGCGCCTGGAAAAATGCCTGCCCGCCGAGGTGGGCGAAACTGCACCGCAGTTCGCATCCATACCGCCCGCACCGGCACAACCGCCGGCACCCGCGGTCTTGCGCTATGGTGCCGCATTCGACCGCCGACCAACAGGCGGGGGCGCCGATACGCATCTCGAATGGGTGGGCAACCGGCGCGAACATGCCGCGTCGGGGAGCGGCGTGCGGCCGGGCCATGGCAACCGCATCGGCAAACCGGCAAAAGGTCCGGTCCCATGACCTCCCTGCCGGCCGTCGCGCCGAAGAAGAAGCTGGGCCTGGTCATCGACCTGGACATTTGCGTCGGCTGTCACGCCTGCGCGGTCAACTGCAAGGAATGGAATGCCGGCGGTCATTCGGCGCCGCTGACCGACCACGACCCGTACGGCGCCAATCCAACGGGCGTGTGGTTCAACCGCATCCACAGCTATGAAGTTGTGGATGGTGGTGGCGACTCGTGCACCGTGCATTTTCCGAAAAGCTGCCTGCACTGCGACGATGCGCCGTGCGTCACCGTCTGCCCGACCGGCGCCTCCTACAAACGCGCCGAGGACGGCATCGTGCTGGTGGATGCGGATATGTGCATCGGTTGCAAGCTGTGTTCGTGGGCCTGTCCCTACGGCGCCCGGGAATACGACGAGGATGCCGGGGTGATGAAGAAATGCACCCTGTGCGTCGACAAGATCTATAACGAGAACCTGCCGCCGGAAAGCCGGGTGCCGGCGTGCGTCTCCGCCTGTCCCACGGGCGCGCGAAGCTTCGGCGATCTGGGCGATCCGGACTCCGATGTCAGCCACCTGGTACGCGCCCGCGGCGGTTACGACCTGATGCCCGAACAAGGCTGCCGCCCGGTCAACAAGTACCTGCCGCCACGGCCGCGCACCCGCATGGACCAGATCGCCGGTGCCGCCCTGCAGCCGGTGGTGACCGACGAAGCCGGCGCCATCGCCCGCTGGGTCGACCGCATCTTTTCCCGCTAGGTTAATGCTGCACGAAAACGGCTGGGTTTGAGCCGAGGCGGTGTCTCCAATGCAGATACCTAACCACCCCGAACAATCGGTTTCACCCTCGGCAGGCGACACGGCTATTGACGCCTTCCGGCATCGCACTTAGCGTGTGATCGGCACATTGAGGAGAATTTCGATATGAAATTGACGATGATCGTGGCGGGAGAATGGCGCTTGGGCCGGTAACGGACACCATACCGATACCCCCGTGCGCCCCCGACATGTTCGGGGGTTTTTTTGTGTTCAATGTTGTTTTTGCCGGGCGTACCCGCACCGAATGGGATCCATGCTAAATTCCGCCACGACGCCGCCGAGATTGATCACCCTGATCCTGCTCTCCGGGCTTTCCGTGGTGACGCTCAATATGTTTGTGGCCTCGCTTGCAAACATTGCGGCGGAGTTTCAGGCCGACTACGCGCTCGTAAACCTGTCGATTGCCGGCTATGCGGGCATGACGGCGGTGTTGCAGCTCATCATGGGGCCCGTGTCGGACCGGTTCGGACGACGGCCTGTGATTCTGGCGGGGCTGGTGATTTTCGTTCTCGCATCGCTCGGCTGCATGCTGGCCAGCGATATCTGGACGTTCCTGTTCTTTCGACTTCTGCAAGGCGCGATCGTTTCCGGCTGGGTGATCTCGAATGCCGTGGTCCGGGACATGGTGCCCGCACAGGATGCGGCAAGCCTGCTTGGCTATCTCGCCATGGCCTGGTCGGTCGCGCCGATGCTGGGGCCCATGTTCGGCGGAATCTTGGATGACCTGTTTGGCTGGCGCGCGAGCTTCGTTGCCTTTGCGGGCGTGGGCGCCGCGATTTTCTGCCTGTGCTGGATCGATCTGGGCGAAACGAACAAAACGCCGTCCGCGACATTTGCCGAGCAGTTCCGGAGCTATCCGGAGCTTGTCCAGTCACGCCGGTTCTGGGGCTATGCGCTGTGCATGGCGTTTTCGGTGGGCGCCTTCTACGTCTTCATGAGCGGTGTTCCCCTGGTCGCCACGACGATGTTCGGACTATCGTCCGCCACCCTCGGTTTCTATATGGGAACCATAACGGCCGGCTTCTTTCTGGGCAGCTTTCTGTCCGGCCGCTATTCGCGGCGGTATCCGCTCACCACGATGATAATCGCCGGCCGGATCGTGGCCTGCACCGGGCTCGTCGTCGGTCTGGTGCTGTTTCTGAGCGGCGTTGTGCATGTCCTCACGCTCTTTGGGGCGTGCATGTGTGTCGGCATCGGCAACGGCCTCACCATGCCCAGCAGCAATTCCGGCGTCATGTCGCTGCGGCCCAGGCTCGCGGGCAGTGCCGCCGGGCTTTCGGGGGCGCTCACGGTCGGGGGCGGCGCCGTGATGTCCTCGATGACCGGCGCCCTCATGTCCGAAGAGTACGGGGTTTATCCGCTCTTGAGCATGATGCTGTTTTCGTCGCTGATGGGATTCGCGGCCGCGCTCTACGTGCGCCGGGTCGATCGAATCGAGGCACCCGAAAGTCCGAATTGCTTCACGCGACTGGGCGCTCCTCCGAATGACACTTGATCTGATAGCCGGAATGCCGCCAGCATCTCTCCCGCAAAGACACACTCTTCAACGACAATGAGAGTTAGGGGGCACGCAAGCCACGCATCCGGCTATCGTTATGGCCGGGCTGTTCCGTAGGCATGTGTCTTGCCGGGGCTAGGCCACCGCTTTCACGACATCACACAAAAGGGCCTTGTAGACCGGAAACCCCGAGATGGGATCACAGTTGTGCAGATCGGTCAGCTCGTTGACATTCGCTTGCCGCCAAGCCTCGGCGCCAATCGGCCCGCCGCCGCCCATGTTGACCTCGACGACACCCGGCAGGATGTTTTCGGTGACATGGGCCCAGAATCGCACGCGTCCACGCGGTGATTCGACCAAGACTTCGTCGCCGTCTTCGATGTTTCGTGCCTTAGCATCGTCTGTGTGGATGCTGACCAAAGGCCTGGGCTGGAGAGCGAGGAGAGACGGAATATTGGTGTGCTGGGAGCGAAAGGCGGACTGGGTGCGTGCGCCCGAGTTGAAGACGAGGGGATAGCGCGCCGCGATATCGGGCGTTGCAAGCGGTCCTTCCTTCGGTTCGGTGTAGACGGGCAGGGCGTCATAACCGTGTCCGCGCAGCCATTCGGACGTAATCTCGAACCTTCCGGTCGGCGTTTCAAAGCCCGGTTTGCCGTCCGCGCGCAGTTTGCCGGTCCGGTACTTTCGATAGTGCATCTCCGGCTTCGCGACCGGGATTCCTTCCGGATGCGCGCGGAGCATCTCGAGGGTGATGCCGCTGTCGCCGAGCGCATGTTCGATCATGCCTTCCTCGGTCATCGGCCAAAGGCTCTCGTAACCGAGCCGGCGCGCCAATTCCGCGAATATCACATAGTCGCTGCGGGCTTCGCCGAGGGGCTCTATCACCCGTGATCGGAGCTGAATGTACCCATCATAGACCATGTACGACTCGGTCTCGAACAATGTCGCGGCTGGCAGCAGCAGATCGGCGAATTGCGCATCCGCCGTCGGAAATCGGTTGACGATGATAAGGAAATCCAACGCCGCCAAGGCCCGGCGCCATAGATCGGGGTTCGGCCAGGCCGTGATCACCGAGGCGCCGCTGATGGTCAGCGCGCGAACGGCATAGGGGCGGCCTTCGAGAATCGCGCGGGGCAGGAGCGCGGCGTGCGCCTCCCGGCGCGTTTCGTGGTAGGCCGGATACTCCTCGGCGCCGATTGGTCTGCGCGCATTCTCCGGCGGGCTGGTCAGATTTCGATGCAGTTGCATCCGCTCGCCGGTCCGGAATAGCTTTCCCCCGGGAACATCCAGATGGCCGGCCAGGGCTTGCAAGATCCACGCGGCCCGAATGGCCTGGACGCCGCTGTTCGAATACTCCAATCCCGTGTACATCACGAAGGCACAGCCGCGCGCACCGGCGATCGCGCGGGCAAGGTCGCGGATGGTCGCGGCGGGGACCCTGGTAATCTGCTCCACGCGTTCCGGCGAGAACCCGCGCAGATAGTCGCGCAATTCCGCGAACCCGTGAGTCCAGTGTTCGACGAAGTCGCGGTCGTAGAGACTCTCCTCAAGCAGGACATGAAGGGCGCCGAGCGCCAAGGCACCGTCGGTCCCCGGCCGCACACCTATCCATTCCCCCTGGGTGGCGCGGACCATTTCGCTCCGGCGATGATCGATGACGATGACGCGCGCGCCGCGCTTTTGCGCCCGTTTAATCCGCCGCAGGTTTATCGGCGGCGAATCCGTCGCCGGGTTGGCGCCCCACACGAGAATCAGATCCGCGTTATCGATATCCTCGTAGAGAGAGCGCAGATGGCTACCGAAGCAGGCTGTTGGCGCGATCATTCCGTGCGCTGCATAGCACAGCGATCCGACGCCGGTGGCGTTGGGAGAGCCGAACGGGAAAAGAACCGCGTTGGCCGACGACTCCGATGTGTCGGTGGGCGCGAAAGCTTCGTTCAGGCCGAATTCGAAATTGCCGCGGCCGGAATAGGTGCAGGCCGCTTCCGGTCCATGCTCCTTAGCGATTCTCTGGAGGGCACTCGTCCAGATCTCATAAGCCTCGTCCCAGGTGATGCGCTCGAACGTGCCCCTGCCGCGATCGCCGACGCGCCGCTGCGGATAGAGGAGTCGATCGTCGGAATAGACGATCTCCGGGGCTCGTGACCCGCGCGGGCACACCATGCCCAGCGGGTGCCCTTTCAACGGGACGAGGCGATCGATCTTTCCGTCCAACAGGTGGACGTTCACGCCGCACCCGGCGGGACAGACACCGCACATGCTGGCGATCACTTCGTGGTGCGCAGCAGACGACGCCACATCGCACGCCAGCAGACCTTGATCCATAGCCAAGCCTTTCCTCGGGTGACGTTTACAGCCGAGGAGAATTTATGGCGGCCCCGTCGTGCCAGCAACGAGGGAATGTGTTGAATGTGTTGCGGTGTGCAACAATATAAGATGTTTGTTGATTTATCGCACTTTTGATGATTTATCGCACATTTCGGTGATATTTGCGAGTGCGTTGACGATTGAGAGCCGAAGGCCGGCGGCCGCCCTTACTAGCCGCTGTTTCTCAAACCCGCCGAGATGCCGTTTATCGTCAATTGGATTCCGGTCAGGATTTTCGGGGCGTTTTGATGCGCCCGGTACAGGCGCAGCAAGTTCACCTGCAAGTGGTTCAGCGGGTCTAGATAGGGAAACCGGTTGCGGATCGACCGGTCGAGCAGGGGATTCGATTCCAACAGCTTCTTCGCGCCGGTGACCGCCAACAGCGCCTCGATGGATCGATCCCGTTCGTCGCGGATGCGGGCGAAAATTTCGCTGCGCAGTTTCAGGTCCGGCACCAGATCGGCATAGCGCGAGGCGATGGCGATGCTGCTCTTGGCCAGCACCATGTCCATGTTGGAAAGCTGGGTGCGGAAGAACGGCCACTCGCGGTGCATCTCCTGTAGTAGCGCGAGCCCTTGGTCCGGATGGGCCGCCAGCCAAGCCTTCACCGCCGTGCCGAACCCGTACCAGCCGGGCAGCATGAGGCGGCATTGTGCCCAACTGAACACCCACGGTATGGCGCGCAGATCCTCGATGCGCCGGTTCTTTTTGCGGGAGGCGGGGCGCGAGCCAATGTTCAGCGTGGCGATCTCGTTGATGACCGTGGACGACCAGAAATAATCCTCGAACCCTTCGGTCTCATAGACCAGGCTGCGATAGGCCTTGAAGGCTTCGGCTGAGAGGCTGTCCATGAGCTCGTGATATTCGGTGCGTGGCGCCTGTTCCTCCGGGTGCGGCAGAGTTGCCTGCAAGGTCGCGGCGGCGAGGATTTCCAGATTCCGCCGGCCTACATCCGGATTCGAATACTTGCTCGAAATTACCTCGCCCTGCTCGGTCACCCGGATCTGCCCGCGGACGGCGCCCCTGGGCTGGGCCAGGATGGCATCGTAGCTCGGCCCGCCGCCGCGGCCGACACTGCCGCCGCGGCCATGGAACAGGCGCAGCTTGACCCCGTGGCGCTGCAACACCTGGATCAATCCGATCTCGGCCTTGTACAGCTCCCAGCCGGAGGTCACGAACCCGCCGTCCTTGTTGCTGTCCGAATAGCCCAGCATCACCTCTTGGATGCTGCCGTTGCTGTCGACCAGCCGGCGGTATTCGGGAACTCCCAGCAACCGGTCGATGATCGCCGGGCCGTTGCGCAAATCGGCGATGGTCTCGAACAGGGGCACCATGTGCATGGTGCTGTTTCCCTCTGGCGTGACGATGCCGACCTCCTTGAGCAGAACCGCCAGCTCCAAGAGATCGGATGCCGATTTGGTGTTCGATACGATCGACGTGGTAATCGCCCGTGCCCCATAGACCGCCTGGGCCCGCGCGGCGGCGCGAAACACCGCGAGCTCGCCTTGGGTTTCGTCCGAGTAGGTCCAGAACGGGCGCACCAGGGGCCGGGCGCCGGCCAGCTCGTTGGCCAACAGCGCGATCCGCGCGTCCTCGGACAGGTTGAGATAGCCAGTGCCCGGCTGCACGGCCTCCAGCAGCTCGGCGATGGTCCGTTCATGGACATCCGAGTTCTGCCGGATATCCAGGCTGGCCAAGTGAAAGCCGAAACAATCGACGGCGCGCCGCAGATGGCGCAACCGGCCCCGGGCCAGATCGGCGGAGCCGTTCTCCACCAGCGAGTCGCGCATGATGTCCAGATCGGCGCGAAATTCCTGCGCCGAGCCATAGGCGGGCGCGTCGCCCACCGGATTGCGTGGCGCGGATGCCGCGTCGATGTCGCGCATGGTGGCGGACAGGCGGGCATAGACTCCCGATATGGCCAGCCGGTACGGCTCGCCGATGCGGTGCGGAGAGCGGTCCGGCGACTTGGCGGCCAATTGCATCAGCGCTTCTGAGGCATTGACGATGCGCGTGGTTAGGGACAGCTCGCCGCCCAATTCGTGCAACTCGTCCAGATAGAAACGCAGGGCACGGGTGCTTTGCATGCGCACGGTCTGTTCCATCACCGCCGCGGTCACATACGGGTTGCCGTCCCGATCGCCGCCGATCCAGCTGCCGGGGCGCAGGAACGAGGCGATAGGCACCGGTTGAGGGTCCGGGGCGTAGCCTGCCAGGCGATCTTCCAAGGACGCGTAAAATCGCGGCAAGACCCGCAGGAAGGTGTAGTCATAGTACGATAGGCCGTTGGCCACTTCATCGGCCACCGTC
This sequence comes from Kiloniellales bacterium, assembly GCA_036397065.1. GTDB lineage: Bacteria > Pseudomonadota > Alphaproteobacteria > Kiloniellales > J153 > JAJFGI01. Next base: position 30,426 of record DASWJP010000109.1, on the reverse strand, counting down.
AGCTTCGTCTGGCGCAGCAGATTGGTCTGCCACAGGGTGAGCACCGCGCGGCGCAGCTCCTCGTCGAACGACTTCAACTCCTCGGGCGTCCACAGGCCATGCTCCTGCTTGGCCAGCAGGTCGGATACGATCATCTCCCAGCGCATGGTGCTCTTGCGTCTGACCTCCGTCGGGTGCGCGGTCAGCACCGGGCTGACCAGGGCCTCGCCGAAAAACGCCTGCAGGTCCGCGGCGGTCAGGCCGGCGTCGATGGCGCGTGTGATGGCATGGGCCATGGTGCCGGCTCGGGGCGGCGAGCCGGCGATATCGTGGGCGCGGGTGCGGCGAATGTGGTGCTGATCCTCGGCCAGATTGGCCAGGTGCGAGAAATAGCTGAACGCCCGAAGGATCTGCACGGTCTGCTCGGGCGTGAGCGTATTGAGGATGGTCTCAAGTTCGCGCCGGGCCAGCTCGTCATCGTCGCGATGAAACTTGATCGAGGTCTTGCGGATATTCTCGACGATATCGAAAATCGCATCGCCCTCCTGGCGGCGCACCGTGTCTCCCAGCAGCCGGCCAAGCAGGCGGATATCTTCCCACAGCGGATGATCCTTATCGCCGCTTTCCCCGTCTGCAGCTGGCGCGGATTGATGGGCGGTGGCCATTCGTTTTTATCCTCGGCTCGTTCCGGTTCGCAGTGAGCTCCATCCATGGATGGCGTAGCACTATCCGGCCATCTTTCTGAGAGTCCAACAACATTTTCAAAGAGACCCCCGCAGCCCGGGGTTCAGGCGGTGCCTGAAGTCTCGCCTTACCCCCGCGCCGCGTCGGCCAGCACCTCGAACACGTTCCCATCGCTGCTCGGGCGGCCGAGCCCGTAGGTTTGGTGCCATAGGGCGAAGAACAGGTACGACCACGCCAGGAATCCCCGCTTGCCCGTGGGGTTCGTGAAGACCGCGCGCACCGCGTCGATGGGGAAATATTCGCGAATGCCCGGCTGTTTGACCATCAGGTCCGGCAAGACATTGGATTGCGACGCCAGCCATTCGCCCACAGGAACGGTGAAGCCACGCTTGCGCGCGAACGGACGGGCTTCCGGCATGTGGGTTTGCAGCCAGGTCTTCAGCAGCCATTTTCCATCCCGACCCTGGATCTTCAGCGTATCCGGCAGCCTGAATCCGAAGTCGACGACCTGGGTGTCCAGGAATGGGGTGCGCCCTTCCAGGCCATGCGCCATCAGGCATTTGTCGAGCTTGCCGAGAAGCCCGTGCGGCAGCCAGTCGACCATATCCTGGGCCTGCAGGCGTTGCAGGCTGGTGTGTTGGGGGTCGTGAACCGCACCGGATGGCGCTTTGTTTCCGTCCGCGCCCCACTTCATCAGCCGCTTCAGGCGGCGCAGCCAGGCCCGGCGATAGCGGCCGTATCCGGCGAAAACCTCGTCGCCGCCTTCGCCGCTGAGAACCACTTTCAGATCCTGCGCGGCAACACGCGCCAGTTTCCATGTGGGCAGGATCGCCGGATCGATCAGCGGATCGTCGAAATAGCGGGCGATCCGGGGCAGAGTGGCCCAGAAGTCGTCGACCGTATAGGACACCTCCACGTGATTGGTGCCCACGGACCGGGCCAGTGTGCGGGCCAGGTTCCGCTCGTCGTGCACACCGGCGCCGGGAAAGCCGACACTGAAAGTTGTCAGCCGTTCGCGGGACTGCCGGGCCAGGATGGACAGAATGGCGCTGGAATCGACACCGCCGGAAAAGAACAGCCCGACCGGCACATCCGATCGGCAATGGACGGCCACGCTGTCGCGCAGCACCGCATCCAGTTGATCCAGCGCCGCGTTTTGCGAGATCGGCCGCGGCGCTGCGTGTGGCACCGTGGGCAGGCTGGTGCGCTCGACGATGCGGCCATCGCGGACGAGCAAAGTTTCGCCGGGCAGCAATCGGTATACCCCTTCGAACACCGTGCGCCGTCCCAGGGTGAAATGATTGTCCATGAAGGAATTCACCTGCGCGCGGTCAATTTTCGGCACAGGGCCGCCATCGGCCAGCAATCCCTTAATCTCGCTGGCGAACAGAAAGCCTTGCGCGGTTTCACGGTAGTACAGCGGCTTCATGCCGAACGGATCGCGGGCAAGGGTCATGTCGCCGCTTCGTGGATCGAAGAGGCACACCGCATACATGCCGCGCAGCGTGCGTGCGAAATCGCGGCCATGGCGCGCATAGACCGGCAGCACGACCTCGCAATCGGACGCGGTTCGATAAGGATAACCGCTATACTCCGGTTCCTGCTTCAGCTCGATGTAGTTGTAGATTTCGCCATTGGCGATCAGCGTGGTGCCGTCGGCGCCGTGCAGCGGCTGGTCGCCGGTGACCAGATCGATGATGGCCAGCCGGTTATGGCCGAGCGCTATACGCCCTTGCTGATAAATTTTGGTGCCATCCGGCCCGCGGCTGGCGATGGCGGCCGCCATGCGCTCCACCATCGGGCGCGTCGGAATCGCCTCGTCGACCGCGTAGACTCCGGCGATACCGCACATGCGTCAGAACTGCTTTCTTGGCGAAGCGGATTGAACAGGCCAGTCACGGCCTGGCTCGGGCCGAGACATTGGGACGCGACCCCGGTTCGAGTCAATCCGAGTCTCAGTATTCAGCTTTCGCCGAAACCGTGCGTGCGGCGCCATTCACCGGTGCATCAACCGGTCTTGGCGATGCCCGCCTTATGTTGCGGATAGTCGAACTTTGGCTGCCACCCATCCGGTCCGGCGGGCAGCATGTCGAAGATGTGCCACAGGGCGCAGAAGTCGTCGCCCGGGCCCAACTGCGTGTCGGAAACGCGCACCACGTGGCCGCCTCGCTTCTGGAACACGGAAAGGCCGGGCATGAAGCCGCCCTTGACGCCGATGTATCCCATGTCGGCGGCGAAGGTCGTTCCCTTGTGGCTGACCATGGGGAAGGTCCAGCCGCGCTTGGCGGCAAAGGCGCTTTGCACCTTCGGCGCATCCGGGCTGCTGACCACGAAAGCGGCCCGGTCGGCCAAGTGTTTGTAGATGCCGCTATAGCCATCCGCCCACAGGGTGCAGTAGGCACAGGATGTGCCCATGTTGTGGACAATGAAAAGATCGTCCTTGCCGCCGAACAGCTCGGACAAGCGAACCTCGCCGGCCGGGGTCTGGAATACATAGTCCTCGACCTCTTGCGGCTGCATTTCCGCCTGCACCTTGCGCATCTGCGCGCGGATCGTGGCGATCTGGCTGCGGTGGTCGGCCAATGCCGCCACGCCTTTAGCGTAGTTCATGATTTTCCTCCTGACTTGCTGACTGATCCTCGCGCGCGCTTCGATGTGCGTTTGCTGGCGGAGCGGCGCGGCTTCCGGGCGTCGATCTTCTCCAGCCAATGGGCCAAGGCATCGAACTGCGCCTGCCAGTATTCGCTGTACTGGTTGATCCAGACCGCCGCCGCATAGATCGGCCCGACCTCCAGCCGGCACCGGCTGATCCGGCCGGTCCGCTCCTGCGTGACCAGCCCGGCCCTGACCAAGACCTGGATGTGCCGGGAGATCGCCTGCACCGAAATGTCGAACGGCGCCGCCAGTTCCGAGACCAGGAACGACGTGCCACCCAACCGGCTCAGGATGGTCCGGCGGATGGGATCGGACAGGGCGAAAAACACCCGGTCGAGCCGTTCTTCCTCGGACTCTTCCAGCGCTTCGCCTCTATCGGCCAGGGCCATGGTTCGCGCGTGCATCATGCCGTTAAACTATCAATAGATTGGTTGATAGTCAACAAAAATGTTGATTATTATATGGCCCGATTCTGCCTACTTTCGGGCATCCCCGCGGGTTGTGGTAACATCTTGTATGCGTCACCATCCCTGGTGTGGAATGGCACGAGATGCGGTTCTTGAGGAGAAGCGGATGAGAAAGCTTGCAGCCATCGGGACGGCGCTGTGGCTGGCGATCGGCGTGGCCGGCTCCGCGGCCGGCACAGAGCCGGGAAACCAGAAGGAACGGCAGGGACGCGATCTTGGCGCCGGCAAGCAGATTCTCATCAATCCGCGGTTCATTCCCATCGTCCGATCGGATCTGACGCGCCTGGAAATCGATTGGGTAGTCTTGACCGATGGGGCGACGACGCGCCTCGCCGATGCCAGCCAGGGCCTGCAACAGGAAGATCAGGACCGGCTGGATCTCAGTTTCATCCCGTTCCTCGGCGATGCCACGAATCCCCGCTATACGGCCGAGGATGTGGCGCCTGCCACCCGCGTCGGCTCGGCCTGGTTCGTGGACCGGAGTCTCTACGTGGCCTTGGACCCGGCGCAAGAGGCGATATTCGAGCGAATGAAGCTCGTGGTGCTGAACGATACCTGGTCCTTCACCCTGCAAATACCGGCGCAGATCATCGAGATCGGCAAGACACCCGCCTTCGACCCGATCCGGGATCTGCCGGTGTTTCGGGACTTCGCCGAAACCAAGGTCATCCTGCCCGATGCGCAGAGCATTCTGATCGGCGGGCTGGATGCGAACCAGGCGGAGGAACGGGCGAGCAAGATACCGCGCTTGAACGACATTCCAGGCCTTGCCCGCATGTTCGCCGGCAGCGCCCATAAAACCAAACCCGACACGTTGCTCATCCTGATCCGGCCCTCGATCATCGTTTCCGACGATTAGGGACGCGTGAAACGGGCCGTAACGCCGGGGTCCGCGGAAATCCTTAATGACAGGCGCGGCCGACTCCCATAAGCTGGCCTTTACCACGGCGGTTCCCGAAAGGGACGAACAGGGAACGGGGTGCGGCGGCGATTTCGCGGCCTATGCCCCGGCTGCCCCCGCAACTGTCAGCGGCTGATCCGTGCCACCTACGCGCCACTGGGAAACCGGGAAGGCTAGGCACACGATCACCAAGGCCGCGAGCCAGGAGACCTGCCGCCGTCCGCGCCTTTGCGAGCCTATCGGCCGGGGATTCGATAGGTAGGGAGGAATCTTTACCGAACCTGGGTTCGGATTTCTTTCGTTCGCAATGGCATGGGTGCATACAAACGCAGAGGGGACATACCCATGTCGCATAGCCTGTCTTTACGTTCCATCGGGGCGGCCGCCGGTCTGGCCGCCGCATTTGCCGTTTTCACCGGCGCCGCCGCGACCGCAACGGCGCAGAACAAGACCGCCGATTATCTCTACGTGGTCAATCGCGATTCGGCTGATATCGCCGTCGTCGACACCACGACCGATACCCTGCTGACCCGCATTCCGGTGGGCAACGTCCCGCATCAGGCCATCGTGGCCCTGTCCTTGGGCATGCTGGTGGTCAGCAACACCGAAGACAATACGATCTCGATCGTCGATCTGCGCTCCCTGACCACCGAGGCGACGATTGCACTCGATAGCGAGCCGGAACACATGGAGCTCAGCCCCGACGGGCTGACGGTCGCGGTCGGCAATATCGGCGCCGATACGGTTTCCTTCGTTTCGTTGACCGAGGGACGCGAAACGGCGCGGGTGACCGGCCTGTTCGAGCCGCACAATTTAACGTTCAGTCCGGATGGAACGTTGCTCTATGTCGCCAATCTGGGGGCCAACCACGTCAGCGTGGTGGATGTGGCCGCCGCCCGGGTGGTCAACGAGATCCCGGTCGCCGAGCCCACCGAGGTGGCCATCGCCACCAACAGCCGGGCGATCCGCCATCAAGGCATCATCAATGTGACCGCGACCGCCGACGGGCGGCTCGGCTATGCCGCCCATGGCGACGGCAATGCGCTGTCGATCATCGATCTGCAAACCCAGACCAAGATCAAGGATCTGGCGTTGAACGAAACGCCCTGGCGCGCCTATGCCAGCGCCGATGGCCGCACCATGATCGTGCCCAACAACGGCGATCGCACGGTGACCTTGATCGACGTGGCCTCGCAGGCGGTGGTGGCGACCTTGCCCGGCGCCACGGAAATGACCGGCGTCAATACCAGCCCGCTCTCGCCGCTGGCCTTCGTCATCAGCCGGGGCCAGGAGAAGGTGGTTCTCCTCGATCTGGAAACCCGGCAGGCGGTGGGCGAGATCGCCTTGCCGGGCATCCCGGAAACCGGCGTCACCACGCCCGACGGCGGCAAGATCTATGTCGCTATGAGCGGCACCGGTGCCGTGGCGGTGATCGACGTGCGCCAGCGTCAGGTGGTGAAGACCATCGATGACGTGGGCAAGGGTGCCTGGGGTGTCGGCATGGCCGGCGCGGTCGGCTATTGCCATTGATCGGGCGGGCGCTCTTGCCATCGGACGAACCGGACCGCGCCTGATCTTTCGGGCGGTCCGGTGATGGGCCCGGCTCCTATGCCCGAAATACTGGTGCCCGTGACCCTGATCCTCGGTGGTGCCCGCTCGGGCAAGAGCCGCCATGGCGAGCGTCTGGCGGAAGCCCGGCCCGGTCCGCTGCTATATGTGGCCACGGCGCAAGCGGGCGATGGGGAAATGGCAGAGCGCATCGCCCGCCATCGGGCGCGCCGGGGCGCCCGCTGGCAAACCGTGGAAGAACCGTTGGAACTGGCCGCCGTTTTGCGGGCGGCGGAAACAAGAGAGGGTGCGGTATTGGTCGATTGTCTGACCTTGTGGCTCTCCAACCTGCTGCACGCCCGGCGTGATCCGGCGGCGGAAACCACGGCCCTGCTTGACGTGCTGCCCACGCTGACCCGGCCGGTGATCTTCATCTCCAACGAGGTGGGCTTAGGGATTGTGCCGGAGAATGCCCTGGCTCGGGCCTTCATCGACCAGGCTGGCTGGATGCACCAGCGTTTGGCCGAAGCCGCCGATACCGTTCTGTTCATGGCCGCCGGACAGGCCATGCCCTTGAAACAAGCGAGATAGGTAATGGAAGCAGAGTCGAACATGCAAAGCCCACCCCCCACCCTAACCCTCCCCCACAAGGGAGGAGGGAAAATAGATGCGGCCATTTCCATGTCCCCCTCCCCCTCGATGGGGGAGGGCCGGGGTGGGGGTGGCCTTCGATCTTCCGGGAGTGGGTGCTAACTCATGGCGCACAATGGACGCATCCCCGCCACCGTCATCACCGGCTTTCTCGGCGCCGGCAAGACCGCCACGGTGCGGCATTTGCTGCAGACCGCCAACGGCCGGCGCCTGGCGCTGATCATCAACGAGTTCGGCGATCTGGGCATCGACGGCGAAATCCTCAAGGGCTGCGGCATCGAGGGGTGCGCCGAGGATACGGTGATGGAACTGGCCAACGGCTGCATCTGCTGCACCGTGGCGGACGATTTCGTGCCGACCATGGAGGCACTGCTGAACCGGCCGCTGGCGCCTGATCACATCGTCATCGAAACCTCCGGCTTGGCCCTGCCCAAGCCGCTGGTCAAGGCCTTCAACTGGCCCGAGATCCGCAACCGGGTGACCGTCGACGGGGTGATCGCGGTGATCGACGGCCCGGCGGTCCTCGCCGGCCGCTTCGCCAGCGATCCGGCGGCGGTGGCGGCCCAGCGCGCCGGAGACGCGGCCCTCAACCACGACAGCCCGCTGGAAGAGTTGCTGGAGGAACAGATCGCCTGCGCCGATCTGGTGCTGATCAACAAGACCGATGGCTTGGACGAAGGCGATCTCGCCCGCCTGCGCGCCCAATTGGCGCCGCATATCCGCCCTGGGGTGAAGGTGGTGACCGCCGCCTACGGCGCCATCGACGCGGCCATCCTGCTCGGCCTCGGCGCGGCGGCGGAAGACGATCTCGCCACGCGCAAGTCGCATGTGGACAACGGCGAGGATCACGACCACGACGACTTCACCAGTTTCGTCGTGCGCTTGGATGCGATCGAGGCGCCGCACCATTTGCTCGACCGGCTACAGCCGTTGGTGGCCGCCCATGACATCCTGCGCATCAAGGGCTTTGCCGCGGTGACGGGCAAGGACATGCGTCTGGTGGTGCAGGGCGTCGGCGCCCGCTTTCAGCACCATTACGACCGCGACTGGCGGGCGGATGAGCCGCGCGAGACGCGCCTGGTGGTTATCGGCCAGAGCGGCCTGGACGAGGCCGCCATCCGGGCGCACCTGGAAGGATAGACCGGTGCATTTGCTGCAGGCACAGGCCGGCGCCATCGCCGACGGATCGGAAGCGGTCGACCTGGGGCAAACCCCGGGCGACATCGTCATCCTGTCCGCCGCCGATACGGAACTGGCGGCCCTTGCGGCGGCACGCGCCGAATTGGGTGATGGATTTCCCAGCCTGCGCCTGGCCAACCTGATGCACCTGTCACACAACATGTCGGTGGATCTCTACGCGGAGACGGCGATCGCCGGGGCTCGCCTGGTGATCGTGCGCCTGCTCGGCGGCGTGTCCTATTGGCCCTATGGAGTGGAACAACTGGGCGCCGTGTGCCGGGCGCGGGGCATCAAGCTGGCGTTTCTGCCCGGCGACGATCAGCCGGACGCGGCTTTGGCGGATCATTCGACTTTGCGCGGCGATGTATGTCATCGCCTGTGGCAATACGGCGTGCACGGCGGGCCGGAAAACGCGCGCAACTGTCTCGCCTATGCGGCCAGCCTGCTCGGCCATGATCATGCATGGGCCGAGCCGCGGCCGCTGTTGCGCGCCGGATTGTATTGGCCGGGGCTGGATCAGCCGACGCTGGCCGATGTGCGCAGGTCGTGGACGGCGGCGCCGGCGGCCGCCATCGTCTTCTACCGGGCCCTGGTCCAGGCGGGCAACCTGGCCCCCATCGATGCGCTGATTGGCGCATTGCGCCATCGCGGCATCAATCCGCTGCCGATCTATTGCACCAGCCTGAAGGAGCCGCTGGCCGCCGAGACCATCGCCGAGCTGTTGGCCGCTGCGGATGCCGAGATCGTCTTGAACGGCACCGGCTTTTCCGTTGCCACGCCGGGGGCGGCCGCGGGCGCGACACCGTTCGATGCCGTGCCCGGGCCGGTGTTGCAGGTGATCTTCTCCGGCGGCAGCGAGGCGGCCTGGGCCAGCGGCACGCGCGGCCTCTCGGCCCGCGACATCGCCATGAACGTGGCTTTGCCCGAGGTGGATGGCCGGATCATCACCCGCGCCGTGTCCTTCAAGGCCGAGGCGCGCTTCGATGCGGCGACCCAATGCCGGGTGGCAGCGTACGCCGCCGTGCCCGACCGCATCGATTTCGTCGCCGATCTGGCCGCCAACTGGCTGAAACTGCGGCGCACACCGCCGGCCGAACGGCGCATCGCCCTGATCTTCGCCAACTATCCGAACAAGGACGGGCGCATCGGCAACGGCGTCGGCTTGGATACACCCGCCGGGGCGCTCAATGTGCTGCGCGCGCTCGCAGCGGCGGGGTATACCGTGGGCGATCTGCCCGACAAAGGCGAAGCTTTGATCCAACGGCTGCAACGCGGACCCACTAATGCAGGATTGGCGGGCCGCGAGATTACAGAGCGCATCTCACGAGTCGACTATGAAATCTTCTTCGGCCAGTTGCCGCGGCCCGTGCAGGACGCGGTGGTCGAGCGCTGGGGCCCGATCGAGGCGGACCCGTTCTTCCGCCCCGGCGATCTGGATTGCGGCTCGTTCCCCATGCCGGCGTTTCGCCTGGGCAACGTGGTGATCGCCCTGCAACCGGCGCGCGGCTACAACATCGACCCGCAAGGCTCCTACCACGATCCGGCCCTGGTGCCGCCGCACAACTACCTGGCCTTCCATGCCTGGCTGCGCCGGGACGTGGACGTGCATGCGGTGGTGCATATGGGCAAGCACGGCAATCTGGAATGGCTACCGGGCAAGGCCCTGGCGCTGTCCGCCGAATGCTTCCCCGAGGCGGCGTTTGGTCCGCTGCCGCATCTTTATCCCTTCATCGTCAACGATCCGGGCGAGGGCACCCAGGCCAAGCGCCGCGTCCAGGCGGTGATCGTCGATCACCTGACCCCGCCCTTAACCCGCGCCGAGACGTATGGGCCGCTGGCCGAGCTGGAATTGCTGGTGGACGAGTATTACGAGGCCGCCGGCCTCGATCCCCGGCGCTTGCGCGTACTGCGTGGCGATATTCTCGATCTGGCCCGGCGCATCGGCCTGGACCGGGATTGCGGCATCGCCGACGGCGAGGCGGCGGACTCGGCCCTGAACAAGCTCGACGGCTATCTGTGCGAGTTGAAGGAAATGCAGATCCGCGACGGTCTGCACATTTTCGGCCAATCGCCGGAGGGACGGCTGCTCGACGACCTGCTGGCCGCCCTGGTGCGTCTGCCGCGCGGCCGCGACGAGGGCGCCAGCGCCTCCCTGCCGCGCGCCCTGGCGCGGGACATGGGCTTGGCCGAATTCGATCCGTTGGATTGCGACATGGCCGAAGCCTGGCGCGGTCCGCGACCGGCGGCTCTCGATGGACCCGGCGTTTGGCGCACCAATGGCGATACGGTGGAGCGTTTGGAGATGCTGGCCGTCGATCTCATCGCTGGCCGCCGCATGACCGATGAGTCTTGGTCACACACTCGCGCGGTTCTGACATATATAGATTCTGATTTGCGCCAACGTGTCATCGGTTGCGGTGCCGCCGAGATCGCGGCGATCCTCACCGGCCTGGATGGCCGATTCGTCGCCCCCGGTCCGGCCGGGGCGCCGACGCGCGGACGGCCGGACGTGCTGCCCACCGGGCGCAATTTCTATTCCGTCGATACGCGCACGGTGCCCACACCGGCGGCCTGGCAGTTGGGCTGGATGTCCGCCTGCCGCCTATTGGAACGGCACCGGCAGGACCATGGCGCCTGGCCGAAGACCATCGCGCTCTCCGCCTGGGGCACGTCGAACATGCGCACCGGCGGCGACGACATCGCGCAAGGATTGGCGCTCATGGGCGTGCGGCCCATGTGGGAGACCGCCTCGCGCCGGGTCACCGGCTTCGAGATCATGCCCGCGTCCATCCTCGACCGGCCGCGGGTGGATGTGACCCTGCGCATCTCCGGCTTTTTCCGCGATGCCTTTCCGGCGCAGGTGGACCTGTTCGATTCCGCCGTGCGTGCCGTGGCCGCCCTGGACGAGCCGGAACAGATCAACCCCATCGCCGCCCGGGTGCGCGCCGATACGCTGCGCTTGCAAGGCGAGGGCTGCACCGTGGACGAAGCGGTGCGGCGGGCGGGATACCGGGTGTTCGGCTCCAAGCCGGGGGCCTACGGCGCCGGCCTGCAGGCCCTGATCGACGAACGCGGCTGGCAGGGCGAGGCGGATCTGGCCCGCGCCTATGTGGCCTGGGGCGGCTATGCCTATGGCGACGGCAGCGAGGGTAAACCTGAGCATCGCCTGTTCGAATCGCGCCTGCGCGCCGCCCAGGTGGTGCTGCACAACCAGGACAACCGCGAGCACGACGTACTCGATTCCGATGACTACTACCAATTCGAGGGTGGCTTGGCGGTGGCCATCCGCCATCTCTCCGGCGGCCAGCCCGCGATCTATCACGCCGATCATTCGCGTACCGAGAGTCCGCGCATCCGCACCCTGGCGGAAGAAGTGGCCCGCGTGGTACGCGCCCGCGTGGTCAACCCGAAATGGATCGCCGGGGTCATGCGCCACGGCTACAAGGGCGCCTTCGAGATGGCGGCCACCGTCGACTACCTGTTCGCCTTCGCCGCCACGGCGCGGGTGGTCGAAAACCACCACTTCGACGCGGTATTCGAGGCGTACCTGGGCGATCCCAAGGTCCTGGCGTTTCTGCGCGCCCACAACCCTGAGGCGCTGAAGGAAATGGCGGCGCGCCTGATGGAAGCGCAGGACCGGGACTTGTGGAAACCGCAGTCCAATTCCGCGCATGCGGTCCTGCGCGATCTGCGCGCGCCATCGGTGGAGGCCGTGTCATGAGCGAGCGCCCGGACGAGGACGAAGATTATCGCCGCGCCAACGAAAAGGCGCGCAACCGCAAGATCGCCCGCGACAAGATGCTGGCCACCAAGACCCGCGAGAAGGGCCTGCTCATCGTTCACACCGGCAAGGGCAAGGGCAAATCCACCGCCGCCTTCGGCTTGGCCGTGCGCGCCATGGGCAACGGCATGCGCGTCGGCATCGTGCAGTTCGTCAAGGGCAAGTGGGAGACCGGCGAGCGGCACATCCTGGAGCACTTTCCCGAGCAGGTGGAGATCCGCACCATGGGCGAGGGCTTTTCCTGGGAAACCCAGGACCGGGCCCGCGACATCCGCGCCGCCGAAGCGGCCTGGGCCGCCTCCCGCGAGATGATCGAGGCGTGCCGCATGAGCCCGCCGAAATACGATCTCATCGTCCTGGACGAGCTGAACATCCCGCTGCGCTACGACCACCTGCCGATTGCCGATGTGGTCGCGTGTTTGGCGGCAAAGCCGGAGATGCTGCACGTGGTGGTCACCGGCCGCAACGCCAAGCCGGAGCTGATCGAAACCGCCGATCTGGTCACCGAAATGACCATGATCAAACACCCCTTCCGCGAGCAGGGCGTGAAAGCGCAAAAGGGGATAGAGTTTTGAAGTTACAGAGGTCGAGCAAATCGCCACCCCCCTCCCAACCTCCCCCCATCAAGGGGGGAGGGGAATTGCGGATGGCGCAACCTCTTCTCCCTCCCCCTCGATGGGGGAGGGGTGGGGTGGGGGTGACGAGCAAGCTCGGTTCATCGAATTCGTTAGAGGCTCAACCATGCCGCAATGATAGCCAGTCCAACCACTGCGACCGCCCACCGATAGAGGCGCAGCGCGGCGCGGATGTCGGCGGCGTCCAGATCGCGGCGGCCATCGCCCATCCACACGTCATCGACCACCTCGGTGCCGTATTGCCGGGGCCCGGCGAGGGCAAAGCCCAAGGCTCCGGCCAGGGCCGCTTCCTGCCAGCCGGCATTGGGCGAGCGGTGATGCGGCGCATCGCGACTCATGGTGCGCCAGGCACGGGCGGCGTTGGCACCGGGCATGAACACCGCGGCGGTGGCGATCACCGCCCCTGCCAAGCGGGCCGGCAACCAGTTGACCCAGTCGTCCAGCTTGGCAGCGGCGCGGCCGAACAGCAGGTATCGGGTACTGCGGTGGCCGATCATGGAATCCAGGGTGTTGACGGCCTTGTAGGCGAGCAGGCCCGGCAGGCCGAGCAGCGTCAGCCAGAACAGCGGCGCCACAACCCCGTCGGAAAAATTCTCGGCGATGCTTTCGACGGCGGCGCGGGCGACACCGCCACGGTTCAGACTGTCCGGATTGCGGCCGACGATGTGCGCCACCGCCGCGCGGCCCTCGTCCAAGGACAAATCCAACCCATCCGCCACGGTGGCGCCGTGCACGTGCAGGCTCCGGCAGGCGATCAGGCTGCTGGCCAACACCGCTTCCGCCAGCCAGCCACCGGGCACCGCCCGCAGGACCATGGACAGCATGGCACCGAGCACCGCGGCAATACCGACCAATCCGGCGGTGAGAGCCAAGCCGCGCCAAAACGCGCCGCCGGCGCCATCGCGCGGGTACAGACGGTGCTCGGCGGCCGCAATCGCCCGGCCCAGCTGGGCAGCCGGGTGCGCCACCCGGCGGTAGAGCCACGCCGGGTCGCCCACGGCCATATCGACCAGCAATGCCAGCAGCACCAGGCGCAAGGCATCGGCGGCATCGCCGGAACAGGTCAACCAAACCCACAGCATGGCGCGAGCATCCAGATGCCGAGCCGCCCGGTCAATGGCGGAACTGCCGCCGCACGAAATGAATTGGGGACAGGCATATGAGCAAAACAGGTGTCATGGTTTGCGGCCACGGCAGCCGCGATGTGGAAGCGGTGAGCGAGTTCGAGTCGGTCGCCCGCGGCATTCGCCAACGGCTGCCCCAGTACGAGGTGGAAAGCGGGTTTCTGGAGTTCGCCCGGCCGGTGATCCGCGATGGCCTGGACCGCCTGCGCGCGGCCGGCCACGATCGCATTCTCGCCATCCCCGGCATGCTGTTCGCCGCCGGCCATGCCAAGAACGACATCCCCTCGGTCCTGAACACCTATCAGGCGCAATATCCGCAGGTCGCCATCGACTACGGCCGCGAGCTGGCCATTGACAGCAAGCTGTTGGGCGCCGCCGCCACCCGCATCGAGGAGGCATTGGCGCAGGCCGGTGATGCGGTCCCCCGGCACGAGACGTTGCTGATGGTGGTCGGCCGCGGCGCCTCCGACCCGGATGCCAATTCCAACGTGGCCAAGGTGATGCGCATGCTGTGGGAAGGCTTCGGCTTCGGTTGGGGTGAGACGTGTTATTCCGGGGTGACCTTTCCCTTGGTGAAGCCGGGGCTGGAACACGCGGCGCGCCTGGGCTACCGGCGCATTGTCGTCTTCCCCTATTTCCTGTTCACCGGCATCTTGGTGAAGCGCATCTACGAACACACCGACTTGGTGGCGGCACAGCATCCGGAGATCGAGTTCGTCAAGGCGCCGTATTTGAAGGATCACCCATTGGTCCTCGACTCCTTTGCAGAGCGGGTGCAGGAAATGCTGACCGGCGAAAACCTGATGAACTGCAAGCTGTGCAAATACCGCGAGCACATCATCGGCTTTGAGATGGAAGTCGGCCTGCCGCAGGCCAGCCACCACCATCACGTGGAAGGCATCGGCACCGGCCCAGCGCACGATCATGGTCATGGACATGACCATGGGCATGACCATCATCATGATCATGGCCACCCACACGTGCATGCACATGGGCATGGGCATCATCCCTATCCGCACGCCGATCACCCGCTGGGTCCGCGCACATTGAAGAAAACTCACGCATGAGCAGTGGTAGTCATAGGCGGCGCCGCTCACCCCCCACCCCAACACCCCCTCACAAGGGAGGAGGGGGTAAGAAAGTTCCGCGGTTCACACTCACATCTCCCTCCCCCTCGATGGGGGGGGGCCGGGGTGGGGGTGGCTCTACGAGTGTCGAAAGTAAGGCTAGATTGGCAAGGCCATGACCACGCTGCGCGAAGCATTCGACTACATCCGCGATCCGGCGGCGATCACCCGCCGCTCGTTCGAGATCGTGCGCACGGAAACCGATGTCTCGCGCTTGCCGGCGGACCTTGCGCCCATCGCCTATCGCCTGGTGCACGCTTGCGGCATGCCGGAGATCGTCGACGATCTGGCCTGGGGCGGCGATGTGGCCGCCGCCGGTCGCGCCGCCCTGGCGGCCGGGGCGCCGGTTCTGGCCGATTGCGAAATGCTGGCCGCCGGCATCACCCGCGCCCGCTTGCCGGCGGATAACCGAGTGCTGTGCACCTTGGGCGAAGCGGCGGTGCCGGCGCTGGCCGCCCAGTTGGCGACGACCCGTTCCGCCGCCGCGGTCGACTTGTGGCCGCCGTATCTGGACGATGCCGTGGTCGCCATCGGCAACGCGCCGACGGCCCTGTTCCGCCTGCTCGAGATTTTGGCCGCCGGTGCGCCGAAACCGGCCGTCATCGTCGCTTGCCCGGTCGGCTTCGTCGGGGCCGCCGAGTCCAAGGTGGCCTTGTGCGAGGCGCACCTCGGCGTGCCGTTCCTGACCGTGTGCGGCCGGCGCGGTGGCAGCGCCCTGGCCGCCGCCGCCGTCAACGCGCTCGCGATGGCCGAACCATGAGCGCCTGGCTCTCCGTGGTGGGGATTGGCGAGGACGGCTTGGCCGGCCTGTCGCCCGCCGCCCGTGCGCTCGTGGATGGCGCCGAAGTTCTGGTCGGCGGCGCGCGGCATCTGGCCATGGTGCCGGTCGATCGCCGCGAACGCCTGACCTGGGGCAGCCCGCTGGGTGAACTGGTCGGCGAGATCGCGAACCGCCGCGCCCAGCGGGTGTGTGTGCTGGCGACCGGCGATCCCATGGCCTATGGCATCGGTGTCACCTTGGCCCGGCGCATTCCGCGCGCGGAGATGACCATCATTCCGGCGCCGTCGGCCTTTTCCCTGGCGGCGGCGAATTTGGGGTGGAGCCTGGCCGAGGTTGAGACCCTCACTCTGCACGGCCGACCGCTGGAAGTGCTGCATGCCTTCGTACAGCCGGGCGCCCGGCTGTTGCTGCTCAGCGACGACGGAAACACTCCGCGCCAGGTTGCGGCTCTGCTGTGCGCACGTCACTATGGTGATAGCCGCATGCGGGTGCTGGCGCACATGGGCGGGACACAAGAATCCACGGTCGATGCCACTGCCCGCGACTGGGGCGAACGGGTATGCCCGGATTTCAACACCATCGCGGTGGAATGCGTGGCCGCAGCCGATGCGACGTTGTTGCCGCGCGTGCCCGGCCTGCCTGACGGCGCTTTTCGCCACGATGGGCAATTGACCAAGCGGGAGGTGCGCGCGGTCACTCTCTCCTCCCTGGCGCCGGTGGTCGGTCAGCACTTGTGGGACGTGGGTGCCGGTTGCGGCTCGATCGCCATCGAATGGTTGCGCGCCGCGCGCAACACCACGGCGGCGGCTGTGGAGCGGCGGGCCGATCGCATCGCTCTGATCGCCGCCAATGCCAGCGCCTTGGGCACGCCGCATCTGCAGATCATCACGGGCGAGGCACCGGCCGCCCTCAAGAACCTGCCGCGCCCGGATGCGGTTTTCATTGGCGGCGGCGTGACGGCCGACGGTGTGCTCGATCTGTGTTGGGAACGTCTGCGTTCCGGCGGCCGCTTGGTGGCCAACGCGGTGACCGTGCCGGGGGAAGCGGCGCTGGCCGCCTGGTACGGGCGCAACGGCGGGTCGTTGACGCGCATCGCCATCGCCCGGGCCTCGCCGGTGGGCGGCCTGACCGGCTGGCGGCCGTTGATGCCGGTCACCCAACTGGCGGCGCGCAAGCCATGAGCGGCCACCTGTATGGTCTGGGGGTCGGGCCGGGCGATCCGGAGCTGATCACGGTGAAGGCGCTGCGCCTGCTGCGCGCCGCGCCGGTCATCGCCTATCCGGCGCCGGAAAAGGGCGACAGCCTGGCCCGCGCCATCGTCGCGGACCTGTTGCCCGGCGGGCAACTCGAGATCGCCATCCGCATGCCCATGGTGGCCGACCGTTTTCCGGCGCAGGAGGTCTATGGCCGCGCCGCCGAGGAGATCGGCGGCCACCTGTCCGCCGGACGCGCCGTGGCGGTGCTGTGCGAGGGGGATCCGTTTTTCTACGGCTCGTTCATGTATCTCTTCGTTCGCCTTGCGGAGCGCTTTCCGGTGGAGGTGGTCCCTGGCGTCTCGTCGCTCACCGCCTGCGCTGCCGTCTTGGGTGCGCCGCTGGCCGCGCGCAACGATGTGCTCACTATCATTCCGGCACCATTGGATGCGCCGGAGTTGACGAAACGTCTCGGCGCCGGCGATGCCGCCGCCATCATCAAGGTCGGCCGGCATTTCGAGAAGGTGCGCAAGGTGCTCGCCGATCTAAGTCTGGTCGAGCAGGCTTGTTATGTGGAACACGCGACCATGGCCAATCAGCGCATCCTGCCGCTCGACTCGGTCGATGCTGCGAACGTGCCGTACTTTTCCATGATCCTGGTGCACCGGAAGGGGCGGGCCTGGCAATGAGCGAACGCATCGCCTTTGTCGTTCTGACCGCGCGCGGTGCCGATCTGGCGCGGCGCCTGGCCGCCGATCTGCCTGGCGCCGAGGTGCATGGCCTGGCTACGCGCGTCGAAAGTGCCGACATCGTTTTTTCGGATACGACAGCACGCTTGCGCGATTTGTTCACGGATGGACGCCCCATTGTCGCGGTGTGCGCCGCCGGCATCGCCGTGCGCGCCCTGGCGTCTCTTCTTGCCGACAAACACATCGAACCGCCGGTGGTGGCATTGTCCGAGGACGGCCGGGCGGTGGTGCCCTTGCTCGGCGGCCATCGCGGCGGCGATACCCTGGCGCGTCGCATCGGCGTTCTGCTCGGTATCGAACCGGCGATCACAGCCGCCGGGGATGCGCGCTTCGGCATTGCGTTGGACGATCCGCCCGCCGGCTGGCGCCTGGCCAATCCGCACGATTACAAAAGTTTTACCGCCCGCCTGTTGGCCGGTGCGACCGTGCGACTGGCGGGACATGCGCCCTGGCTTACCGACTCGGATCTGCCGTTCGCCAACGATGCGACTCTGAGCATTGTGGTTACCGAACGCGCCCACACTGGCTCACCGGACGAACTGGTTTACCACCCGGCCGTCCTCGCCGTAGGTGTCGGCTGCGAGCGCGGGACGGACCCGGCGGAACTCGATGCCTTAGTGCGCGAAACCCTGGCCAAGGCGGGTCTCGCGGCGGCGGCGGTGGCGGGCGTCTATTCCCTCGATCTCAAGGCCGACGAGCCGGCGGTTCATGCCCTGGCGTCTGAGCTGGGTGTAACCGCGCGCTTCTTCGATGCACAACGGCTGGAGGCGGAGGCGCCCCGTCTGGCCAATCCGTCCGCCACGGTCTTTGCCGAGGTCGGCTGTCACGGCGTGGCCGAAGGCGCGGCCCTGGCCGCCGCCGGGCCCCAGGCGACTCTCTTGGTGCCCAAACGCAAGTCGGCGCGCGCCACCTGTGCCATCGCCGTGGCGCCCGCGCCGATCGGTTTGGCGGGCCGCGGCCGTGGCAGCTTGGCGCTGGTCGGCCTGGGGCCGGGCGATGCCGCCTGGCGCACGCCGGAGGCGCAGGCCGCCGTCACCCGCGCCAGCGATGTGGTGGGCTATAGCCTGTATCTCGATCTCTTGGGCCGATCGGCGGCGGGCAAGGCGGTGCATCCATACGCCTTGGGTGAGGAAGAGGCGCGGGTGCGCACCGCCCTCGATCTGGCCGCGCTTGGCCGCGACGTGGCCCTGGTCTGCTCCGGCGATCCGGGCATCTATGCCATGGCGGCGCTGGTCTTCGAGATGATCGAGCAGGGCGGCCGCACCGATTGGCACCGGCCCGAGATCACGGTGGTGCCCGGCATCTCCGCCCTGCAAGCCGCCGCCGCGCGCGCCGGGGCGCCCTTGGGTCACGATTTTTGCGCCATTTCGCTTTCCGATTTGCTCACCCCGTGGCCGGTGATCGAGCGGCGCCTGCGCGCCGCCGCCGAGGGCGACTTCGTGGTTGCCCTGTACAATCCGGTTTCGCGGCAGCGGCGGCGGCAGTTCGATGCGGCGATGGAGATCTTGCGCGGCCACCGGCCGGCGGCCACGCCGGTGATCCTGGCGCGCAACCTGGGCCGCGCGGGCGAAACGCTCCGCATCATCGAACTTGCCGAAGTCACCGCCGCGCAGGTGGACATGCTGACCGTCGTCCTGGTCGGCTCCAGCCAGACCCGGCGCGTGGCGCGCGGCGACGGGAGCACCAAGGGAGGCGCCTGGGTCTATACGCCGCGCGGCTACGCGGCCAAACGCGCGACCAACGCGGGCGAGGCGGCGGAATGACCGTGCATTTCATCGGCGCCGGGCCGGGGGCGGCGGATCTGATCACCGTGCGCGGCCAGGCATTGATCGCCCGCTGTCCGGTGGTGCTCTACGCCGGTTCCCTGGTGCCGCGCGAGGTGCTGGCCGGTGCCCCGCCCGATGCGCGAGTTATCGACACGGCGCCACTCACCCTCGACCAGATTATCGACGAAATGCGCGCCGCACATGCCGAGGATCATGACGTGGCTCGGGTGCATTCCGGCGATCCGTCGCTCTATGGTGCCATCGGCGAACAGATGCGGCGCCTGCGGGCGCTGGGCATCGACTACGACATCACGCCGGGCGTGCCCGCTTTCGCCGCCGCCGCCGCCGCACTGGGCCGCGAGCTGACCCTGCCCGAGATCAGCCAGACCGTGGTGCTCACCCGCACCACCATGAAGGCCTCGCCCATGCCAATCGGCGAGGATCTGGCGACACTGGCCACCGCCGGCGCAACCCTGGCGATCCACCTGTCAGTGCGCAATTTGAAGCACGTGGTGGAAACATTGACACCGACGTATGGCGAACATTGCCCGGTTGCCGTGGTCTACCGGGCCAGCTGGCCGGACGAGCAAATCATTCGCGGCACGCTGGCCGATATCCGCGCCAAGGTGCGGGCGGCGAAGATCACCCGCACGGCGCTGATTCTGGTCGGCCGCGTTCTGGGCGATGAGGATTTCGTCGACAGCAAGCTCTACGACCCGGCGCACACCCACGTCCTGCGCCCGCGCAAGCGCGCCTAGCGCCAGATTCCCACGTTTCGCGCATCACCCCCACCCCGGCCCTTCCCCATCGCGGGGGAGGGAGAAAAAGGTATGCCGCAAAAGACGGCTCCTCCTCCCCTTGATGGGGGGAGGATGGGAGGGGGGTGATGCACCCATTCCAATGGTTCGGCGTTTATCCGAGCTGTGCGTGCAGCCAGGACACGCACGCATCAATGGTTTCGACCGCTTGCCCTTCCGGCTGCGGCGGCCGCTCGATCATGATCACCGGCAGGCCGAGGCCGCGCGCCGCCGCGATCTTGCCATAGGTGGCTATGCCACCGCTGTTCTTGCTCACCACCGCCTCGATCCGGTGTTCGCGCAGAAGGGCGATCTCGGATTCAGCGTGGAACGGGCCACGGTCCAGGATCACCCGATAATGTTCAAGCTGGATGGAGTCCGGTGGCTCGATTAGGCGGATCAGAAACCAGATATCGGCCAAGGACGCAAAGGCATCCAGGTCCCGCTGTCCGGTGGTCAAGAAGACACGCTTTGCCACATCCGGCAATTGCGCTGCCGCGGTGGCCAGGCCGGTGGCGGCGATCCAGCTATCGCCTTGTTGTTGCGGCCATGACGGGCGCAACAGGCGCAGCCGCGGCACGCCCGCCTGGGCGCATGCCTCGGCGGCAGCGTGCGGCATCGTGGCCGCATATGGGTGCGTTGCATCGATCAGTAGATCGATTTTTTCGGCCGCTAGATATTTGGCCAATCCATTGGTGCCGCCGAAGCCGCCGGTGCGGACCCGGCCAGGAATATCGGCGGGTGTGCGCGTGCGCCCGGCGAGCGACGAAATCACATCGATCCGCGCATCGCCCGCCAGCCGCGCCGCCAAGGCCGCCGCCTCGCCCGTGCCGCCGAGCAGCAGCACGCGCGCCCGCTCAGCCACCGGCGCGCCCCGCGATGTGCCCCGATCGGTCGATGGCGATCACCTCAATGGCGATCCCGACCCCCGCGAGGGAAACAGCCGTTTGCCGGGCCCGTGCTGCCACCGCATCGCCCAGGGGCACACCGGCGGCGCGCGCCAGGGCCAGGGCGTTGGCGGCGGAATGGGTGGTGCGCACCGCCGCCACCAAAGATTCATCGCCGCCGCAGGATTCGGCGGTTTCGGCCAGCCAATCGTGATCCACCTGGCTGCGCCCGGAGTGCAGGTCCAGATGGCCGGCGCCCAGCTTGCACAACTTGCCGAAGCCGCCGCCGATGGTCAGGCGCGGCACCGGGTGCGCGCGCAGGTACTTCAACAAGCCGCCGGCGAAGTCGCCCATGTCCAGCATGGCGATATCTGGCAGGGCATAGAGCCCTTGCACGATCCGCTCGGTGGTCGAGCCGGTGCAGGCGGCCACGTGCGTCAGGTTGCTGGCGCGGGCGATATCGATGCCGCGGTGAATGGAATGAATCCACGCCGAACAGGAAAATGGAATCACCACCCCGGTGGTGCCCAGGATGGACAGGCCGCCGACGATTCCCAGGCGCGGGTTCCAGGTCTTTTTCGCCAGGGCGGCGCCATCGGGGATTGAAATCTCGATCTCCACGTCTCCCGCATCGCCCAAGCCGGCGGCCACCCGGGCGACAGCGGCGCGCATCATCTCACGCGGCTTCGGGTTGATGGCCGGCTCGCCCACGGCCAGGGGCAGGCCCGGCAGGGTCACGGTTCCCACCCCGTCGCCCGCCTTGAACACGACACCGCTACCGGGCGCGGCTTTGCGCACCGTGGCCGCCACCAGGGCGCCGTGGGTCACATCCGGATCGTCGCCCGCATCCTTGACGATGGCGGCACGGGCGAAGCCATCGCCCATCTCCTCGCGCGCCAGGGCGAAGGCGGGGGTCAGGCCATTGGGCAGGTGCACGGTGACCGGGTCCGGAAAGGTACCGCTCAACAGGGCCGTATAGGCGGCGGTGGTCGCCGCCGTGGCGCAGGCGCCCGTGGTCCAGCCACGGCGCAACTCTCCCTCGGGTCGGCGGCTCATGGCGGAAGTGTACCGGGCGTGGCCGCCCTTTGACTAGGTTGGGTCACAAAGTTGCTGTACCTTTCCCGCCATGGACTCCGTGCGCGTGCCGCTGACCGATCTGCAACCCGGCTGGGTCTGGCTGGCTGGGGCCGGGCCGGGCGATCCCGGCCTGCTGACTCTGCTGGCCTGGCACGGCTTGCGCCAGGCGGATGTGGTGATTTACGACGCCCTGGTTGGCAAGGAGATATTGGCCCTGGCGGCGCCGGGCTGCATCCTCGAATCGGCGGGCAAGCGCGGCGG
Source organism: Kiloniellales bacterium (assembly GCA_036397065.1). Taxonomy (GTDB): domain Bacteria; phylum Pseudomonadota; class Alphaproteobacteria; order Kiloniellales; family J153; genus JAJFGI01. The sequence goes on along the minus strand of DASWJP010000109.1, from coordinate 8,184 downwards.
CAAGCCGTCGCCCAAGCAGGCGGATATCTCGCACCGCCTGATCCATCTGGCCCGCGAGGGCAAGCGGGTCTTGCGCCTCAAGGGCGGCGATCCGTTCGTCTTCGGCCGCGGCGGCGAGGAGGCCCTGGCCCTGGTCCGCGCCGGGGTGCCGTTCCGCATCGTGCCGGGGGTTTCCAGCGGCATCGGCGGCCTGGCCTATGCGGGCATTCCGGTGACCCACCGGGACATCAACTCGGCGGTCACCTTCATCACCGGGCACGATATGACCGGCGATGTGCCCGGCGGCCTGGATTGGGCGGCCCTGGCGCGCGGCGCACCGGTGATCGTCGTCTACATGGCCCTGGCGCACCTGCGGCAGATCGCCGAGCGGTTGCTGACCCATGGCCGGGCGCCGGATCAGCCGGTGGCGATCGTCTCCAACGCCTCGTTGCCGGAGCAACGCGTTCTCGAAAGCACATTGGCCGCCTGTGCCGATGCGGCGGATGCCGCCGCCATCGAACCGCCGTGCCTGGTGGTGATCGGCGAGGTGGTGCGCCTGCGCGCCGGCCTCGATTGGCTGGGGGCGTTGACCGGCCGCGCCTTGGATCCCGATCCCCTCGGCCGTCGCCAGGGCCACGAAGTTGGCTGAGACCGTGGCGCGCGGGGTGCTGATCGCGGCACCGGCCTCGGGCAGCGGCAAGACCGTGGTGACTCTGGGCCTGCTGCGGCATCTACGGGATACCGGCGTTGCCGCCGCGTCCATCAAAGTCGGCCCGGATTTCATCGACCCGGCCTTTCATGCCGCCGCCAGCGGCCGGCCGTGCTTGAACCTGGATACCTGGGCCATGCGGCCGCAAACCGTACAGGCCCTGGCTTCGCGCGCGGGCGCGGCCGCCGAGATCATCGTCGGCGAAGGGGTCATGGGCCTGTTCGATGGGGCGCCGGGGGGTGCGGGTTCCACGGCGGATGTGGCGCGGTTGACCGGCTGGCCGGTGGTGCTGGTCGTGGATGCCAAGGGCATGGGCGCCTCGGTGGCGGCGCTGCTGGAAGGGTTTTGCGCGCACCGGCGCGATGTGCCGGTCCGCGGCGTCATCTTCAACCGAGTCGGCGGCCGCCGGCATGGGGAGATTCTGCGGGCGGCGGCGGCACCCCTCGATCTCGCGGTGCTCGGCTGCCTGCCGCGCGCCCCCGATGTGCATCTGCCGAGCCGGCATCTGGGTTTGGTGCAGGCGGTGGAGCATCCGGACCTGGAAGCCTTCATCGCCGCCGCCGCCGATCTGATTGCGGATCACGTGGATGTGGCCGGCCTGCGCGCCCAGGCCCAGCCGTCGCGGCTGCCGCAAAACGAAACGATGGCGCCGCCGCTCGTACCGCTCGGCCAGCGCATCGCCGTGGCACGGGATGCGGCCTTCGCTTTCGCCTATCCTTTCATCGAGGACGGCTGGCGCGCCGCCGGGGCGGAGGTCGCGACCTTCTCGCCGCTGGCCGACGAGGCGCCGGACGGCATGGCGGATGCGGTGATCCTGCCCGGCGGCTATCCGGAGCTGCACGCCGGGCGCCTGGCCGGCAACGGGCGATTTCTCGCCGGCGTGGGCGCGGCGGCGGCGCGCGGGGCCGTGGTTTACGGCGAATGCGGCGGTTACATGGTCCTCGGCCGGGGCCTGATCGACGGCGACGGCGCGCGCCACGCCATGGCCGGTGTGCTGCCGCTGGAAACCTCGTTCGCCAAGCCGCGCCTGACTCTGGGCTACCGGCAGGCAACCGTGCACGAAGGCGGCCCGCTCGGCCGCGCCGGGGCGGGCTTTCGCGGCCATGAGTTTCATTTTGCCCGCGTGACGAAGGCCGAGGGCGGCGCGCCCTTGTTCGCCTGCCGCGATGCAGGCGGCACCGAGACCGGCGATGCGGGCATGCGCATCGGCGCCTGCATGGGCTCGTTCATTCACCTGATCGACCGGGCAGATGGGACACCGCCGGCAGGCCTGGCGTGACGGGCGGCTGAGCGCGTCAGCAATCGAGCGTGTTGTCCCGCTCCCACTGGGTGAGCGACGCGGAATAGCGTTTCCATTCGGCGTGCTTCAGCTTGGCATAACTGTCGACGAACTCATCGCCCAGGCCGTCGCGCAGCACCTTGCTTTTCTCGAAGATGCGGATCGCATCCAGCAGGTTGAGCGGCAGGCGGCGGACGCGGGCCAGCTTCTGTCCGTCGGTGTACATGTTGATGTCCAGGCGTTCGCCCGGGTCGCGTTTGTTGGCGATGCCATCTAGGCCGGCGAGCAGAGCGCCGGCCTGCATCAGGTACGGGTTGGCGGCGCCGTCCATCAGACGCAGCTCGAAACGCCCGGCATCGGGAATGCGCACCAGGTGGGTGCGGTTGTTGCCCGAATAGCTGATCGCATTGGGCGACCAGGTGGCGCCGGACAGGGTCACCGGCGCGTTGATGCGCTTATAGCTGTTGACCGCGGGGTTGAAGAGGGCGGTCAGCGCCTCGGCCGAATGCATGATGCCGCCGAGGAATTGATAGGCCATCTTGGACAGGCCCAGGCTCCCCTTCGCATCGTGGAACAGATTCTTGCGCCCGGTCTTGTCCCACACCGACACATGCGCGTGACACCCGTTGCCAGTTAGGTTCATGAACGGCTTGGGCATGAAGGTCGCGCGCAGGCCGTGCGTCTCGGCGATGGCCTTGGTCATGTACTTGAAAAAGACATGCCGGTCGGCGGTCACCAGGGCGTCGTCGAAATCCCAATTCATCTCGAACTGGCCGTTGGCATCCTCGTGATCGTTTTGATAGGGCCCCCAGCCGAGCTTGATCATGGCATCGCAAATCTGGCTGATAACATCGTACCGGCGCATCAACGCGGCCTGGTCGTAGCACGGCTTGGATTGGGTATCCTGGGTATCGGCGATGCCGCTGCCGTCGGCGTTGATCAGGAAGTATTCGCATTCGACGCCGGACTTCATGCGATAGCCCTTGGCCGCCGCCTTGGCGATCTGCCGCTTCAAGGCGACGCGCGGCGAAACCTCGACCTCCTTGCCGCCCATCCACAGATCGGCGGCGAGCCAGCCCACCTCCGGCTTCCAGGGAAGCTGAATCAAGCTGTTCGGATCGGGCCGGGCGAACATGTCCGTATCCGCCGGGGTCATGTCCAGCCACGTGGCGAAACCGGCAAACCCGGCGCCGTCCTTCTGCATGCCGGCAATGGCCCGCGCCGGCACCAGCTTGGCGCGCAGATTGCCGAACAAATCGACGAAGCTGATCAGGAAATATTTGATCTTCCGGTCTTTGGCCACCTTCGCCAGATCTTCCGCCATCCCCCAGTCTCCTTCCCTCTCGATGTTTTCTTGTGTAGGGCGGCCCGCCGGTTCAGAAGGCCTTGCCCGGTATCCAGGTGGTTCCCGCCAACGGCACCTGCGCCATGGCCGCCGCCTCGACAGTGAGCGCCACCAAGTCCTCCGGCTCCAGGTTGAGCACGTGCGACTTGCCGCAGGCGCGTGCCAAGGTCTGCAATTCCAGGACCATGGTGGTCAAGTAGTTCTGCAACAGCTTGGCACCCCTCTCCGGCGGCAGGCGGGCCTCCAGATCCCGGTCCTGGGAGGTCACCCCGACCGGGCAGCGCCCGGTGTGGCAATGATGGCAAAAGCCCGGCTCGGTGCCCAGGGCATGATAGTCCTCGATATGCACCGGCTTGTTGCAGCCGAGTGCGATCATGGCCGCCGTGCCGATGGACACCGCATCGGCGCCGAGCGCCAGCGCCTTGGCCGCATCGGCGCCGGTCCGGATGCCGCCGGAGACGATGAGTTGCACCTTGCGGTGCATGTCCAGCTCCTGCAGCGCCTCCACCGCCAGGCGCACCGCCGGCAGGGTGGGGATGCCGACATGCTCGATGAACACATCCTGGGTCGCCGCCGTGCCGCCCTGCATGCCATCCAGGACGATCACATCGGCGCCGGCCTTGACCGCCAGGGCCACGTCATAGGCCACCCGTGTGGCGCCCACCTTGACGTAGATTGGGATTCTCCAATCGGTGATCTCGCGCAGCTCGTGGATCTTGATTTCCAGATCGTCCGGCCCGGTCCAGTCGGGATGGCGGCAGGCGCTGCGCTGATCGATGCCGACCGGCAGATCGCGCATGCCGGCCACCCGCTCGGTGATCTTGTGACCCAACAGCATGCCGCCGCCACCCGGCTTGGCGCCTTGGCCGACCACCACCTCCAAGGCATCGGCCCGGCGCAGATCGTCGGGATTGAGGCCATAGCGCGACGGCAGCACCTGATAGACCAGGGTCTTGGAGGATTGCCGCTCCTCCTCGGTCATGCCGCCGTCGCCGGTGGTGGTGCTTGTGCCCATGGCGGTGGCGGCGCGGCCGATGGCTTCCTTGGCGTTGACCCCAAGGGCGCCGAAACTCATGCCGGCGATGGTCACGGGGATTTTCAACTCGATCGGCTTTGCCGCATGGCGAGTGCCCAGGGTGACGTTTGTATCGCAGCGCTCCCGGTAGCCTTCCAGGGGATAGCGCGAAACCGAGGCGCCGAGCAGCGCCAAGTCGTCGAAGGAGGGAAGTCGGCGCTTGGCGCTGAAGCCGCGGATTTCATAGACGCCGACATCGGCGGCGCGCTGAATTTCGGCGATGACGTGCGGCGGAAATGTTGCCGAGCCCCGAAGCGTGCGTGAATCGACGGTCATGCTCTCAATCCTTTACCCAGCGGTCTCAATAGGAGTCCGCATGGTCGACATGGAAGTTATACAGCCGCCGGGCCGAGCCGTAACGGCGGAAGCCGGCGGGATCGGCGTCGATGCCCGCCTTTTCCAGAAGTCCGGCCAGGGCCGTTGCATGTTCCGGGCGCATCGCTTTTTCGATGCAATCGGCGCCCAGGCTTTCCACCCGGCCGCGCACGAACAGGATCGCTTCGTAGATCGAATCGCCCAAATTCGCCCCGGCATCGCCGCACACCACCAGATGGCCGCGCTGCGCCATGAAGGCGCTCATGTGGCCGACCGAACCGCCGACCACGATATCGATCCCCTTCATGGAAATGCCGCAGCGGGACGAGGCATCGCCGCCGATGATCAACAAACCGCCGCGGCCGGAGGCGCCGGCCGATTGCGAGGCATTGCCGGTGACCCGGACGATGCCCGACATCATGTTCTCGGCCACCCCCGGCCCGGCATGGCCGTTGATGGTGATCTCGGCCTGCTTGTTCATGCCGCCGCAATAGAAGCCCACGTGGCCGTCGACGGTCAGGTTGATGGGCGCGTCCAGGCCGGCGGCGATGGCATGGACGCCTTGCGGGTTGCTCACCCGCCAATCCAGATCGTTGGATTGGTCGGTGATGGCGTGCAGGCGCTGATTGGCCTCGCGCAGGCTCACCTTGGCCAGGTCCAACTCACCCATATCAGGCCCGGCCCCAGCTATACACTTGCGCCGGCGCCGGCTCCCAGATGGTGGCTTTGTCCGCGCCGGGCAACTTGGCGATGGCCCGGTATTCGGTGGCCATGGCCACCCAGTCGTCGGTCTCGGCCAGGACCGCGTGCTTGCAGGCAATGGGGTCGCGCAGCACGGCAAAGCCGTCACGGGTGCCGACGGCAAAGGTATAGAAGCCGTCCAAATCCTTGATCGCCGCCTCCAGGGCCTCGTCCAGGGATGCCCCCTGGCGCAGGCGCCAGGTCAGATAGCCGGCGGCCACCTCCGTATCGTTGTCGGTCTGGAACTCGATGCCTTGCCGGCTCAGGACCTGACGAAGGCGGTTGTGGTTGGAGAGCGACCCATTGTGCACCAGGCACAAGTCCAGGCCGGTGGAAAAGGGGTGCGAATGCGCCGTGGTCACCGCGCTTTCCGTGGCCATGCGGGTATGGCCCAGGGCGTGCGTTCCCTTCAGATCGCGCAGATTGAAGCGCGCCACCACGTCCTTGGGCAGACCTTTTTCCTTGAAAATCTCAATGGTGTTGCCGGCGCTCATCACCTTCAGGTCCGGGTGGTGGGCGCGCAGCCAAGCCTGGATGACGGCAAAATCCTCGTGCACCACCAGGATGGCGTGGCTGGCCCGCACCTCGATGCTGACCTTATCGCCCAACTCCTTGCCCAATTCCTTGGCCAGGGTTTTCCAGGGATAGGCATCATCGGCGCTGAACAGGGACAGCTTGACCCCATCCTTCTTCGTCGGGTTGCGATAGACGGCCACCCCGGCGCTATCCGGCCCGCGGTCCGACATCTCGATCAGCATGGAGGACAGATAGTCGCCAAGCCGGTCCTCGAAGGCCGGATTCTTGGTGAAAAGACCAACAATTCCGCACATTTCCGGGGAAAACTCCACACTTGGGGACGCCACGGCCAACCCTACAGGTTAGCAGGGCAAAGAGCAATGACAGGAAAATAAGTTTCTTCTAGGGAATTTCAAGAAGGGCCAGCGGGACGATACCGGATCACTCTTCCTCGCGCGGGTGGACAATGACCGACAGGAAGCGGATGGGCAGCTTGATCAGCTCCTCCGGACCGTGCGGCGCATCGGAATCGAAGAACAGGGAATCGCCCGGGTCCATGGGATAGACCCGGCCGCCGTGCCGGTAGCTGACCTTGCCCTCCAGGATATAGATGAATTCCACCCCGGCGTGCTGGAACAGCGGGAAGATCTCGGACTGTTCGGTCAGGGTGATCAGGTACGGCTCCACCGCGATGGTCTTGCCGACGCTGTGGCCCAGCAATTGGTACTGGTGCCCGGCCCGGGTGCCGCGCCGCTCGATGGCCAGGCCCTGGTTGGCCTTGACGAAGGTCGCATCCCGCTGCTCCTCGTACTTGCGGAACAGCGAGGTGACCGGCACGTTCAGGGCCTTGGCCAAGGCGCTCAAGGTGGCCAGGGACGGCGAGGTCATGCCGTTCTCGATCTTCGAGACCATGCCGCGGGACACATCGGCCAGCTTGCCCAGATCGACCACGGTCAGCTGCAGGCGCTGGCGAAACTCGCGCACCTGCCGGCCGATGGCCGCCTCCAGGCTGCTCGGCCTGGGGTCGGCCAGGTCCTCCGCCTCGGCCTTCCCGGCCTTTCCTGCCATCACCCCCGGCCGTCCCCGTTTGTTTTTCGTTGTGGCTGCCATATCGCCCCGGTTCCAAACTCTAGACCGGTTCTTACTATAGAGACGTGGCGGCGTCACGTGGCTGCGTTGCGCCGCTGATCCATGTTTGTTGAATCCGGACGGGTCAAGGCCTTACCATAGTTCCATCAGTTCAATCGATTTTTGGACCACACGCATGCTGGCTAACTCCACGGCAAAAATCCTGCGCGATCATTTCTTCGGCTGGCAGTGCCGGTTGCGGCAGCTATCGGTGCGCAATGCGGGCGGGCGGCCGACGTCGGGGATGCGGCCGGATGTGGTGCTCGCGGGCGAGGCTGAGGCGGCGGCGCGCATCACCGTGCTCATCGTCAAGGCGGACCCGGAGGAGGCGACTGATCGTTTCCGCCATCTCTACCGGCGCACCCACGATCCGGCGGATCGGTTCGATGCGGCCATGGCGTACCTGGCCGCCGTCTACTATCAGCGCCCGGCCGAGTTCGCCGACGAGATGAGCGCCCTGTTCGGCCCCGGCGTCGATATGGCGGCCCGCCTGCGCGCCGATGGGCGCTGCGTGCTGCGCTTTTCCCAGTATGAGCAGCGGTATGACTTGCCGTGCCGGGTGCGGGCGCTGGCCGAGGACGATCCGGCGTTCCAGTCCACCTATTGGCACAACAGCCTGTTCAATCCGGATCTGCCGGCAGGGATTCAGATCCTAGGTTTTCAGCCGGAATGGGAGAGCGCCACCGCCGATCCGGCCCTCTAGGTTTAAAACTTGCGGTAAGCCTTGTTCAGTTCCATCAGCGGGTGGCGTTCCGACATCTGGAAGCGGATCAACAGCTCGCGGGCGATCATGTCGCGGTCCTGCTGGTTGTCGGGCAGCTTGATATCCTTCGGCACGGTGACCCAGCCGTTGATGTTGCGGTCGAACACCGCCGGCCGGCCTTCCTCATAGCCCATGTGGACGTCCTCCATCCAGTTGAGGTCGTCCCAACCCATGACCTCCATGTACTCCTTGAGGAAGGGCGTCAGGCGTGTGTAGTCGGGCACCAGATTGACGTCGTAGCGATAGCCGATGTGCTGGCCGATGGCCTTCTCGCGCGCCGTATCGACGCCGTCGCCCTTGAGGAAATGGTCGATGTCCTTGTCCTGCGCCACGG
>DASWJP010000108.1:0-29732 GCA_036397065.1 Kiloniellales bacterium | reverse complement strand
CTGATCTGCAGGGCCTGGGCGAACCGGTTGCGGTCGAATTCGCCAAGCGTGTTCTGGAACGCCGGCTCCTGGCTGATGCGGCGGCCGATCTGCTCCTTGGTGACCACCATGCCCAGCTCTTGCGCCTTTTGATCGAACAAGGCGCGGCCGACCATCTGGCCCAGCACCTGGTCAACGATGCCAAGGGCCCGCGCCTGATCCGCATCCAGGCGGGTGCCCAGGCGGGCGCTCAGGCGGTTCAACTCGCGCGACAGGGTGCGCCGGAACTCGCGCTCGTCGATTTGCACATCGCCGACTTCGGCCACCGCCACCACCTGGCTTGGCGTGCGAACGATGTCGCCGACCCCCCAAACCACGAAGCTGAGAATGAGCATGCCGAAGAGGACGAACACGACGATCTTGGTAAGAATGTTTCGTGACTTGCTGGCCATGAGAGTATCGACTGCCTTCCTCTGGGCGGCGGGAAGATCTCCGCAGGGCCCTGGCGCTTTTCGGGGGTACGTGGCGCGCGGCATCTTAGAAAGCCGGCCAGTCCCCGGCAATACGCAAATCCGGGCCTAGAGGGCGCATTTGCCGCCCCTTGGCCAGGATGCCTGCCCATGGTAGACCCCGCCGAGGTTCCAATAAATGGTGGCAGGACAAGGGGGCATGCGGCGAACGCTGATCGCGGGCAACTGGAAGATGAATGGCCTGCGCGAGTCGGGCACGGCCTTGGCCGGGGCTCTGGCCCGCCGGGCGCGCGACGCCGGCCCGCTGGCCTACGACCTGCTGGTCTGTCCGCCGGCGCCGCTTCTCCTGCCCGTGGCCGCGGCCTTGCGTGGGAGCCCCGTGGCCCTGGGCGGCCAGGATTGCCATGCGGCCCGCAGCGGCGCCCATACCGGCGATATCAGTGCGGAGATGCTGCGCGATACCGGCTGCACCTATGCGATCGTCGGCCATTCGGAGCGGCGGACCGACCATGGGGAGGACGACGCAAGCGTGCGCGCCAAGGCTCAGGCGGCCCAGGCCGCCGGGTTGATCCCGATCGTGTGCGTCGGCGAAACCGCGGCCGAACGGGCGGCGGGCGAGACCCTGGCGGTGGTGGCCCGGCAGGTCGCGGGCTCGGTGCCGCCGGCCAGCACGGCGGCGGCCCTGGTGATCGCCTACGAGCCGGTCTGGGCCATCGGCTCCGGTCTGACCGCCACGCCCGAGGACGTGGCGGCGGCGCACGCCCATATCCGCGCGGTCGTCGGCCGGGAGCTTGGCCAAGACGTGGCCGGGGGGGTGCGGATTCTCTACGGCGGCTCGGTCAAACCGGACAACGCCGCCGGATTGCTGGCATTGGCCGACGTGGATGGGGCCCTGGTCGGCGGGGCCAGCCTCAAGGCGGATGATTTTTGGGCCATCGGGGCCAGATGACCCTGGCCTTCGGCGGGCTGAACCACTAAATACCCCAGCAGGCGGGCGATGGCCCGCCCCGGGTAAGAGAAAGACGGCGCTTTATGACGAATGTCCTGTTGGTCATCCACCTGATGCTGGCGATCGCCATGATCATGACCGTGCTCCTGCAACGCAGCGAAGGCGGCGGGCTGGGCATCGGCGGCGGTGGTGGCGGCGGCATGGGCAGCTTTCTCTCCGGCCGCAGCACGGCCAACCTGCTGACTCGGATCACGGCGATCCTGGCGGCCGGCTTCATGGTGACCAGCCTGACCCTGACCATCCTGGCGGCCAGCGACCGGGCGCCCCGTTCCATCCTCGACACGCTTCCCGTGACCGGCACCCCGTCGCCGGTTCCTGGGACGGCCCCCGGCACGGCCCCGGCGCCCGGTGATGAACAACCGGCGCGGCCATCGGTCCCGGTGCAGTGAGCCGGGTCCGGCGCGGCACTCTCCCCCGCGGTCGGACTCCCAGCAGCCCTCTCCCAAGCGACCGAAGACCCGGTGCGCCCGAGTCGCGCCCGGAGGCTGGGATCGGCTTGTCGCCGGCTGTGGAAAGTCGTGTCGAGCTTATGCTGGGAATCGCTGATTTGCGTGATTTTCCCGGATCAATTCCGGCTCCGGGCAGGCTGGTCGTGGCGGGACTTGCCCGGTCCATCGCTTCCGACAATAGTGAGCGCCCATGACGCGGTTTATTTTCATTACCGGCGGCGTCACGTCCTCCCTCGGTAAAGGTCTCGCCTCGGCGGCGCTTGGGGCCTTGCTTCAGGCACGGGGGTTCTCCGTGCGCCTGCGCAAGTTGGATCCCTATCTCAACGTGGATCCGGGGACCATGAGCCCCTATCAGCACGGCGAGGTCTATGTCACCGACGATGGGGCCGAGACCGATCTGGACCTGGGCCATTACGAGCGCTTCACCGGCGTGCCGTCGCGGCGCAGCGACAACGTCACCACCGGACAGATCTATTCCAAGGTGATCGCCCGGGAACGGCGGGGCGATTATCTGGGCGCCACGGTGCAGGTCATTCCCCATGTCACCGACGCCATCAAGGAATTCATCCGCGGCGATCTGAGCGGCGAGGATTTCATTGTCTGCGAGATCGGCGGCACGGTCGGCGATATCGAGGGATTGCCGTACCTGGAAGCCATCCGCCAGCTCGGCAACGAGCTTGGCGCCGAGCAAAGCATGTTCATTCACCTGACCCTGGTGCCCTATTTGGCCTCGGCTGGCGAGCTGAAGACCAAGCCGACCCAGCATTCGGTGAAGGAATTGCAGAGCGTCGGCATTCAGCCGGACGTGGTGGTCTGCCGGTGCGAGCGCGAAATCCCGTTCGACGCGCGCCGCAAGATTGCGCTGTTCTGCAATTTGCGGCCGAGCGCCGTGGTGCAGGCCCTGGATGTGGATACCATCTACGCGGTGCCCGCCGCCTACCACAACGAGGGCCTGGACAGCGAGGTTTGCCGGCATTTCGGGATCGTGGACAAAGCGCCCGATCTGAGCCGGTGGGAGGGAATCACCGCCCGCATCCGCAAGCCTGACGGCGAGGTGACCATCGGCGTGGTCGGCAAGTACACGGCGCTGCTCGACTCCTACAAATCCCTGGCCGAAGCCATGACCCACGGCGGCATCGCCAACAACGTGCGGGTCAAGGTCAACTGGCTGGATTCCGAGATCTTCGAGGGCGAGGGGGCGATCCACGCGCTTGAGGACGTCAATGGCATCCTCATCCCCGGCGGCTTCGGCGAACGCGGGTCGGAGGGCAAGATCGCCGCCGCGCGTTTTGCCCGCGAGCGAAGCGTGCCGTATTTCGGCATCTGCTTCGGCATGCAGATGGCGGTGATCGAGGCGGCGCGTCACCTCGCCGGCGTGACCAAGGCCGGTTCCACCGAATTCGGCCCGTGCCCGGAGCCGATCGTCGGCCTGCTCACCGAATGGACCGTCGGCAACCGGATCGAGCGGCGTAATTCCGAGAGTGAGTTGGGCGGCACCATGCGTTTGGGCGCCTATCCCTGCCACATCGAAAAGGGCAGCCAGGTGCATGGCATCTACGACAGCACGGAGATCAGCGAACGGCACCGGCACCGCTATGAAGTGAACATCAACTATCGCGCGGCCATGGAGAGCGCGGGCCTGCGCCTCAGCGGCATGTCGCCGGACGGCACCTTGCCGGAAATCATCGAACGCCCCGACCACCCGTGGTTCATCGGCGTGCAATATCACCCAGAGTTGAAATCACGGCCTTTCGAGCCGCACCCACTGTTCACCTCGTTCATTGAGGCGGCGGTGGCGCAGTCGAGGTTGATGTAGAGCACGCCATGGTCGAAACCCGGCACGTCCATATCGGCGATCTGACCCTTGGCAATGACCGGCCGCTGGTCTTGATCGCCGGCCCGTGCGCCCTGGAAAGCCGGGCCCATGCTCTGGAAATGAGCCACGCCCTGACCGAAATGGCAGGCAAGCTGGGCATCGGCCTGATCTACAAGACCTCCTTCGACAAGGCCAATCGGACCAGCCTGAAATCCAACCGCGGCCTGGGCATGGCGGCGAGCCTGCCGATCATGGCGGAGGTGCGCGAAACTTACGGCTGCCCGGTATTGACCGACGTTCACGCGCCGGACCAATGCGCGCCCGTGGCCGAGGCGGTGGATGTCTTGCAGATCCCGGCCTTCCTGTGCCGGCAGACCGATCTGCTGGCCGCCGCCGCCAAGACCGGCAAGGCAATCAACGTCAAGAAGGGGCAGTTCCTGGCACCCTGGGACATGACCAACGTGGTGCGCAAGATCGAGGCGTCCGGTAACCGCAAAGTGCTGGTGTGCGAGCGCGGCGCCTCGTTCGGCTACAACACGTTGGTTTCCGATATGCGCTCGCTGCCCATCATGGCATCGCAGACCGGTTGCCCGGTGGTCTTCGATGCCACCCATTCGGTGCAGCAGCCCGGCGGCCAAGGCACCACCACCGGCGGCCAGCGCGAGTTCGTTCCCATACTGGCCCGGGCCGCCGTGGCCATCGGCGTCGCCGCCATCTTCATGGAAACCCATCAGGACCCGGACAACGCACCCTCCGACGGCCCCAACATGGTGCACCTGAAGGACTTGCCCGCCCTGGTGAAAACCTTGGTCGCCTTCGACCGCCTGGCGAAAGAGCGTCCGATCGGTCCAGTCTGATCGCCCCATTGACGGAGCAACTGCGGAAATGACCGCCATCATCGATATCAAAGGCCGCGAGATCCTGGATTCCCGTGGCAATCCCACGGTCGAGGTCGAGGTGACCTTGGAGACCGGCGCCTTTGGGCGCGCGGCGGTCCCTTCGGGCGCTTCGACCGGCAAGCACGAGGCGGTGGAGCTGCGCGATGGCGACAAGAAACGCTATGGCGGCAAGGGCGTGCGCCAGGCGGTGGAAGCGGTCAATCACGACCTGCTCGATCTGCTCGCCGGCCAGGACGCCGAGGATCAAGGCAACATCGACCGGCTGATGTGCGCCCTGGACGATACGCCGAACAAGGGGAAGCTGGGTGCCAATGCCATTCTCGGTGTCAGCCTGGCGGTGGCCAAGGCGGCGGCCGAGGATGCGGGCCTGCCGCTGTATCGCTATGTGGGCGGGGTTGCCGCGCGCACCTTGCCGGTGCCGCTGATGAACATCATCAATGGCGGCGCCCATGCGGACAACGCCCTGGACATCCAGGAATTCATGATCGCGCCGGTCGGCGCCGCCAGCTTCGCCGAAGCATTACGCGCCGGATCGGAAATCTTCCATGCGTTGCGCCGCGGCCTGGCCGATGCCGGGCACAACACCAACGTCGGCGACGAGGGCGGCTTCGCCCCCAACATGGGATCGACGGACGAGGCCCTGGGCTTCGTCGCCAAGGCGGTGGAAAGCGCCGGCTACCGCCTGGGCGAGGACGTGCTGCTCGCCCTCGATTGCGCCGCCACTGAATTCTACAAGAAGGGCAAATATCACCTGGCCGGCGAGAACAAGTCCTTGGATGCGGCGGGCATGGTGAAATACCTGGGCGACTTGTGCGCCCGCTATCCCATCTTTTCCGTCGAGGACGGCATGGCCGAGGACGATTGGGATGGCTGGTCGGCCCTGACCAAGGCGGTCGGCAAAAAGGTGCAGCTGGTCGGCGACGACCTGTTCGTCACCAATCCGGCGCGCCTGGCCGACGGTATTTCCCGCAGCGTGGCCAACGCCATCCTGGTCAAGGTCAATCAGATCGGGACTTTGAGCGAGACGTTGGAGGCCGTGGATATGGCCCACAAGGCCGCCTATGCCGCCGTCATGTCGCACCGCTCCGGCGAGACCGAGGATGCCACCATCGCCGATCTGGCGGTGGCCACCAACTGCGGCCAGATCAAGACCGGTTCCTTGTCCCGCTCCGACCGGCTGGCGAAATACAACCAGCTCCTGCGCATCGAAGAAGATCTGGGGCCGGTTGCCATCTATGGTGGCAGCCGATTTCGTTGACGCCGCGCTGATATGGCCCATGAGTCCAAATCGTGAACCTTGAGTCATTTCAGCGGCATGCCGCGAATCTAGTTGGAATTTCATAAACTTTTTCATTGACGCCGCGAATCCAACTGTGATTCGGTGGCCGTCATGGCCATCTTTCACGAAGTCAGGGACAGGGCCCGGCTGATCGCACCGCCGGTGTTGATCTTTTGCCTGGTCGCCTATTTCGCCTATCACGCGGTGCAGGGCGAACGCGGCCTGCTTGCCTGGGTGTCCGTCAAACACGAGCTGGCCGAGGCCCGTGCCACGCAGACGGCCTTGACCGCTACCCGCGCCGATCTGCAGCGGCGGGTCGACTTGCTGGCCCGGGATGGCCTGGATCTGGACATGCTGGAGGAGCGGGCGCACGAGGTCTTGAACTATGGACGGGACGACGAGGTGATCATCCTGCTGCCGAACGGGCGGGGGACGATACCCCAGTAGCTGGCGCCGCACTTCTCGTAATTAACTAAAAACAAGCTATTTATATACTTATTGTTATTTCTCAATAAATTAGCTTCCATTGCAGGATAGGCGGTTTTCGTCTATTCTCCGCTCTTTATGGCTGCGATCGGAAGCTCCGGTGCGCGGGCCGCAAAGATCGGGAGTTGCCATGGCGACGCAGGCCGCGAAACCCAGCAAGAGCAAGGCCGCACCCGCTGTCAAGAAGTCGGCGAAGCGGAGCAAGGCCGGGCCAGACGTGACCGTGGCCAACCGCGAGGAGCTCCTGGAGCTCTACCGCGAGATGCTGAGCATCCGCCGTTTCGAAGAAAAGGCCGGGCAGATGTACGGCATGGGCCTGATCGGCGGGTTCTGCCATCTCTATGTCGGGCAGGAAGCGGTGGTCGTCGGTATGCAGGCGTCGATCGAGCCGGGCGACACGGTCATCACCTCGTATCGCGATCATGGGCACATGCTCGCTTGCGGCATGGAGGCCAAGGGCGTCATGGCCGAGTTGACCGGACGAAGCGGCGGCTACTCCCGCGGCAAGGGCGGCTCCATGCACATGTTCAGCCAGGAGAAGGGCTTTTACGGCGGACACGGCATCGTCGGCGCCCAGGTGCCGCTGGGCACCGGACTGGCCTTCGCGCAGAAATACAAGAACGAGGCGGCGGTCAGCCTGACCTACCTGGGCGACGGCGCGGTCAACCAGGGCCAAGTCTATGAGTCCTTCAACATGGCGGCGCTGTGGAAGCTGCCGGTTGTCTATGTGATCGAGAACAACAAGTACGCCATGGGCACCAGCCTGGAACGGGCCTCGGCCCGGACCGATCTGTATCATCGTGGCCAGGCCTACGGCATTCCGGGTGTTCAAGTGGACGGCATGGATGTCCTGGCGGTGCGCGAGGCCGGCCGCAAGGCAGTGGCCCAGGCGCGCGCCGGCAAGGGGCCGCAGATCCTGGAAATGCTGACCTACCGCTACCGGGGCCATTCCATGTCCGATCCGGCGAAGTACCGCTCCAAGGAAGAGGTGCAGAAAATGCGCCAAGAGCGCGATCCGATCGAACGTCTTCGCGTGGCCTTGCTGGAGCACAAGGTCACCGACGAGGCGGTGCTGAAGGAGATTGACCGCAAGATCAAGGACATCGTCTCCGAGGCCGCAGAGTTTGCCCAGAACAGCCCGGAACCGGATGTTTCCGAGTTGTTCACCGATATCTACGCCGAGGCGTGAGCGCCGGCACCCCATGACCGTATCGCCGGAGGGAACATGCCCATCCAAATTCTGATGCCGGCCCTGTCGCCGACCATGACCGAGGGCAAGCTGGCCAAGTGGCTGAAGCGCGCCGGCGATGCCGTGGCCGCCGGCGATGCCATCGCCGAGATCGAAACCGACAAGGCCACCATGGAAGTGGAAGCCGTGGACGAGGGCATTCTTGGCCAGCAACTGGTGGCCGAGGGCACCGAGGGCGTGCCGGTCAACTCACCGATCGCCCTCTTGCTTGCGGAAGGCGAGGACGAAAGCGCCTTGGCAAGCGTAAACAGCGCCGCCCCGGCCCCCACATCGGCTCCCCCGGCCGTTGCTGCAGTCTCAGCACCAAAACAAGCCCCCGTTCCGGCGACACCTTCCGCCGCGCCGGTAGCCGCCGAAAGCGAATGGACCGGCCCGACGACAACGCAAAGCGTGCGCGAGGCCCTGCGCGATGCCATGGCCGAGGAGATGCGCCGCGACCCCAACGTCTTCCTGATGGGCGAAGAGGTGGCCGAGTACCAGGGCGCCTACAAGGTCAGCCAGGGATTGCTCGAGGAGTTCGGCGCCAAGCGGGTCATCGACACGCCGATCACCGAGCATGGCTTCGCCGGCATCGGCGTCGGCGCCGCCTTCTATGGCCTGCGGCCGATCGTCGAGTTCATGACCTTCAACTTCGCCATGCAGGCCATAGATCAGATCATCAACTCGGCGGCCAAGACCCGCTACATGTCTGGCGGCCAGGTCAGCTCGCCCATCGTCTTTCGCGGCCCGAACGGGGCCGCCGCCCGCGTCGCCGCCCAGCACTCGCACTGCTATGCCAGCTGGTACGCGCATATTCCCGGCCTGAAGGTTGTCGCCCCCTGGTCGGCGGCCGATGCCAAGGGCTTGCTGAAGGCGGCCATCCGCGATCCCAACCCGGTCATATTTCTAGAAAACGAAGTGCTCTACGGCCAGACCTTCGAGGTACCGCAAGGCGACGATTGGATCGTGCCCATCGGCAAGGCAAAGATCGTGCGCCAGGGCCGCGATCTGACCATCGCCACATTCTCCATATCCGTCGGACGGGCGCTTGAGGCGGCCCAGGCCTTGGCCCAGGACGGGATCGAGGCGGAAGTGATCGACCTGCGCTCCCTGCGGCCGCTGGATACCGCGACCGTGGTGGCGTCGGTCATGCGCACCAATCGCTTGGTGACCGTGGAGGAGGGCTGGCCGGTCGCCGGTATCGGTGCTGAGCTTGCGGCGGTCATGATGGAACACGCCTTCGATTGGCTGGATGCACCGGTCACCCGTGTCTGTGGCGCCGACGTGCCCATGCCATATGCCGCTAATCTGGAACGCCTGGCTTTGCCTCAGGTGGCGGATATTGTCGCCGCGGCCAAGCATGTCTGTTACGCCGACTGACCGGTTGCGAAGGGAACGACCTCCATGCCGATCAACATCCTCATGCCCGCCCTGTCGCCGACCATGACCGAAGGCAAGCTGGCCAAGTGGCATATGAAAGAAGGCGACCCGGTGAAGTCCGGCGACGTTCTGGCCGAGATCGAGACCGACAAGGCGACCATGGAAATCGAGGCCGTGGATGAAGGCATCCTCGGCCAGATAGTCATCGCCGAAGGTACGGAAGGCGTCCCGGTCAACAACATCATTGCCGTTCTGTTGGAGGAGGGGGAGGACAAGTCCGCCCTCAAGACTACGCCAAAATCCGCGCCCACACCTGCCGCCGCCAAACCGGCACCGCAAGCGGCGGCGCCTGCATCCGCGCCGGCAACCGCGGCCGCACCGCCGGCCGCCGCTCCGGCACGCATGGATGGCGAACGCATCTCCGCCAGCCCCTTGGCCCGGCGCATGGCCCAGCAATCCGGTCTTGACCTGGCTGCCCTGCGTGGCAGCGGTCCGCAGGGCCGGATCATCAAGCGGGATATCGAAAGCGCGCTCAGCGGCGGCGCGCCTAAGTGGGCTCCGGCGGCGGCTCCTGGCGCGCCCGGCGTGGCCGTGGCACCCGTGGCCGCCGGTCCGGGCGCAAAGGCCCTGGCCGATCTACTGGGCATGACGTATCGCCAGGAACCTCTCAGCGGCATGCGCAAGGTCATCGCCCGGCGTCTGACCGAGGCCAAGCAGACGGTCCCGCATTTCTATCTGACCGTTGATTGCCGCATCGACGAGCTTCTGCGCGTGCGCAAGGAGATCAACGGCCGCTTCGAGGATCTGAAAATCTCGGTCAACGATTTCGTCATCCGCGCCGCCGCCTTGGCGCTGAAGCAGGTGCCGGCGGCGAATGCATCGTGGGACGATAGCGGCATCCTGCTTTATGACCACGCCGATATCTCGGTGGCGGTAGCGACACCCAACGGCCTGATCACGCCCATCATCAAGGCGGCGGAAGGCAAGGGCCTGGCGATCATTTCCCGCGAGATGAAGGATTTGGCCGGCCGCGCCCGCGACGGCAAGCTGAAGCCGGAGGAATACCAGGGCGGCACGTTCTCGGTCTCCAATCTGGGCATGTTCGGGGTGCGCGACTTCGCCGCCATCATCAATCCGCCGCAGGGATGTATCCTGGCCGTCGGCGCCGGCGAGCAGCAGCCGGTGGTCAAGGACGGCGCCTTGGCGGTGGCCACGGTGATGAGTTGCACTCTTTCGGTCGATCACCGGGTTGTGGACGGCGCCATCGGCGCCGAATTCCTGGCCGCCTTCAAGAAGCTGATCGAGTATCCGCCGGCGATGTTGCTGTAGGGTTCACCCCATGCACAAGGTCAATATTGCCGACAAATTGGCCCTGTTCACCGAGCAGTGGAGTCCCAAGGTTGTCGGCGCGGTCGATGACTACGAGATCAAGCTGGTGAAGCTACAGGGTGACTTCGTTTGGCATGCGCATGAAGATGATGACGAGATGTTCCTGGTGGTCGCCGGACAGATGACCATTCGCCTGCGCGACGGGGCTGTCGATTTGGCACCGGGCGAGTTTTTCGTTGTGCCCAAGGGGGTCGAGCATCAGCCGACCGCGGCGGAGGAATGCCAGGTGCTGTTGTTCGAGCGCAAGGGCGTCATCAACACCGGCCAGGTGGAAGAGGCGCGCACGGTGCGCGAGCCGGAGCGGCTTTAGTAAAGGATCGGGAGTTCATGGCCGAAACCAATTTCGACCTGATCATCGTGGGCGGCGGGCCGGGCGGCTACGTAGCGGCCATTCGTGCCGCTCAGTTGGGCGGTAAGGTGGCCGTGGTGGAGCGCGAGCATCTGGGCGGCATCTGCCTGAACTGGGGCTGCATCCCGACCAAGGCGCTGCTGCGCACGTCCGAGATTTATCACTACATGACTCATGCCGGCGACTATGGCCTGTCCGTGAAGGAGCCGAGCATCGATCTGGCCAAGGTGGTCAAGCGGTCGCGCACCGTCGCCGGGCGCCTGAACGCCGGGGTCAAGCATCTGCTGAAGAAGAACAAGGTGACGGTCTTCGACGGCCACGGCCGCCTGGACGGCAAGGCGGGCACGGCGCGCAAGGTGGCGGTCAGCAAGGACGGCAAGGGTGTGGCCGATCTGACCGCCAAGTACGTGATCCTGGCCACCGGCGCCCGGGCGCGGCAACTACCCGGCCTGGAATCCGACGGCAAACTGGTGTGGTCCTATAAGGAGGCCATGGTTCCGGAAGCCCTGCCGAAATCCCTGCTGGTCATCGGCTCCGGCGCCATCGGCATCGAGTTCGCCAGCTTCTATCGCACCCTGGGCGCCGAGGTGACGGTGGCGGAGGTCTTGTCGCGCGTCTTGCCGGTGGAAGACGACGAGATTTCAGCCTTCGCCCACAAGGCTTTCGAAAAGCAGGGCATCAAGATCATGACCGGCGCCACGGTGAAAAGCCTGAAGAAGGGCAAGGACGACGTGACCGCCACCATCGAGGCGGCGGGCAAGACCAGCGAGTTGACCGTGTCGCGCGTGATCTCCGCCGTCGGTATCGTCGGCAATGTGGAGGACATCGGCCTCGAGGGCACCGCCATCAAAGTCGAAAAGACCCACGTGGTCGCGGACCAGTGGATGGCCACCGGCGAGCCGGGCGTCTATGCCATCGGCGATCTGACCGGCCCGCCCTGGCTGGCGCACAAGGCCAGCCACGAGGGCGTCATCTGCGTCGAGAAACTGGCCGGGCAGAAGGACGTGCACCCGCTCGACGTGCGCCGCATTCCCGGCTGCACCTATTGCCACCCGCAGGTCGCCAGCATCGGCCTGACCGAGGCCAAGGCGAAGGAGGCGGGACGCAAGATCAAGGTCGGCCGCTTCCCCTTCATGGGCAACGGCAAGGCCATCGCCCTGGGCGACGATCAGGGCCTGGTCAAGACCATCTTCGATGCCGCCACCGGCGAACTCCTGGGTGCCCACATGGTTGGGGCCGAGGTCACGGAACTGATACAAGGTTACGCCATCGCCATGCAGCTGGAGACAACCGAGACCGATCTCATGCATACGGTCTTCCCGCATCCGACCCTTTCCGAGATGATGCACGAGAGCGTGCTGGACGCCTACGGCCGGGTCATCCATTTTTAGGGCATCGAGGCTCTAGGATACCGCTATGACCACCACCGACATCAAGCTTCGCCATCCGGAGAAGGCACACAAGCCGGACAATCCGATCCAGCGCAAGCCGGCGTGGATCCGGGTCAAGGCGCCGACGTCGCCCGCGTATCACGCGACGCGCAAGATCATGCGCGACAACAAGCTGAGCACCGTGTGCGAGGAAGCGGCCTGCCCGAACATCGGCGAATGCTGGGCCAAGAAGCACGCCACCATGATGATCATGGGCGAGGTGTGCACCCGCGCTTGCGCCTTCTGCAATGTCGCCACCGGCAAGCCCGGCGCCCTGGATCCGTTCGAGCCGACCAACGTGGCCGCGGCGGTGGCGCAATTGGGCCTGGAGCATGTGGTGGTGACCTCGGTCGACCGCGACGATCTGGAAGACGGAGGGGCGGCGCATTTCGCCGCGGTGATCAGCGCCATCCGCGCGACCACGCCGGCGACCACCATCGAGGTGCTTACGCCCGATTTCCTGCGCAAGGATGGAGCGGCCGAGGTGGTGGTGGCAGCGCGGCCGGATGTGTTCAATCACAACCTGGAAACCGTGCCGCGCCTGTATCCGTCCGTGCGGCCGGGGGCGCGCTATTTCCAATCCCTGCGCCTGCTCGATCAGGTCAAGGAGTTGGAGCCCAGCCTGTTCACCAAGTCGGGCATGATGGTCGGCCTGGGCGAAACGGAATCCGAAGTCTTGCAGGTGATGGACGACCTGCGCGCCGCCAACGTGGATTTCCTGACCATCGGCCAATACCTGCAACCGACGCGCAAGCATCACGTCATCGATCGCTTCGTCACGCCTGAGGAATTCAAGAGTCTCGAAGCCAAGGCCTATGCCAAGGGCTTCCTCATGGTTTCGGCCACACCGCTGACCCGTTCGTCCTATCATGCCGGCGACGACTTCCGCCGCCTGCGTGCGGCGCGCGCGGCGTTGCTGGCGGCCAACGCCGGATAGTCACGGGCCGCGATGCCGACCCATTCGGAACGGCGGGTTCTGCCCTACACGCCGCAACAGCTTTTCGACCTGGTCGCCGACATCGAGCGGTATCCGGAGTTCCTGCCCTGGTGCGTGGCCACGCGTATCACCGAACGCTCGGACGACTGCCTGGTTTCGGAAATGGTCATCGGCTTCAAGATGTTCCGCGAGCGATTTGTCAGCCGGGTGAAGCTCGACCGGGAGGGCCATCGCATCGACGTGTCCTATGCGGAAGGGCCGTTCAAATACCTGACCAACCATTGGCTCTTCGAGGCGCACCCGCGCGGCTGCATGATCGACTTTTTTGTTGAATTCGAGTTTCGCTCTCGGCTCTTGCAGAAGGTCATCCAGGTCCTGTTTCACGAGGCGGTGCGCCGCATGGTCGGCGCCTTCGAAGCCCGCGCCCGGGACCTGTACGGCCCGCCACCCTCAAATGCCCCGTCCACAATTTGACAGAAGATTTACCGTCCTGGTTTAGGCTATAAGACTCGGCAAAGGCAGGGGGGCGACAATTCGTATGCTTCGGCCATTTGGGTGGATGACGGCTGTTCTGTTGCTGGCTGGTTGTGCCGGGCCGCCCGTTGAACAGTCCGCGCCCAGGCCGGCGGCCAAGGTCACAGGTCCGCAGACCGCGGCGTTGCCGAGCCCTGGAATCCCCGATACGTCGGTGTTCGCCCGGCCGTCGACCCGCATCGTGGTGCCGGCCAAGCGCCAGCAATGCGTTCCCTATGCGCGGCAGGTCTCGGGCATCGACATTACCGGCGATGCGTGGACCTGGTGGCGCTCCGCCCAGGGCCGTTATGCGACGGGACAGCGCCCGGCCGTCGGCTCGGTCCTGGTGCTCAAGCGCACGGCCCGCCTGCGGGGCGGCCACGTTGCGGTGGTCACCGCCATCCTGAACAGCCGCGAAATCCTGGTCGATCAGGCCAACTGGCTGAACCAGGGCCAGATTCATATCTCGACCCCGGTGCGCGATGTGTCCAAGAACAACGATTGGTCGGCGGTGCGCGTCTGGTACATCCCTGGCGATACCTATGGGGTGCGCACCTACGCCGCGCACGGCTTCATCTATTCGGATCAGGTGACCGCCACCCGCTAGGGGGCTTCCTAGGGTGCCGTCATGGTTCCGGCCAGGGCGCTGTACAACGCCACGATCATGATGGTGTTGAACACGCCGTGCGCGACGATCACCGGATAGAGCGAGCCGCACCGATGATAGAGCACCGCCAGGACGGCACCGATGACCGCCAAGGATGGCATGAGTTGCAGCACGCCATGCACCGAGGCGAAGGTCAGGGCGCTGATGGCGACGCCGGCGGCCAGTCCGATACGCTCGCGCAGCCAGGGAAAGAACACGCCGCGAAAGGCGATTTCCTCGGCGATGGGGGCCAGCGCGCCGGCCAGCACGATCATCAGGATCATGCCCATCCAACTGAAGCCGGCCGGGGCGATCGCATAAATCTGCGGGTTCTCGAAGGGCTGGCCTTCGATCTGGCCGACCAGATAGTTGACCAGCGCCACCACCGGCACCATGAACCCGCCGATCACCACGGCGCGAATGTACCAGCGGGAGTCGGCCGGGCGCAGGCCCACGTCGGCCCAGCTTAGCCCATGCTTGCGGATGGCGAGGAAGTGGACGGTGGCCAGGATGGCCGCTGTCTGGGCCACCAGCAGCAGCATCGTGAAGATCAATATGCGGTTGCCGTCCGGCTCCACATTCGGGCCGGTCACACCCAAACTGGCGACGAAGAACGCCGCCACCACGCGCACCGCCCCCAGGCCGAAGATCAGCAGCAGCAACAGATCGCCGCCGCTCAACGGCATCTGGCGCCGGGCCGGACTGAGGGATATCGGATCGGAAGAACCCGGATCGGGGGAAAAGCTCATCAGTCCTCCTGGTCACTGATACGGCGCAGCAGGGCGAAGGCGGCGGCCATCGCCGCCAGGCGAATGGCGGTTCGGTCGCCCGCGAAGACGTGGCGTTCGTGCCGCGCCTGTCCTCCACGCCGGGCGGCGCCCAGAAAGACCAGGCCGACCGGCTTGTCCGCCGAGCCGCCGCCGGGACCGGCGATGCCGGTGGCGGAAACGGCCACGTCCGCATCGCCCTTCGTCAGCGCACCCACGGCCATGGCCTCGGCCACCTTGGCGCTGACCGCGCCGACCCGTTGGATCGTTTCGCGGGGAACACCGAGGTGCTGGTTCTTGGCGGCGTTGCTATAAGTGACAAAGCCACCTTCGAGCACATCCGAGGCGCCGGGAATTTCCGACAGGCAGCCGGCGATCAGGCCGCCGGTGCAGGATTCTGCCGTGACGATGCGCCACCCGCGCCGCCGATAGTCTTCAATCAAGCCCTTTGCTTCGTCGAGCAACGGATCGGGAAATATGTTCATTGGGCGAAGATGGCTGCCAAAATGAACGTGAGGAGTCCGGCATAGATGCCGGCGGCGATATCGTCTCCCATGATGCCCCAGGCGCCGGGCAGGCGCCGGTCAATGATGCTGACCGGCCAGGGCTTCAGCACATCGAAGACGCGAAACGCGGCGAAGGCGATGCCGTAGAACAGCGGGTCCAGGGCCACCGCCGTGGTCGCCAGGGGCACCAGCGTCAGCCATTGCCCGGCCACTTCGTCGATGACCACCGATCCCGGATCGCCGGTACCCAAGGCCGCCGCATAGATGCCGCTCGTCCACAAGCCGACAAAGAAGACGGCAACGGCCGCCGCGAGCAAGGCCCAAGGCCCGGCTGCAGCGACGATGGCATAGGCGAAGGGCAGGGCGGCCAGGGACCCCCACGTGCCGGGAGCGCGCGGCAACAGGCCGGCGCCGAACCAGGTCGCCAGCAGGCTGGCCGGGTGCCAAAAGGCAAGACCGCGCCCGGTCACGAGTCCATGCCCGATCACGAGGCCACGGCCGGCAGGCGAACGGTGGCCGTGGCTTGCGCCGCGATGCCTTCGCCGCGGCCGGTAAAGCCCAGACCTTCGGTCGTGGTGGCCTTGATGCTGACCCGCCGGGCGTCGATCTCCAGCACCTCGGCGATGCGCGCGGTCATGGCGGCCCGGTGCGGGCCCACCTTGGGCCGCTCGCAGATCAGGGTCACGTCCACGTGGGCGATACGGCCGCCGCGGGCCGCCACCAAACCGGCGGCATGGCGCAGGAAATCGGCGGACTCGGCCCCGCGCCAGCGGGCCTCGCTGGGCGGGAAATGGCTGCCGATATCGCCGGCCGCGATGGCCCCGAGGATGGCGTCGGTCAAGGCGTGCAGGCCCACATCCGCATCCGAATGGCCGAGCAGCCCGGCCTCATGGGCGATGCGCACGCCGCACAGCATCACGTGATCGCCGGGCGCGAAGCGGTGCACATCGAAGCCCATACCCACGCGGGTTTCGTCCTGGCGCGCAGCCAGCCAGCGCTCGGCCCGGACCAAATCCTCGGCGGTGGTGATCTTGACGTTCTCCGCCGCCCCCTCGACCAGGGCAACCGCCAGGCCCGCCTGCTCGGCCACCGCCGCATCGTCGGTTATTTCGGCCCCAGAGGAAGCCCCTGCGGCGGCCCGGTGCGCCGCCAGGATCTCGGCAAAACGGAAGCCTTGCGGCGTCTGTGCCCGCCACAGGCCGTCGCGCGGCACGGTACCGGCAACCCGGCCTTCGATGCCGCGCTTGAGGGTATCGGTAACCGCCAAGGCGGCGATGGCGCCGGGTGCCACTGTCAAGGCGGCCAGGACCCGGTCAATCAGTCCGCCATCCACGAACGGCCGGGCCGCGTCATGGATCAGCACTTGGTCCGGTGCCTGGTTGGCGATGTGTTCCAGGCCATGGCGGACCGAGTCCTGGCGGGTGGCGCCGCCGATGGCCGGGGGCGGCAAGTCCATCCCGGCGGCGGCTTCGGCATAGCGTGCTTGGTCGTCGGCGTGAATGACCGCCTGGACCGCCGTTATGCCCGGGTGGCTAAGGAAGCGTTCCAGGCTATGGCGCAGGACCGGCTGGCCGCCCAGTGGCGCGTACTGCTTCGGCCCGGTACCGCCGAAACGGCTGCCGCGGCCGGCCGCGACGATCAGCGCCACGGTTCCTGCCATGCGTCGACTCCGCCTGTCCCAATGCCAAGGTGGGGCGAGCCTAGTGATGTCTGTCGCCGGGGCCAAGGGGGATGTATAAGACGAATCGCGAACTTAATGCAGCCAACGAAGGCCGATCCCGTGGTTCTCAGCCTCTCCGCCCTGGCCGCCTTGTTACCGGCGGCACTGCTTCCCTACCGGCGCGATATCCGCCGCCCGGACATCCTGTTCTGGATGACCGCCGTCGTGGCCGTGGCCGGCCCGGTGGTGGCCAGCGTCAGCCGCCTGCAAGGCTCCTGGCAATCCAGCTTTTCCACCAGCCTGTGGATTTCGATATCGGCGACCATGATCCTGTTCGTGGTGGCCGCCGCCCTGCTGCGTGAAGCCTGGCGCCTGGCGCCGCTGCTGGTGCCGTATTTGCTGGTGCTCGGCGTGCTGGCCTCGGCCTGGGCCGGGACGGGGGCGCCGGGCGGGCTGGGTCTGGCGGGGAATGCCTGGCTGGCAGCGCATATCGTGGCTTCGGTGGCGACCTATGGCCTGGCCACCCTGGCGGCGGTGGCCGGCGCCGCCGTGCTGGTGCAGGAGCGGGCGGTGAAACGCAAGGCGCCCACGGCCTTGACCCACAAGCTGCCCTCCATTTCCGATGCCTCCGCCCTGCAGGTCCGCCTGCTGGCCGCGGCGGCCGTGGTTCTGGCCGTGGGCATCCTGACCGGTGTGGCCGAGGAATACGTGACCCATGGTCAGCTGCTGGTCTTCAACCACAAGATTCTGCTTACCTTCCTGGCCCTGGCGGTGGTCATCGTGCTGCTGGTTTTGCACCAGCGCACCGGCCTGCGTGGACAGCGGGCGGCCCGCCTGATCCTGCTCGCCTATCTGCTGCTGACCTTGGCCTATCCAGGGGTCAAATTCGTCACCGACGTGCTGCTCGCCTAGACCCCTCGGCCAGGGGAAATCCCTTGCGCCGGTGCACCATTGCGCTAAAAAAGCACACGGATTAGGCAACACGAGGCGGTGCCTGAATTATGGGCATTTCTGTCGGCCCCATCTCCATCGGACATGTGACCCTGGGCGATCCGGTCATCCTCGCCCCCATGTCCGGGGTGAGCGACGGGCCGTTCCGCCGTGCGGTCGCGGCCTGGGGTGCCGGCCTGGTGGTCTCGGAGATGATCGCCAGCCAGGCCATGATCCGGGCCACCCGCCAGTCCCTGCAGATGACCGAGCACACCGCCGGCGACGTGCCGATGGCGGTGCAACTGGCCGGGTGCGAGCCGGAGGTCATGGCCGAGGCGGCGCGTCTGAACCAGGACCGGGGCGCGGCCCTCATCGATATCAACTTCGGCTGTCCGGTGAAGAAAGTGGTCAACAAGTACGCCGGCTCGGCCTTGATGCGCGAGTTGCCCCTGGCACGGCGCATCATCGAGGCGACGGTGGCGGCGGTCGATGTGCCGGTCACCTTGAAGATGCGCACTGGCTGGGACGACGCCACCTGCAATGCGCCGGAGCTGGCCCGCATCGCCGAGGACTGCGGCGTGCGCATGCTGACCGTCCATGGCCGCACCCGCTGTCAGTTGTACACGGGCCAAGCCGACTGGGACTTCGTGGCCCGGGTCAAACAGGCGGTGCGCATTCCGGTGATCGTCAATGGCGACATCTGCACCGTCGAGGATGCGGCAGAGGCGCTGCGCGCTTCCGGCGCGGATGGCGTGATGATCGGCCGCGCCGCCATGGGCCGGCCCTGGTTCCTGCGCCAGGTCATGGCGTTCTTGCGGAGTGGGGAGGTTCTGCCCAATCCGCCGCTTGCCGCGCAGCTTGCCGCGATGCTGGACCACTACGACGCGATTCTGACCTATCACGGCACGGACCGGGGTGTTCGCGTGGCGCGCAAGCATTTGAATCGATATTGCACGACCCTGCTCGGCGCCGCCGAAACACGGGTCGCCATCAACCAAGAGGATGATCCGCGGCAGGTGGCCGCCTTGCTGCGAGATTTTTATGCGCCGTACATCGATCGGGCGGCGGCATGATGAGCGGCACCGCCAAGCCGTCCGTGGCCCAATGGCCAAACGATACCTCGGCGATCCTGGCCGCCCTGCCGCAACCGGTGCTGGTGGTGGATGAGGCGGATCGCATCGACTTTGCCAATCCCGCGGCGGAGCAGTTTTTTCAGAGCGGTGTCACGGCCTTGATCGGCCGGCCGCTGACCCAGATCCTGCCCGCCGACAGTCCGGTCTTTCATTTGATCGCGCAGGTGCGCGACGGCGGCCATTCGGTCTTCGAGAACGGCCTGAGCATCGAAACCCCGCGCACCGGCTTGCGTTATGTCTCGGTCGGCACGGCGGCGATGGCCACGCTGCCGGGCCATGTGGTCGTCTCGCTCCAGGAACGGTCGATCGCCCGCAAGATCGACGACCAACTGGTGCACCGCAACGCCGCCCGCTCCGTCACCGCCATGGCGGCGATGCTGGCCCATGAAGTGAAAAATCCGCTGTCGGGCATTCGCGGCGCCGCCCAGCTCCTGGAGCAGAACGCGACCACGGACGACCGGCCGCTGACCCGCCTGATTTGCGACGAAGCGGATCGGATCGTGGCCCTGGTCGACCGCATGGAGATGTTCGCCGACGGCGGCCCACCGGTGCGTGCGCCGGTCAATATCCACGAAGTCCTTCATCATGTGCGCGCCCTGGCCCAGAGCGGCTTTGCCGCCCACACCCGTATTGTCGAGACCTATGATCCGTCCTTGCCGCCGGTCTATGGCAACCGGGATCTGCTCATTCAGGCGCTGCTCAACCTAGTCAAGAACGCCGCCGAGGCGGTGCCGGCCAGCGGCGGCGAGATCGTTCTGTCGACGCGCTATCAGCAAGGGGTGCGCCTGGCGGTTCCGGGCAGCGACAGCCGCGTCGATCTGCCGCTGACGGTCTGCGTCCAGGACAAT
This sequence comes from Kiloniellales bacterium, assembly GCA_036397065.1. Classification (GTDB taxonomy): domain Bacteria; phylum Pseudomonadota; class Alphaproteobacteria; order Kiloniellales; family J153; genus JAJFGI01. Next base: position 9,629 of record DASWJP010000108.1, on the reverse strand, counting down.
GGCCCCGGCATCCCGGAGGAATTGCGCGAGCATCTGTTCGATCCCTTCGTCACCACCAAGAGCGGCGGCAAGGGATTGGGCCTGGCCCTGGTCGCCAAGATCGTCGGCGACCACGGCGGCGTCATCGAGTTCGTCGGCGAGCCGCAGCGGACCATCGTGCGCATGCTGTTGCCCCAGGCGCCGCGCGGATCGGTTGTTCCATGAATGGCGCCACCATCCTGATCGCCGACGACGACAGCGCCATTCGCACGGTGCTCAGCCAGGCCCTGGGCCGCCAAGGACATACAGTGCGGGCCACCGGCACCGCCGCCGGCCTATGGCGGTGGATCGAGGCGGGCGAGGGCGACCTGGTCATCACCGACGTGGTGATGCCGGATGAAAACGGTTTGGATCTGTTGCCGCGCATCCGCAAGTTGCGGCCCAACTTGCGGGTCATCGTCATGAGCGCGCAGAACACTCTGCTGACCGCGGTCAAGGCGACCGAGAAGGGCGCCTTCGAATATCTGCCGAAACCCTTCGATCTGCGCGAGTTGACCGTAGTGGTCGAGCGGGCATTGTCCGAGCCCATGCCTACAGGCCCCGGCGCCCTGCCGCCGCCCGACGGTGGCGAGGACGAGCGGCTGCCCCTGATCGGCCGTTCACCGGCCATGCAGGATATCTACCGCATCCTGGCGCGGCTCATGGGCACGGATCTGACGGTGACCATCTACGGCGAGTCCGGCACCGGCAAGGAACTGGTGGCGCGCGCCCTGCACCGCTATGGCAAGCGGCGGCACGGGCCCTTCGTCGCCATCAACATGGCAGCGATTCCGCGCGAACTGATCGAAAGCGAGTTGTTCGGGCACGAAAAGGGGGCCTTCACCGGGGCGCTCACGCGCTCCCCCGGCCGCTTCGAGCAGGCCAATGGCGGCACCCTGTTTCTCGATGAAATCGGCGATATGCCGCTGGAGGCCCAGACCCGTCTGCTGCGCGTCTTGCAGGATGGCGAATATTCCGCCGTGGGCGGACGCACGCCGATCCGTGCCGATGCCCGCATCATCACCGCCACCCACCGGGATCTCAAAGCCATGGTGCGGCAGGGCCTGTTCCGCGAGGACCTGTTCTACCGGCTGAATGTGGTGCCCATCCGCCTGCCGCCCTTGCGCGAACGCAGCGATGATATTCCGGAGCTGGCCCGTCATTTCATCGCCCTGGTGCACGCGGAAGGCCTGCCGTCCAAGATTTTGGATTCGGAGGCCATGGAGGCGCTGAAAGCTTATCGCTGGCCGGGCAATGTCCGTGAACTGGAGAATCTGATTCGCCGGCTGGCCGCCCTGTACAGCCAGGACATGATCGGTGCCGCCGTGGTCCGCGACGAATTGGCCGAGGTCCCGGCCGAGGCCGCGGGCAGCGGGCGCGAGGCTGATTCCCTGGGAGGTGCGGTCGAGCATCACCTGCAGACGTACTTCTTCGCCCACAAGGACTCCCTCCCGGCCGCCGGCCTCTATGACCGGATTCTACGCGAGGTGGAACGCCCCCTGCTGGAGCTGTGCCTAGCCGCGACCAAGGGAAATCAAATCCGGGCGGCCAAACTGCTGGGTCTCAACCGCAACACTTTGCGCAAGAAAATACGGGATCTGGACATTCAAGTGGTTCGCGGCCTTAAATAGGCTGTGGCAATAATACCACATTGCGTGGTATCCACCATCAGATGCAGGGCACAACCGAAGCGGGACTGACGGCACCGGCGCCCCCAGGCGGGTCCGGCGTGCTACGGCGATTTGCCGCTTGGGCGGAGCGCGTCAACCTCGAGCGCAAGCTGGCCATCGCCTTGCTGGTGGCGACCGTCGTTGCGGGGACTGTCACCTTCGCCGCCATGACCGGACATTTTCCGGTGGTGGTCGAACCGCTGTATATCCTGCTGCTGCTCAATCTCGACCTTGTCCTGTTGTTGAGCCTGAGTGCCTTGATCGCCCGGCGCCTGGTCATCTTGTGGGCGGAGCATAAGAAGGGTCTGGCCGGGTCACGCTTGCACGTCCGGCTCGCGGCCCTGTTCAGTCTGGTCGCCGTCGCGCCGACCATTATTGTCGCTACCTTTTCCGTCCTGCTGTTCAGCTTTGGCCTGCAAGGCTGGTTCAGCGACCGGGTGCGCACAGCGGTCACCGAGTCCTTTGCCGTCGCTCAGGCCTATCTGGAGGAGCACCGCCAATCCATCGGCGCCGACGCCTTGGCCATGGCCCAGGATTTGAATCGCCAGGGTGTCTCCTTGGCCCTCAATCCGGACGGTTTCAACGAAATCCTGCAAAACCAGGTGGGCGTACGATCGTTGACCGAAGCGGTCGTTTTCGACGAAGTTGGCCGGGTCATCGGCCGAGCCGGTTACAGCCTGCTGCTGGAATTCGATCCGCAAATTCCCGATTGGGCCTTGCAGCGGGCGCAGAACGGCGAAGTCGTCATTCTCACCGCCGAGACGGACGATCGGGTGCGCGCCTTGCTGCGCCTGGACGGATTCAGCAATGCCTATCTCTTCGTCGGACGCCTCGTCGACCCGCGTGTCCTGGCCCATATCGACGTGACCGCGAACGCTGTCAAACTGTACGAGGAGATGGAGGGCAAGCGTTCGGACATTCAGATCACCTTTGCTCTGATCTTTGCCGTCGTTGCCTTGATGCTCTTGCTTGCCGCCGTGTGGGTCGGCTTGGCCTTCGCCAACCATCTGAGCAAGCCGATCGGCCTGGTCATCGCCGCGGCGCAAAAGGTCGGCGCCGGCGATTTGCGCGCCCGCGTCGAAATCGACGGCACCGCCGACGAGATTGGCACCCTGGCCCACGCCTTCAACCGGATGACCGGTGAGCTCGGCCGTCAACGCCAGGAACTGCTCGAAGCGAACGAACAGCTCGATCACCGCAGCCGGTTCATCGAAGCGGTCTTGGGCGGTGTGTCCGCCGGCGTGGTCGGTCTCGACGATCACGGGGTGATCACCTTGCCGAACCGGTCCGCCTGCAATTTGCTGGCGCTCTCCGAAGATCAGTTGCGCGGCCGAAAGCTCGCGGACGTGGTGCCGGAAATGTCCCAGCTCATCGCCGATGCCGGCCGGCGGCCGAAGAAGCTGATCGAGCAAACCATCGGGCTGGCGCAATCCGATGGTACCCTGCGGCACTTGCTGGTCCGCATTGCCGCCGAGGTGGACAAGAGAAGGATCATCGGTTTTGTCGCAACATTCGACGATATTACCGAGCTGTTGTCGGCCCAGCGCAAGGCCGCGTGGGCCGATGTGGCGCGCCGCATCGCTCACGAGATCAAGAATCCTTTGACCCCGATCCAGCTTTCCGCTGAACGACTTAAGCGTAAATACCTTGACGAGATCGCCAGCGATCGCGAAACATTCATCACCTGCACCGATATCATTATCCGCCAAGTCGGCGATATCGGCCGCATGGTCGACGAATTTTCCGCTTTCGCCCGCATGCCTGCGCCAACCATGGCGCCAGAGAATCTGGGCGAGATGATCGAGCAAGCCTTGTTCTTACAGCGAGAGGCGCATCCGGCCGTGGAGTTCGTGTTCGAGGCGCCGCCGCTCAAGGTCGTTGCCCCATGCGATCGGGAGCAGATCGGCCGGGCGTTGACGAACCTGCTGCAAAACGCCATGGACGCCATCGAACGGCGGGCTGCGGATGGGACCGCGTCCTTGCCGCCGGGGCGCGTGACGGTCAGCCTGATCGACGACGGCGCGGTGCGCGCCATCGCGGTGGAGGACAACGGCCCAGGCCTGCCGCGTGCCGAACGGCACCTCCTGACCGAGCCCTATGTGACCACCCGCGAAGAAGGCACCGGCTTGGGACTGGCGATTGTCAAAAAAATCATGGAGGATCATGGTGGCGTTCTGCGCTTGGAAGATTCTCCAGTTGGCGGAGCCAGGGTCTGTCTGATATTTCCCTTGCCGGATAATCGGACAGGCCGGATCGCGAAAACCGGCTCAGGTATGATACGGGAACTAAGAAAACATGGCGCGTGACATTCTGATCGTCGATGACGAAGCCGACATCAGGATGCTGATGAGTGGCGTCCTGCACGACGAAGGCTACGCAACACGGGAAGCCAGCAATAGCGACGGCACTCTGGAAGCACTGGCAACACGGCGGCCCAGCCTGGTCATCCTGGACATCTGGCTGCACAACAGCCGTCTGGATGGCATGGAGCTTTTACGTGCTATCAAGCACGAGCATTCCTCGGTGCCGGTCGTCATGATCAGCGGTCACGGCACTATCGAGACGGCGGTGTCCGCCCTCAAGCTTGGCGCCTACGATTTCATCGAAAAACCGTTCAAGGCGGACCGCCTGGTTGTGGTGGTTCAGCGGGCCATTGAAGCGGCCCGCCTGCGCGAGGAGAACGCGGAGCTGCGCCTGCGTGTCGGGCCGCAAACCGACATGATCGGGCAATCCATGGCGATTTGCCAACTTCGCCAGGGCATCGCCAAGGTAGCCCCCACGGGCAGCCGCGTTTTGATCACCGGGCCGGCAGGGGTTGGCAAGGAAGTCGTGGCGCGTGCCCTGCATATCGGTTCGCGCCGGGCGGCCGGTGCCTTCGTCGTCCTCAACTGCGCCACCATGCATCCCAAGCGGCTCGAACTTGAACTCTTCGGCAGCGAGGCGGGAGTTGAGAGTCCGGACTCGCCCGGCCGGCTGGGCACCTTGGAGCGCGCCCATGGCGGCACGCTGTTGCTGGACGAGGTGGCCGACATGCCCATGGAAACCCAGGGCAAGATCGTGCGCGCGCTGCAGGAACAGACATTCCTGCGGGTCGGCGGGGAACGCCGGGTCGAGGTGGATGTGCGCGTGGTAGCTTCCACCAGCCGGGATCTGCCGCATCTGATCGGCGAAAGCCTGTTTCGCGAGGATCTCTATTACCGTTTGAACGTGGTCCCCCTGTGCGTGCCGGCCTTGCGCCAGCGGCGTGAGGACATTCCCGATCTGGTCCGGTATTTTATCGAGCGGGCGGCGGAAGTGTCCGGCTTGCCGCCGCGGCGGATCAGCGACGATGCCATGGCCACTTTGCAGGCCTACGACTGGCCGGGCAATGTGCGGCAGCTTCGTAACGTGGTCGATTGGATTCTGATCATGGCGCCAGGCGCGCCGTCGGATCCGGTGCGCTCTGACATGCTGCCGCCGGATATCGGTGCCATAGCGCCGTCCATTCGCCACAACGATTCCGGTATCGAGATGATGTCGCTGCCCTTGCGCGAGGCGCGAGGCGCCTTCGAACGGCAATATCTGGAGGCGCAAGTGACTCGCTTTGGTGGGAATATTTCGCGGACCGCAAGCTTCGTTGGCATGGAACGTTCGGCCCTGCATCGTAAACTTCGCTCTCTCGGCATCAACGCACCCGAGCGGTAATAAACCGTACACGGCGCACTTTTCCGGGAACTCAATATGCAAGTCATCATCTGTGGCGCCGGTCAGGTGGGCTACAACATCGCGCGCTACCTGGCGACCGAGAATGCCGACATTACGGTCATCGACCAATCGCCCGAGCTGGTCGAAAAGATCAGTGAATCCCTCGACGTCAAGGGCTTGGTGGGTTTCGCTTCGCACCCGGACGTGCTTGAGCGGGCGGGGGCGGCGGATGCGGATATGGTGATCGCCGTCACCTATGCCGATGAAGTCAACATGGTGGCCTGTCAGATTTGCCATTCCATTTTCGAGGTGCCGACCAAGATCGCTCGCATCCGCCATCAAAGCTATCTCGACCCCATGTGGTCGGATCTATTCGGCCGCGAGAACATGCCCATTGACGTCATCATCTCGCCGGAGGTGGAGGTCGCCAAGGCGATCGAGCGGCGGCTGCGGGTTCCCGGCGCCTTCGAAGTCCATCCCCTGGCCGATGGCAAGGTCAGCCTGATCGGCGTTCATTGCACCGATAACACGCCCATTCTGGACACGCCGCTGCGGGAACTGACGGCACTGTTTCCGGAGCTGCACATCGTGGTGGTCGGCATATGGCGGCAGGACAAGGGTATCGTGCCGAAACCGGAGGATTTGCTGCAGGTCGGCGACGACGTCTATTTCGTCGCCGAAACGGCGCATCTGGCCCGCGCCATGTCGGCATTCGGCCACGAGGAAACGGAAGCCCGGCGGGTGGTGATTGTCGGCGGCGGCAATATCGGCCTCAATCTGGCCAGCCGCGTCGAAAAGGCGCACCCGCACGTCTCCATGAAAGTGATCGAGCTGGACAAGAATCGCGCCGAGCTGGCGGCGCAAACCCTGACCCGCAGCATGGTCATACGCGGCGATGCGCTGGATCCGGAGATCCTCGCGGAAGCCGGCTGTAACATGGCCGATACCGTGGTCGCCGTGACCAACGACGACGAGGTCAACATTTTGGCCTCGCTGCTGGCCAAACGATTTGGCAGCCGCCGCGCCGTCACGCTGATTAACAAGAACACCTATGCGCCGTTGGTCGGGACGCTTGGCATCGATACGGTGGTCAGCCCCCGGGCGATCACGGTCTCGACCATCTTGCAGCATGTGCGCCGCGGCCGGATCCGCTCCGTGCATTCGATCTCGGAGGGTTTCGGCGAGGTCATCGAGGCGGAGGCGCTGGAAACGTCCAGTCTGGTGGGCGTGCCGATCCGCGACGCAAAGTTGCCGGAAGGCGTCATCGTCGGTGCCATCGTACGCGGCGAGGAGGTCATCATTCCACGCGGCGATACGGTGGTGCGGCCGAACGATCTGGTCGTCATCTTTGCCGCGACGGCGGCGGTGAAGAAGATCGAAAAACTGTTCTCCGTGAAGCTGGAATTCTTTTAGGCGCACCGGCGCCGGCGTGAAGGACGCCGAGACATGCCGCGACTGGCATATGTCAATGGACGGTATCTGCCGCACCGGCAGGGGGCTGTGCACATCGAAGACCGCGGCTTTCAATTCGCCGACGGGGTCTACGAGGTCGTGCCCGTGTACCAGGGCGTTCTGATCGACGAGGAGCCCCACCTGGACCGTCTCGAGCGCTCGCTTCGGGAATTGCGAATCCCCATGCCGGCGGCCCGGGCCACGATCAAGCTCATCGCCCGCGAGCTGATTCGCCGCAACGACCTGACCACTGGGTTGGTGTACATGCAGGTGACCCGCGGCGCGGCGCGGCGCGACCATAGCTTTCCAGCCAATGTTTCGCCTACCTTGGTGATGACCACTCGGCAGTCGAAGCCGCACCGGGCGGCGATGCTGAGCGACGGCGTATCGGTGATCACCGCACCGGATATCCGCTGGCGGCGCTGCGACATCAAGTCGGTGGCGCTGCTGCCCAATGTCCTGGTCAAGCAGAAGGCCGCGGAGGCGGGTGCCTACGAAGCCTGGCAGGTGGATGAAGAAGGGCGGGTGACCGAGGGCAGTTCCACCAACGCCTGGATCGTGACCCAAGACAATACCGTGGTCACGCGCGATGCCTCGCAGGCCATTCTCAATGGCATCACCCGCCTGTCCCTGTTGAAGGTCATTCGCGCCGCCGGCTATCACTTTGCGGAACGGCCCTTCACGGTGACCGAGGCCAAGGCGGCGCGCGAAGCGTTTCTCACCTCCAGCACCTCTTATGTTCTGCCGGTGACACGGATCGACGGCGTACCGGTCGGCGACGGCCGCCCAGGGGCCCTGACGATGGCTTTGCGTCAGCACTACATGACGTACATGGCAGAACACAAAATGGCACCGGCGAGGCCGGGCGCATGAAGATCTTGCGCCCGCGGGCGTTGTTGTTCGACTGGGATAACACGCTGGTCGATACCTGGGATACCATTCGCGCCGCGCTCAATACCGCTCTCGAGGCCATGGGCCATACGCCCTGGACGCCGGAGGAAACCCGATTGCGAGTGCGCGCCTCGGCCCGCGATACTTTTCCCGCCCTGTTCGGCGACCGGGCGGATGAAGCGACCGCGATCTTTTACCGCGCCTTCGAAAGCCAGCACCTGCAGACGCTGCGCGAGCGGGAGGGGGCGGGCGCCATGCTGCGCCACCTGGCCGGCGATGGGTCCCTCTATATGGCCGTGGTCAGCAACAAGAATGGGCACCTCTTGCGTCGCGAGGCGGAGCACATCGGCTGGAGCGGTTATTTCAGCAGCCTAGTTGGGGCCAATGACGCCACCCGCGACAAGCCGGCGGCCGAAGCGGTGACACTGGCCCTGTCAAAGTCCGGATTGCCGGCCGGCCCGGATGTGTGGTTCGTCGGCGATACGGACATCGACATGGCCTGCGCCGTCACTTCGGGATGCCTGCCCGTTCTGTTGCGGCCGGACGCACCCGCCAAGGGCGAGTTTCCCGGAGCAGAGCCCCGTATGTATGTGGACAGTTGCACGGCATTTCTCGACCTGATGCGCGCACTGTGAATTTTGTCTTTGCCGTCGAACCGTGATAGTGAAGAGTGACGGTGGATGCGAGTGGCGGGGCGATCCGTTCGACCCTGCGGTATGGGGAGTGTCCACCGGAAATAAGAAGGACCGACCAGAACAACAACAAACTAACAAATCGGGAAATTCCCATGGCCGCAGATAAATCTCAGAACGTCCAAGACGTCTTTCTCAACTACATACGCAAAAATAAAGTGCCGGTTACCGTATTTCTGGTAAATGGCGTCAAGTTGCAGGGGATTATCACCTGGTTCGATAACTTCTCCGTTCTCTTGCGCCGCGATGCGCATTCACAGCTTGTTTACAAGCATGCGATCTCGACGGTGATGCCGGCCACGCCTGTCCAGCTCTATGAGCCGCCGGCGGATCAGCCGCACGAGGCCCAGGACGCCTAATTCCGTCGCCGAGAAATCCGCCGGTGCGCGCCGCGGTGGCGGCGCGCCGATGGGAATCGAATCACGCCCGCCCGGCATCGGACGGGCGCTGGTTCTGTTTCCGCACATGCGCGGCGGGGCCGGCGCGCCGCGCTCGCCGCAAGCTCGGCTTGACGAGGCGGTGGGACTGGCGCGGGCCATCGACCTCCAGGTTGTCTATGCGGAGGTGGTCACGGTGGCCCGGCCGCGGCCGGCTACCCTGTTCGGCAGCGGCGTTACCGAACGCATAGGTTTGGTGGTGGCCGAGGAGGAGGCCGGCTTGGTGGTGGTCGACGCCACCCTGACGCCGGGGCAGCAGCGCAACCTGGAACGGGCCTGGCAGTGCAAGGTGATCGACCGCACCGGGCTGATCCTGGAAATCTTCGGGGCCCGGGCCCGGACCAAGGAGGGCCAGTTGCAGGTGGAATTGGCGGCGCTGAGCTATCAGCGCTCACGCCTGGTACGATCCTGGACCCACTTGGAGCGGCAGCGCGGCGGCTTCGGCTTCCTCGGCGGCCCTGGCGAACGCCAGCTGGAAATGGACCGGCGCCTGATCACCGAGCGGATCGTGCGCATCAAGGCGGACCTGGAGCAGGTCAAGCGGCGGCGTGAGTTGCATCGGGCGGCGCGGCGGCGGGTGCCGTACCCGGTGATCGCCCTGGTCGGCTATACCAACGCCGGCAAGTCGACCCTGTTCAACCGCCTGACCAAGGCGGCGGTCGTCGTCAAGGATCAACTTTTCGCCACCCTGGATCCGACCATGCGCCGGGTGCGCCTGCCGTCGGGGACGCAGGTCATCGTCTCCGACACGGTCGGCTTCATCTCCGATCTGCCCACCGATCTGG
>DASWJP010000107.1:0-5659 GCA_036397065.1 Kiloniellales bacterium | reverse complement strand
TGCACTGAATTCTTCAACACGAACAGATGACTTGAGATTTCGGGACCCACAGACCTCGTTCTCTCGGTCCCGCTCGCGCAACGGCGCGGCGCAAAGGCCCGCAGACAGTCGCGAGGCGCACCGACGGTTCGAATCCCGATCGCTATTTCTGCGATATCAAAGACTTGCTGGCGGAGGGGGTGGGATTCGAACCCACGATACAGCTCATCACCGTATACACACTTTCCAGGCGTGCGCCTTCGACCGCTCGGCCACCCCTCCGCTGGGCGCCGGACCGTGCATCGTCCGGCGTTGTGCGGGCCAGACCGTATCCGAGGCGCCAAATCGATGCAACGCCGAACCGGCCCGGCGCCCGGCACCATTCTCGGCGCCACTCCCGGCCCAATCCCGGCCCCGGCCGCGCCTCGGCCAGGCCCTTGCAATCGCTTGGCTTGATCCGTCGGAACCTGTTAGGTTTGCAGTGAAACGGTTCCGCACCCGCCTCTTCCAACGGCGGGCGCAATAGCCGCGCGAGAGCGTCCAATGCGCGTTGTGGGATGCAGTCTCGGCTGGCTCTTGGTCCTGGCCGCGTTGGCCGTCGCGGGTTGGGAGCTGCTGGCACCGGACCCGGCCTCAGGCATCGGCCTGCGGCCGGCAGGTGAATTGTGGTTCAGCCTCAGCGTGGGCAGCCTGAACCTGATGCAGGCGGTCATCGAGCGCTACATCTGGCCGGCTTTGTGGGACCCCGGCGTGGTCAGCATCCTGCAATTGCCGGCCCTGCTGGTCTTCGCCGTTCCGGGTCTGCTCCTGTTGATCGCATGCTTTGGACGGCGAAGTTTCCGCCGCCGGCGCTGGCGGTTCAAGTAGCCGGATATTCGCGTCCGGTGGCTAGTCGTCGCTCATGCGCAGGGCGGCCAGGAAGGCGGACTGCGGGATCTCCACGTTGCCGACCTGGCGCATGCGTTTCTTGCCGGCCTTCTGCTTTTCCAGAAGCTTGCGCTTGCGGGTCACGTCGCCGCCGTAACACTTGGCGGTGACGTCCTTGCGCAGGGCGGAAATGGTCTCGCGGGCGATCACCTTGCCGCCGATGGCCGCCTGGATGGCGATCTTGAACATCTGCCGGGGGATCAGCTCCTTCAAGCGTTCGCACAGGGCCCGGCCGCGGGTTTCCGCCTTGGCGCGGTGGACGATGATGGAGAGCGAATCGACCGGCTCCGCATTGACCAGGATCGACACCTTGACCAGATCGCCCTCGCGGTAGCCGTCGAGCTGATAATCGAAGCTGGCGTAACCGCGGGAGACCGATTTCAGGCGGTCGTAAAAATCGAACACCACCTCGTTGAGCGGCAGGTGATAGACCAGCATGGCGCGGCCGCCGACGTAGGTGAGATCGATCTGCTGGCCGCGCCGATCTTCGCACAGCTTCAAGATGGCACCCAGGTGCTGGTCGGGAACCAGGATGGTCGCCTTGATCCACGGCTCCTCGATATGGTCGATGCGCACCGCATCGGGCATGTCGGTGGGGTTGTGCAGCTCAAGCACGTCGCCGTTGGTGAGGTGCACCTTGTAGACCACGCTGGGCGCGGTGGCGATCAGGTCGAGATCGAACTCGCGGCTCAGGCGCTCCTGAATGATCTCCAGGTGCAGCAGGCCGAGAAAGCCGCAGCGATAGCCGAAGCCGAGTGCCGCCGATGTCTCCGGCTCGAATTGGAAGCTGGAATCGTTGAGCGCCAGCTTGGCCAGGGAATCGCGCAAATCCTCGTAAGCCGCCGCATCGACCGGAAACAGGCCGCAGAAGACGACGGGCACGCTCGGTTTGAACCCCGGCAGGGCCTTGGCGGCGCGGCGCCGATCCTCGGTGATGGTATCGCCGACCTTGCAATCGGCCACCGACTTGATGCTGGCGGTGATGAAGCCGATCTCGCCGGGAGACAGAGTCGGCACATCGGTCATTTTCGGGGTGAAGACACCGACCTTGTCCACCTCGTGCACGGCGCCGCTGCCCATCATGCGGATGCGCATGCCACGCTTCAGGGTGCCGTCGACCACCCGGACCAGGGTGATCACCCCCAGATAGGCGTCGTACCAGCTATCGACCAGCAGGGCCTTGAGCGGCGCCGCGGCATCGCCCTTGGGCGGCGGCAAGCGCTTGACCAGGGCTTCGAGCACGTCCGGCACCCCTTCGCCGGTCTTGGCCGAGATGGCCACCGCCTCGGAGGCGTCCAGGCCGATCACATCCTCGATTTGCTCCTTCACCCGCTCCGGCTCGGCGGCGGGCAGATCGATCTTGTTCAGGACCGGGACCACTTCGTGGTCGGCGTCCAGCGCCAGATAGACGTTGGCCAGGGTCTGCGCCTCCACCCCTTGGCTGGCATCGACCAGCAGCAGCGACCCCTCGCAGGCGGCAAGCGAGCGGCTCACCTCATAGGAGAAGTCCACGTGGCCGGGGGTGTCGATCAGGTTCAGGATATAGGTTTCGCCATCCTTCGCCTGGTAGGTCAGGCGCACGGCCTGGGCTTTGATGGTGATGCCCCGCTCACGCTCGAGTTCCATGGAATCGAGCACCTGCTCCTTCATCTCCCGCAGGGTCAGGCCGCCGCACGATTGAATCAGCCGGTCGGCCAGGGTCGATTTCCCATGGTCGATGTGGGCGATGATCGCGAAATTGCGGATGTGGCTGGTGTCGGTCATGCTGAGATTTCTGCGGCCGCGGAGCCTATAGCACCCCGGCCCTGAGCCGCCAAGGGGAACCCGCGCGGGTCTCCACCTACCCCCGCAGCATCCCGCCGGTGGCCTTGCCGACTTGGGCGACGATCTTGGCGGCGACCGCCTCGATCTCGGCATCGGTCAGGGTATGGGTTGTCGGCTGCAAGGTAACGGCGATGGCGAGCGACTTCTTGCCCTCCTCGATTCCCTTGCCGGCATAGACGTCGAACAGCTCGACCTTGGCGATCAGGGCTTTGTCGGCGCTTTTGGCGGCGCGCAGCACCTGCTCGGCCGGCACGTCGGCGCCGAGCACGAAGGCAAAGTCGCGGGCCACCGCCTGGAACGGCGAGAGGACCAGGGCCGGGCGCTGCCGGCCGTCGCCGGTCTTTCCTGCCTTGGGTACCGGGATGGCATCGAGAAACACCTCGAAGGCGGCCACCGGCCCGCGCAAGCTCAGGGCGCGCAAAATGCGCGGATGCAACTCGCCGAAGTGGGCCAACACCTTCGGCCCCAACCGCAAGACGCCGGAGCGGCCCGGGTGATACCACCCCGGCGCGTCGGTGGTGGTCTGCAGGTTCTCCACCGGGGCGCCGCAGACGGTGAGCGCCGCCATGGCATCGCCCTTGCCGTCGAAGGCATCGACTGCGCGGTTGCCGCCGGCCCAGTGCCGCGTCGCGGCGGCACCTGTCCGCACCCCCGCCGCCACGCGGGTCTGTCCGGTGGGGGTCACGTCGGCGTATTGCGGGCCGATCTCGAACAGGGCGGCATCGCCGGTGCCCCGATCGGCGTTGCGCGCCGCCGCCGCCGCCAGGCCCGGCAGGACCGCCGGGCGCATGATGTCCAGATCGGCGCTGATCGGGTTGACCAGGCGCATGTCCTCGCGTCCGCCGCCGAAATGCCGGGCCAGGTCCTCGGAGATAAAAGAGAAGGTGACCGCCTCGAACAACCCTCGGCGGGCCAATGCGGCACGCGCCAGGGAGACGCGGCGCTGGGCCAGGGTCAGAACCGGGTGCGGCAGGGCCGCATCGCGGCTCAGGGCAACCGCCGGAATCTTGTCGAAGCCGTTGATGCGCAGTACCTCTTCCACCAGGTCGGCCTCGCCCTCCACGTCGGAGCGCCACAACGGCAGGGTCACGCTCAGCGCCTTGCCCTTGCCGGCCACCGTGAAACCCAGGTCGGTCAGGATGCGGGTCTGCTTGGTCACCGCCACGTCGACGCCGCCGAGTGCCGCTACCCGCGCCGGGCGCAGGGTCGCCTGCCGGCGGGCATCGGGAAGGGTGCCGGCGTGGACCACCTCGCTGACCTCGCCGCCGCACAGCTCGCCGATCAGGCGCGCCGCCACCTCGGCCCCCCAGACCGCCGAATGCGGATCGAGGCCCCGCTCGAAGCGGTAGCGCGCATCCGACAGAATGCCCAGCTTACGGCCGGTGGCGGCGGTGCGCACCGGATCGAACAGGGCAACCTCGACGAAGACGGTGCGCGTCGCCTCGGTGCAGCCCGAAGCCTCGCCGCCCATGACGCCGCCGATGCCTTGCGGGCCCTGGTCATCGGCGATCACCACCATTTCCGGATCGAGTTGGTAGCCGCGGCCATCGAGAGCCTCGATCGTCTCGCCGGGCCGCGCCAGGCGCATGACCAGATCGCCGGCGAGCTTGTCGGCATCGAAGACGTGCAGGGGCCGGTTCAGATCGTAGGTGACGAAGTTGGTGATATCGACCAGGGCCGAGATGGGCCGCAGGCCGATGGCGCGCAGGCGGTCCTGCAGCCACTTGGGGCTGGGGCCGTTGCGCACGTTGCGGAAGGTGCGCCCAGCCACGTAGGGGCAGGCATCTGCCGCCGCCGCCGGCAAATCGCGGTGCCAGGCAATCGGGCTGGCGAAGGTGCCGGGGACAGCCTTGTCGTCGAAGGGTTTCAGACGGCCCAGCCCTGCGGCGGCCAGATCGCGGGCGATGCCGCGCACGCCCAGGCAATCGCCCCGGTTGGGCGTGATGGAAACGTCGAACACCGAGTCCTGCAAACCGAGGGCGGCGGCGGCCGAGGTGCCCACCGCCGCGTCGGCGGGCAAATCGATGATGCCCTCGTGCTCGTCGGACAGGCCCATCTCCCGCTCGGAGAGCAGCATGCCGTTGGAGGCCTCGCCGCGAATGGTGCCGGCCTTGAGCGCCACCCCGGTGCCGGGAATGACGCAGCCGGCCGGGGCGAAGACGCCCTTCATGCCGGTGCGCGCGTTGGGCGCGCCGCACACCACCTGCACCACCTCGTTCCCGGTCTCGACCATGCACACCTGCAGGCGGTCGGCATTGGGATGCGGCCGGGCCTCCTTCACATGGCCGACTATGAAACCGGCGAAGCGGGCCGCCGGGTCATTCACCGACTCCACCTCGTGGCCGATCATGGTCAAGGTCTCGGCGAGCGCCGAAAGCGGCGCGTCGGTCTCCAGATGTTCCTTGAGCCAGGCGAGGGTGAACTTCACGGCCTACAACCCCCGCACCATGGAGGGCACCTCGAACGGCAGGAATCCATAGTGGCGAAGCCAGCGCAGATCCGAATCATAGAAAGTGCGCAGGTCCGGAATGCCGTATTTCAGCATGGCCGCCCGTTCGATCCCCATGCCGAAGGCGAAACCCTGATAGACGTTCGCATCGATGCCGCAATTCTCCAGCACCCGCGGGTGCACCATGCCGCAGCCGAGAATCTCCAGCCAGTCGCCGCCGGTGCCGATGGTCAGCTGCCCCCCGGCGCGGCTGCAGCCGATATCCATTTCGGCGCTCGGTTCCGTGAAGGGGAAATAGCTGGAACGGAAGCGCACCGGCAGATCGTCGATATCGAAGAAGGCGCGGCAGAACTCGATCAAGGTGCCTTTGAGATGGCCCATGTGGGTCGTCTCGTCGATGACCAGCCCTTCCACCTGATGGAACATGGGCGAATGGGTGGCATCGGAATCGGCGCGGTAGGTGCGCCCCGGCACGACGAT
>DASWJP010000106.1:0-10469 GCA_036397065.1 Kiloniellales bacterium | reverse complement strand
GCGGCTTGTCGAGCCCTGAAACCGCACCGCCCAGCACAATTGAATTCCGGTTCAGGACGCCGGGCGTGTCGAGAACCCAAACAGGCACTCCGGCATGCGTCATCGCCGCTCCCACCAAATCCGCACCCGGATCGAGGTCATGGGCGACGTGCACGTTGAACAGCACCACGCCATTCGGTGTCAGGCGCCTGCGGACCGCCGTGAAAAAATCCGGAGACCGGAAGTGAGCCGGTATCACGTGACCGACGAAGGCGTCGACAACAATGGCATCGAATGTTGCCTCTGTCTCGATGAGAAACGCCTTGCCATCTCCCAAATGAAAGGGCACGCCCGCCGGCAACGAGAAATACCGCCTGGCGAGATCAATTGAAGTGGGATTCACGTCGACGACGGATACGGACATGCCGATGTAGGTCAGCATCGTCGCAAGCGTCCCGCCGCCGCATCCGATAACCACGACAGATTTGGCTGCACGCTGAGCGACGAGACCATGTATCGCATGGACGTATGAGGCAAGGCTCACGCCGCGGGAGTCGGCCTCGCTCTGACAGCTTCCGCCCTGGTTATAGATGCAGGAGCCTGTGTCGCGGCTCCGTAGAATCGTGATCTCCCCATGTTCGGTATGCTGTCGGTGAAGAGTGATCATGTCGCGTTGGACGGCTGAATTTTCCTCGCCACGCGGCGGGCACTCGGTGCGGGTCCGGCTCCGGCCCCACTTTCATCGCCGCGTGCGTGCATCTGCAGGCGTCCGGGGTGCGCCCATTCCGCTGCATCGTGATAATGTTTCATACATCAATTATTATGCTTGAAAGCCGTACATACCTATTATAGACAGGCGTTTAGATATCTGAAAGTCAAGAAATGATCTCTCAGACATGCTAACTGCCGCCCAGTTGCGGGCCGCCCGGGCCTTGCTCGGCATCGACCAGCGCCGGCTGGCCGAGCTTTCGGGCCTTTCGGTGCCGACCATCCAGCGCATGGAGGCCAGCGATGGCGTTATCCGTGGGAATGTGGATTCTCTGATGAAGCTGATCGCCGGGCTTGAATCCGCCGGGATCGAATTGATCGCCGAGGGGGCGGCCAGCCAGGGCAGCGGCCGTGGGGTCCGGTTGAAAGTTGAGCCGGGCTCGGAAGGACTGTCCCGGAACGGCGACGGCCAATTGCCACCGCGAGCGGCATGAAAGCATGGGAACGATGCCCGTCGCGGCCATCCTTTGGTGTGTTGCAGGCCTGCTGGTCGCCGGAGTCTTCTCCATCGCGTTTGGCCGCAGGGCCGGTTTCATGCGCATCACATATGGCGCAAGCTTGGCCACGTCCTGTGTTGCCCTCGTCACGGCCGGCGCCCATCTCGTCCTGGACGACGGCGCTGTTTCCACTCTGATGCTGCCGCTCGGACTGCCGTGGCTCGGGACCCATTTCCGTTTGGATCCTCTGGCCGCCTTCTTTCTCGTCGTCGTCAATCTTGGCGGTGCCGCGGCCAGCCTCTATGGGCTCGGTTATGGGCGCCATGAGTCGGCACCGCACCGGGTTCTGCCCTTCTTTCCGGCGTTCCTGGCGGGCATGAACCTGGTGGTGCTGGCGGATGATGCCTTCACGTTCCTCTTGTCCTGGGAGTTCATGTCGCTCACCTCCTGGGCCCTTGTCATGGCCCACCACCGGGACCGCGACAATGTTCGCGCCGGATATATCTATTTGGTGATGGCGAGCTTCGGCACGCTGGCTCTGTTGCTGGCCTTCGGTCTGCTCGCGGGGGTCGACGGGGCCTATGGCTTCGCCGCAATCCGCGCGGCGGGCCACACTCCCGGCGTCGCGGCGCTGGTTCTGGCGCTGGTCTTGCTTGGCGCGGGTTCGAAGGCCGGACTCGTGCCGCTGCACGTCTGGCTGCCACTCGCCCACCCGGCCGCGCCCAGCCACGTCTCGGCGTTGATGAGCGGCGTGATGACAAAAGTGGCCGTCTACGGTTTCGTGCGCATTGTCTTCGACCTGTTGGGCGAACCCACCTGGTGGGCCAGCATGATCGTCCTGGCGCTGGGGGGGATGACCGCCGTGCTCGGCGTGCTCTACGCCCTGATGCAGCACGATCTGAAGCGTCTGCTTGCCTACCATACCGTCGAGAATATCGGCATCATCTTCATTGGCCTTGGGTTGGCGCTGGCGTTCCAGGCGAACGGCATGGGTTGGGCGGCTGCGCTCGCTCTGACCGCGGCGTTGTTTCACGTCCTCAATCATTCGCTGTTCAAGAGTCTCTTGTTTTTCGGCGCCGGCGCCGTCCTGACGGCCACGGGCGAGCGGGACATGGAGCATCTGGGCGGCCTGATTCACCGCATGCCGTACACGAGCTTTGCGTTCCTGGTCGGGTGCGTGGCGATATCCGCGTTACCGCCGTTGAACGGCTTCGTCTCCGAATGGCTGACGTTCCAGGCGATCCTGCAAAGCCCGGAACTTCCCCAGTGGGGCCTCAAGATCATGGTGCCGGCGGTGGGCAGCCTGCTGGCGTTGTCGGCGGCGCTGGCGGCGGCCTGCTTCGTCAAGGCGTTCGGCGTCACCTTCCTGGGGCGGCCGAGGACAACGGCGGCGGACCGGGCGCAGGAGGTGGATCGCTTCTCGCTGGCCGCCATGTTCCTGTTCGCCGCGCTCTGCCTGATCACTGGGGTGCTGCCGGGCCCGGTCATGGATGCGCTAGCGCCCGTGACAATGGCCGTGCTGGGCGACCGTATGCCCGTCCAACTGGGAGTGGCTTGGCTCTCCATTGTCCCGATCGCGGAAAGCCGGAGTTCGTACAATGGTGCGCTGGTTTTTTTCTTCATCGTCATCTCGGCCTCGCTCGCGGTGATAATCATTCACCGATTCGCCTCACAAGCCGTGCGCCGTGCGCCGGCGTGGGACTGCGGCTTTCCGGACCCAAGCCCAATGACGCAGTACACCGCCGGCAGCTTCGCGCAGCCGATCCGCCGTGTGTTTGGCACACTGATGTTTCACGCGCGAGAGCAGGTGGAGATGCCGCCGCCGGGCGATAGCCGACCCGCCCGGATGCACGTCGACATGAAGGATCTGGTCTGGGACATCTTCTACGCGCCGGTCACAGGGGCTGTGAACTTTGCCGCGGATCGCCTGAATCGCATGCAATTCCTAACCATCCGGCGCTACCTGAGCCTGGTTTTTCTCGCCCTTGTTACTCTGTTGCTGGTTCTTGCGGCATGGCCATGATCCTCGATCTCTTTGTCCAAGGAGCTCAGATGGGGTTGGTGCTCCTGTTGGCGCCGCTGTTGACGGGCTTTGTCCGCAAGGTGAAGGCGCGGTTGTTGCGGCGGCAAGGGGCGTCCGTGTTTCAGCCCTATCGCGACCTCCTGCGGCTGCTGCGCAAGGAGGTTGTGCTGGCCGAGAACGCGTCGTGGCTGTTTCGGGTGACGCCGTACCTCATTTTCGCGGCGACCTGGGTTGCCGCCGCGCTGGTGCCGACCTTCGCCGCGGGCCTGATGTTCAGTTGGACCGCCGATCTCATCGCCTTGATCGCGTTGCTGGCGAGCGCCCGCTTCTTCCTGGCCCTGGCCGGCATGGACGTGGGCACGAGCTTCGGCGGCATAGGTTCCAGCCGCGAGGTCATGATCGCATCGTTGGCCGAGCCGGCCATGCTGCTGATCGTCTTCACTATGGCGCTGGTAGCCGGCTCGACCCAGCTTTCCACGGTCGCGGCCTTTATGGCCTCGCCGGCGGTCGGCCTGCGTGTCTCGCTCGGCCTTGCTCTCATGGCATTGATCATGGTTGCGATCGCCGAGAATGCCCGTATCCCGGTCGACAACCCGGCGACGCATCTGGAACTGACCATGGTGCACGAGGCCATGGTTCTGGAATATTCCGGGCGCCATCTGGCGATGATCGAGTTCGCGGCCTCGCTCAAGTTGCTGCTCTATATTTCGCTGATCGCCTGCGTCTTTGCGCCTTGGGGTTTGGCGGTGTCGGGTGCCGGCCCCGAGGCCTATGCCGTCGGGGCGGCCGCGTATGTGGTCAAGCTCGCCGCCGCCGGTTTCCTGCTCGCCCTGTTCGAGACGGCCGTCGCCAAGATGCGGGTTTTCCGCGTGCCCGAGTTCCTGGGTGCCGCCCTGATGCTCGGTTTTCTCGGCACCCTGCTCCTGTTCGTTTCGCGGAGCCTCTAGATGGATAGTCTCGTCTTCGACATCGCCCATCTCCTGGCCGGCGGGCTTGTGCTGGTCAGCTTCATGTTGCTGTACCAGGACCGCCTCTATGCGCTGCTCAACATTTTTGCGCTGCACGCCCTGGTACTCGCGCTCTCGGTCGCCTGGCAGGCGTTCATTCAGGATGCGCCCCACCTCTACGTCACCGCGGCGATCGCGCTGGTTTTCAAGGCCATCGTCATCCCGGTCGTGTTGCACAGAATCATCCAGCGCCTGGGCATCCACAGGGAGATCGAGACCGTTGTCGGCGTAGGCCTGACGATGATCGCCGGGATAGGGCTCGTCGCCTTGTCCATGGTGGTGATGTTGCGGGTTACCGCGGAGGCGGATCCCCTGGCGCGGGAAGACCTCGCTTTTGCGCTCTCGGTTGTGTTGCTCGGCCTCTTGATGATGGTGACGCGGCGCAATGCGGTGAGCCAGGTGGTCGGCTTCATGTCGCTGGAGAACGGCCTCGTTCTCGCCGCGACCGGTGCCAAGGGCATGCCGCTGGTGGTCGAGATCAGCGTGGCCTTCTCCATCCTGATCGCCTTCATCGTGATCGGCATCTTCCTGTTCCGCATCCGCGAGCGATTTGACACTGTCGACATCCAGGCACTCGATCGCTTCCGGGGAGAGCGGCAATGAGCGCCCTTCCAATCGATATCGTGGCGGCGGTCTTGGCGATACCGCTCGGCACGGCGGCACTGCTCGCGCTCTTGCCCAATTACCGGCTGACCGCGCGCCTGAACGTGCTCGCCGCGTTCCTGACCTTCCTTGCGGCCGCGTCACTGTTGTTCATCGAACGGCCCGAACCCGGGCAATATCTTCTGGTCGATGATCTCAACATCGTCTTTATCGTCCTCAACACCTTCGTCGGCTTTACCACCAGCGTTTTCAGTGCCAGCTACATCGCCCACGAACTCGAGACCGGTCGCCTGACACCGACCCATCTGCGCTTCTACCACGCCATGTACCAGATCCTGATGTTCGGGATGAACCTGGCGCTGATCGCCAACAATATCGGCCTCATGTGGGTGGCCATCGAGCTGGCCACGCTGACCACCGTGCTCATGGTCGGGATCTATCGCACGCACGAGGCGCTGGAAGCGGCCTGGAAGTACTTCATCCTGGGCAGCGTCGGAATCGCGCTGGCCCTCTTCGGCACGATTCTCGTCTACATGGCGGCGCTGCCGGTGGTGGGCGAGGGATCGGATGCCATGACATGGACCGTGCTGATCGCGCATGTCGCCGCCTTCGACCCGGCGCTGCTGAATGTCGCGTTCGTGTTTCTGCTGCTCGGCTACGGCACCAAGGTGGGCTTGGCCCCGCTGCATGCCTGGCTGCCGGATGCCCACGCCGAGGGTCCGACGCCGATCTCGGCGGTCCTCTCAGGGCTGCTCTTGAACGTGGCACTTTACGCCGTGCTGCGCTTCAAGCTTCTGCTCGCCGCCAACCCGGGAGCAATCGCGCCGGGGCCCCTCATGGTGACCATGGGGCTGACGTCCCTCGTCTTCGCGGCCTTCATGCTCTACCGCCGTCGTGACATCAAGCGCATGTTCGCCTACTCCTCGATCGAGCATATGGGTATCATCGCCTTTGCCTTCGGCATGGGCGGACCGCTGGCAAATTTTGCCGGCCTTCTGCACATGACCATGCACAGCCTCACCAAATCGGCGATCTTCTTCGCCGTCGGCCACATCGCCCAGGTGAAGGGCACGCAGAATATCGCCGACATCCGCGGCCTCACTGTCACGCACCCGTGGCTCGGCTGGTCCCTGGTCGTCGGGGTCGTGGCCATCGCCGGATTGCCGCCGATGGGCATCTTCATGAGCGAATTCCTGGTCGTCAGCTCGACGTTTGCCCGCGAGCCGTTGCTGGCGATTCCCCTGGTATTTGGCCTGCTCATCGCCTTCGGCGCACTATTTCTGAGGATTGGCGGCCTCGCGTTTGGCGATCCGGTGGGCAGCACGGCACCGGTGGAGGCGTCCTACGTTCCGATGTTCGCCCATCTCGCGCTGGTGCTGGCGGCCGGCATCTATCTGCCGCCGCCGCTGGTCGCCTGGTTCCAGCAGGTCGCGGCGGCGTTGGGTTGAGGGGAGCAAGGACGCGATGCCGTCACTGACCGATTTGATCATGGAAGGCGAGCGAGTCGGCGATCATCGGCCATGGCCCCGCGTGATCGTGGACCCGACTCTTTGGGCATTCGCCGTGGGTCAATTGGCCCAAGGTCGCTGGACACTGCTCGGCCTGTGGGGCGAGCCGACAGCCGTGCACATGGCATTGCTCGAGGAGCGGGACGGGGATATCGGGGTGGTGAGCCTGGACTGCCCCGAGGGTAGATTTCCCTCGGTCGGCCAACGACATCCGCCTGCCATCCGCCTGGAGCGGACTGTTCGCGATCTCTTCGGGCTGGTGCCGAAGGGGCTGCCCGATGCGCGCCCGTGGATCGATCATGGCCGTTGGGCCGTGCGTTCGCCACTGAGTGAGCCCGCCGCCTCCGGTGCGTCCAGTACAGCCTACACCTTCCTTCCGGCCGAAGGCGAAAGCCTGCATCAGATCCCGGTCGGCCCGGTGCACGCGGGGATCATCGAGCCGGGACATTTCCGATTCACAGCCAATGGCGAGACCATTGTGCGTCTGGAAGAGCGCCTGGGCTACGTGCACAAGGGCATCGAAGGCTTGATGGCGGGTGCCGATCTGGACCGCGCGGCGAAACTGGCGGGCCGAACCTCCGGCGACAGCACAGTCGCCTATGCGATTGCCTTCGCCCGTGCCGTCGAGGCGGCGCTTGACGTCGAGGTTCCGCCGCGGGCGCACTGGCTGCGCGCCCTGATGGCCGAGCTCGAACGCCTGGCCAATCACTTGGGCGATATCGGCGCCATTTGCAACGACGCCTCGTTCGCGCTGATGCACGCCCATTGCGGTGTCCTGCGCGAACGTGTTCTGCGGGCTGCGGAGGCAAGTTTTGGCCACCGGCTGATGCGCGATTGCGTCGTCCCCGGCGGGGTAACGGCCGACCTCAATCAACATGGCAGGGACGCATTGACGGCCTTGCTGGGCAACATCCGCCGCCGCTTCCCGGCCCTGATAGAGCTCTACGACAACACGGCTTCGCTGCTCAACCGCACGGTCGCGACCGGTGTCCTGAAGCCGGCGCTGGCGCGGCAATTCGGCGCGGGCGGGTACGTGGGGCGGGGATCGGGACGCGGCTTCGACGCGCGGCGCCGACCCGGATATCCACCCTACGACAACCTCGGCTTCGAAGTTCCGGTTCTTAAGGAGGGCGACGTGAACGCCCGGGTTTGGATACGCATCCGGGAAGTCGAGCAGAGCCTGTCCCTGGTCGAGCAAATCCTGGCGCAGCTCCCCGGCGGCCCGGTTCGCAGGGAGCTACCGGTGCGCGCGGGCGAGGGCATGGCATTGGTGGAGAGCTTCCGCGGCGATGTCCTGGTTTGGCTGCGGTTTGGTCAAAATGGAAAGATTCAGCGCTGCCATCTGCGCGATCCATCGTGGTTTCAGTGGCCGCTGCTGGAGGCGGTGGTCGAGGGCAACATCGTCGCCGACTTTCCGATCTGCAACAAATCGTTCAACTGCTCGTACTCGGGTCACGATCTCTAGAGGACGGCCGTCATGCGTAAACTTTTAATAAAGAATATCTTTCGCACGCCGCTGACGGAGTCGCCGCCGGATTGCGACGAGGTGTCGCTTGCCGAGCTTGCCGCAAGCGTCGACCGAACCGCGCGCCGCCGGTTGGGGCGCAGTCTATCGATACGTGAGGTTGATGCGGGGTCTTGCAACGGATGCGAGCTGGAGATCCATGCGCTCAACAACGCCTATTACGATCTAGAGCGATTCGGCATCCGCTTTGTCGCCTCGCCGCGCCACGCCGACGTGCTTCTGGTGACCGGCCCGGTGGCCAAGAATATGCGCGAGGCGTTAGAGCGAACTTATAACGCAACACCCGATCCGAAATGGGTCGTCGCGGTCGGCGACTGTGCCTTCGACGGCGGCTGCTTTGCCGGCAGCTACGCGGTTGTCGGCGGAGTTTCCGCGGTCGTCCCCGTCGACCTCCACATTCGCGGCTGTCCGCCGAGCCCAACGCAACTTCTGAAGGGTCTCCTCGCGCTTCTCACCGCAGCGTCTACGCCTGCGATAGCTGGGAAACCGAGCTGACGGAAGTTGAATTCGTCGCGGGCGGGACGTCAGGAAGATGCTTGAGAGAAGAATGCGATCTCGCCAAGTACCACGTCCATGACCACGATGTCGGCCCCGGTGAGAGCGTGTATGAGGCGGTTGTCGTCGTTCAGGTGAACGCTCATGCGCCTTCCATCGGCGTAGTAGCACACGCTCATTGTGATGGGGAATTCAAGGTTCCAGACTTCCACGTCCAGCCGATATGTGCCGATCATTACGCACTCTCCCCTGTCTGGGTGCGCGTGCGTTCGGCAAGCCACTTCTCCAAAGCATCGCGCCGGTAACGGACAATGCCGTTTGGAGCGTCAGTCAGCTTCAGGAACTCAGGGCCATCGCCCAGGCGACGGTGCAATTCCAGATACTCGGTAGACACACCGAGGAATTCGGCAGCCTGCCTTGCCGTCAGAAGTTCGGGATTGTTCATGTCTGCCTCGCTACATGCGGGGCCGCCGACATACAGGCATAGAAAAACCGGCGGACCCCTGGATGGATTTCCAGTTCGTCCCGCCGGTCGCAAACCGGTCGCTTAGGGCCTGTTTTCGAGTAACTTTGGCTCCGATTGTGGGATGGAGAAACTACACAACATTGTATGAGTCTTTGGCAGCCTCAGCCCGGCAGCTTTAGGAGACTATCCCAATTTCCATCTGCCCATTTCTCAACCTTCATCTCGCGCTTCTTCCAGTATTGGGCGATGGCACCAATGTTTGTGGGATCAAGCCATCCTTTTTCCAGATATTCCAAGTGGTCATACTGGGGTATCGGGATGAGACCAGGACTTCCGATGTAGAGGAGTGGGCCGTTGATATAGGAAGCCACTCGGCAAATGATCCGCTGACACTTCTCTATCCGGTCCAAAGTCACGCTTCGCTCTTTCTCATTAATGTTCCCACGCGATCCAGCGTCGGCAGCATGGGCAATGAACTTGGACGCGACCTTATTAATCCCGTCGCAAACGCTGAGCTTGCTTTTGATCTTGTCGAAGATAGCCGGGTCAAGCTTATCGTCCCGCGACCACGGCTTTCCTTCCGCCCCTATTAGCCGGTCGAAATGAGCATGAATGCGCTTGCTACTTAGGAAAGCGTTCGGACCCTTAGTGTCTGGGCGACTGAATGTGACTCCGCCATTCTTCTCGCCCTCAATGGCTAACTTCTCTAGTCGTTTTTGGAAAGCAGGATCAGGATCAAATGGTAGACCATCATTGCACACGTATATCTCTCGCGTGAATAGGTCCGCGTTGGCCTTCATGTCATCTATGAGACGCGGAAGCGCGATTGCGTCACGTCGCCTGTTGGTCTCCGTCAACCGCCGGATCGCGAGTAGCTGTTTGGCCACATAGCCCTCGTCGATAAGTGATGCCACGGCCCTGTTGAAAGCCACGTTTGGCGATGGGCTATTGTGAGCAAGGCGGCGGCATTCGTTGATCGTTCGGAACACCATATCATTCCAGAGCATCCCATAAATCTGGTCCCAGATTGAATGTTCGTCTCTGGACAGCCACTCTTGCCAAACGATGAATCTCTCCCGGAACTTCTCTAACCGGGGTATTTCAGCTTTGCGAACATCGCATTCAGAAATTGGGTAGTTGAAATCCATGGCAATCACCGTCTCTGTCGCGGCGCTTTGTCTATCCGGCAACATCTACATTCGCAATGCACTGACTTGCGAGCACCTAATCTTGCCAAGACTCGACACCGTACCCATGTAACGGAAGCTGTACAGAAGTGAGGTGTTTATGACCAAACTTTTGACGGTCCCGGAAAACCCCAGAAGTGCGGGGATAACCACGGCTCTCCGGGGAAGCAACTGATAGGGTTGCAAGAGCTTAAGGGCTTCGGCCCCGTGGTATCGCGGCAAGGTAAGTCGGTGCGTGGAGTTGGCCAGCCAGCAGAGTATACCATAGGGACGGCACGTCCTATCCCGTCCGAGCCCTACGATAGAGGCCCCGACCTTGAGTTGGGGCCTCTTCCTATTCGGTCTGATCTCCAAGCCTCTCGTTCACGATTCCGTGAGGATTGGGGGAAAAATTGGGGGAAATTGGGTTCGACGCGCCCCGTAACCTATTGATTTATTTATGAAATAAAGTGGAATGGTGCCCAGGGGCGG
>DASWJP010000105.1:0-12586 GCA_036397065.1 Kiloniellales bacterium | reverse complement strand
GGCCGGCGAGTGGATCGGTGAAGTGGGCGGTGCCGCGATGGCCGTTGGCCGTTATTCTTCCTCTGTGGCCTGCAGTGCAGGTGGGCGCCATGTACCGGGACCACGGCCCCGGCAGGGACAGCTCCCTCGAGGTAGTTATTGGCCCCAGGGAATGAATGACCTGACGCACCTCGCAGCACCGCCCAATGGAACAGTAAGTCGTGATGCTTTAACAACTTGTCTAGAGGGAACTTGCTGAGGGAGCGGATTGACAAGAGAATTATGGGGGAACTTCGGGAGATACCGGCCAGGCGCGGACGCGCTCTAGGCGCGGTGAGTCTCGGCAACCGCCAGGCGCTTCGCCATGGCATCGATTCGCTCGGCGCAGCCGAGCAGCGCGGCGGCAAAAACCTCGTCCCCGGCCTCGTCGTCCGCCACCCCACTATCTTCCGCCGCCCCGGCGCCGCTGTTTCCGGCGGCATCCAGCTCATGTATCTGGCGATAGGCGTCGTAGAGCTCGTCGGCGATCAACAGGCTGGCCATGATCAGCAGCCGCGCCTCGCCCACCTGACCGACGGAGCCGGCCAGCTGGCGCATGCGGTCGTCGACATGCGCCGCCAGCTTGCGCAGGTGGTCTTCCTGCCCGTCGTCGCAGGTCATTTCATAGCTGCGGTCGTTGATCTTCAGAGTGACCTGAGCCACGGGCCTTATGCCTCCAATGTCGCTTTGAGTTGGGCGATGGTCACGTCCAGGCGCGTCGCCACGCTGCCGGCCGCCTTTTGCAGGGCCGCGTTCTCCTTCTGCGCCGCCGCCAGGGCCGCCCGCAGCTCATCGCCGTTGTCACGGTCGCCGCCATTGGTGGCACGCGCATCGACCGCCTGCTCCAGACGATCCAGGGCCGCTTGCAATCGTTTCGTTGCCTGCTCCAACTGCGCCATCGCTCTCTCGGAACGGTTTGTTGTCTTAACCTGCGCGGGCGCGATACAGCGCGCACGTATGCGCGAACGCCCGTCCAGGTGCGGACTTCAGGATACGCACGGCCATGGGAAACGGTCAACAGTCGCCGCCGGAGAATCGGCAAATGATCCCAGCCGGCCAGCCCGCGCCGGTGCCACACAGCGGTTGACGATGATCGACTGGGGCGGCATGTTGCGCGCGGACTGGCCGCGGCGGTTGTGGCGCCGTGCGATGCCATCTTGGTATCCCTCAATTCAGGTGGACCATTCCCATGGCCGAAGCGTCGTCGATTTCCGCGAATGCCGGCGGTCCACACACGTCGGGCGCCGCGGGGGCATCGCATCGGGACATGGCCAACGCCATCCGCGCCCTGGCCATGGACGCGGTCGAAGCCGCGAATTCCGGCCATCCGGGCATGCCCATGGGGATGGCGGACGTGGCCACCGTCCTGTTCACCCGCTTTCTCAAGTTCGACCCGGCACGGCCGGAGTGGCCGGACCGCGACCGATTCGTGCTCTCGGCCGGGCACGGGTCCATGCTGCTCTATGCCCTGCTCCACCTGACCGGCTATGCCGACATGACCATCGACGAGCTGCGCAACTTCCGCCAGCTTGGCAGCCGCACGGCGGGTCACCCGGAATACGGCCATGCCGCCGGTATCGAGACCACCACCGGCCCCCTGGGCCAGGGCCTGGGCAACGCGGTGGGCATGGCCCTGGCCGAACGGCTGCTGGCGGCCCGCTTTGGCGATGAACTGGTCGACCATTTCACCTACGCGATTGCCGGCGACGGTTGCCTGATGGAGGGGATCAGCCACGAAGCGGCCTCCCTCGCCGGACACCTGCGCCTCGGCAAACTGATCGTTCTGTTCGACGACAATGGCATCTCCATCGATGGGCCGACCAATTTGTCCGTCTCCGACGATCAGCAGGCGCGTTTCACCGCCTACGGCTGGCATGTTCAGGCGGTCGACGGCCACGACCCGGAGGCGGTGGCCGCCGCCATCGCGGCTGCGCAGGGCACGGTGCAACCGTCGCTGATCGCCTGCAAGACCGTGATCGGCTTTGGCGCCCCCAAAAAAGCCGGCACGTCAAAAACCCACGGTTCGCCGCTGGGCGCCGAGGAGGTTGCCGGGGCGCGCGAAAAGCTGGGCTGGCCCTCACCGCCCTTCGTGGTGCCGGCGCCGATTCTCACCGCCTGGCGTCGGGCCGGAGCGCGCGGCGCGTCGACATCGGCCGCCTGGGACAAGCGCCTGAAGGCCAGCGACAGCAAGACCCGGACCGAGTTTCAACGGCGCATGGCCGGCGAGCTTCCCAAGGACTGGACCAAGGGGCTGGAGGCGCTAAAGAAAAAATCCATCGACGAAGCGCCGAGCATGGCCACCCGTGTCGCTTCGCAGCGGGTGCTAGAAGCCCTGGTGCCGCATCTGCCGGAGCTGATCGGCGGCTCCGCCGATTTGACCGGCTCGAACAACACCCTGGTCGCCGGTCAAAAGCCCGTCGGCCCGGACGCCTTCGATGGGTCCTACATCTATTATGGGGTGCGCGAGCATGCCATGGCGGCGGCCATGAACGGATTGGCCCTGCATGGCGGTGTCATCCCCTACGGCGGCACGTTCCTGGTGTTCACCGATTATTGCCGGCCGTCGATCCGCCTGTCGGCGCTGATGCACCAACGGGTCATCTATGTGATGACCCACGATTCCATCGGCCTGGGCGAAGACGGACCGACGCACCAGCCGGTGGAGCACTTGGCCGCCTTGCGGGCCATTCCCAATCTCAATGTGTTCCGCCCGGCCGACGTGGTGGAAACGGCGGAGTGCTGGGAACTGGCCATCGCCACCCGCGACCGGCCCTCGGTGCTGGCGCTGACCCGCCAGGCGCTGCCGGGCCAACGCCGCGAGGCGGGCGAGAATTTCTGCGCCTATGGCGGCTACATCCTGTTGCCGGCGTCGACCAGCCGCCAGGTGACCTTGATCGCCTCCGGCTCGGAGGTGGCCATCGCCGTAGCGGCTAGGGAGCAGCTGGCCGCCGAGGGTATCGGCGCCGCCGTGGTCTCCCTGCCCTGCTGGCAGCTCTTCCAGGCCCAGCCGGCCCACTACCGCGACGAGGTATTGGGCCTCGGGTCCCTGCGCATCGGCATCGAGGCCGCCAGCCCGTTCGGCTGGGACACCTGGCTGGCCCCCGATGGCGCCTTCGTGGGCATGCGCGGATTCGGCGCCTCGGCCCCGGCGGAGCAGTTGTACGAACACTTCAAGATCACGCCGCGGGCCGTGCTGGAGGCGGTTAAGGCCCGGCTGTAACGGTCTTGGATTATTCACTGGTTTTGCTGCATAAATAGCATCCTTGACCATTCCAGACGTTGCACAGGAAGACGAAACGATGAGCGGAGCAAAGTTGGCCAAGACGGCGCAGGCCCTGGTTGTCGACGGCAAGGGCATTCTGGCGGCGGACGAAAGCGCGCCGACCATCAAGAAGCGCTTCGACAGCATCAAGATCGCCTCGACCGAGAACAACCGGCGCGACTACCGAACGATGCTGTTCACGACGCCGGGGGCCTCCGCCCATATCAGCGGCGTCATCCTGTATGACGAAACAATCCGGCAGAATGCCGCCGACGGCACGCCGCTGGTGCGTATTCTGAAGGACGCCGGGATCATTCCCGGAATCAAGGTGGACATGGGCGCCAAGCTGCTGGCTGGGCATCCGGACGAGACAGTGACCGAAGGCCTGGACGGCCTGCGCGACCGGCTCAATGAATACGCCAAGCTGGGCGCCCGCTTTACCAAGTGGCGCGCCGTCTATCGCATCGGCGAGACCATCCCTAGCCCGGCCTGTGTATTGGCCAATGCCCATGCCCTGGCGCGTTACGCGTCGCTGGCCCAGGAAGCCAGCCTGGTGCCGATCGTCGAGCCGGAAGTGCTGATGGACGGCGACCACCACATCGACGCCTGCGATGAGGTGACCGAGGAGGTCTTGCGCACCGTCTTCGCCGAACTGGCTATGCAGGATGTGCTGCTGGAAGGGATGCTGCTGAAACCGAACATGGTCATTTCTGGCTTGAACTGCCCGGAGCAGGCCGACGTCAAGGAGGTCGCGCGGCGCACGGTGCGCTGCTTGCGGCGCACCGTGCCGGCCGCGGTGCCGGGGATCGTCTTCCTGTCCGGCGGACAAAAGGACGAAGTGGCCACGCAGCACCTCAACGCCATGAACAAGCTGTCCGAGCCGCGCCCGTGGAAGCTCAGCTTCTCCTACGGCCGCGCCTTGCAGGCGGCGCCGTTGAAGGCCTGGGGCGGCAAAGCAGACAAGATCGCGGCGGGTCAGGCCGCCTTCCTCAAGCAGGCCCAGGCGAACGGCGCGGCGACGACGGGTACCTACGCCTGAGCGCGCATCAAGACACAGAGTACGCAAGGAGACATCCATGGCGGTCAGGGTTGGGATCAACGGCTTCGGCCGGATCGGACGGTTGGTGCTGCGGGCGGCGCTGGAGTCGAAGCGCAAGGACATCGTCTTCGTCGCCATCAACGATCTGGGCTCGGCGGCGGATAACGCGCACCTGCTCAAGCACGACTCGGTGCATGGCCGCTTCCCGGGCAAGATCGAGGCGACCAAGACCGCGATCAAGGTCGATGGGAAGAGCATTCAGGTTCTCGCCGAGCGCGATCCGGCCAAGCTGCCCTGGCGTCAGTTGGGCGTCGATGTGGTGCTGGAATGCACCGGCCTGTTCACCACGAAAGAGACCGCGGCCAAACACTTGGCGGCCGGTGCACAGAAAGTGCTGGTCTCGGCGCCGTGTACCGATGCCGATTTGACCGTGGTCTACGGCGTCAACGACGACAAGCTGCGCAAGAGCCACAAGGTCGTCTCCAACGCCTCCTGCACCACCAATTGCCTGGTGCCGGTGGCCTACGTGCTCGATCAGGCGGTGGGCATCAAACACGGCTTCATGACCACGATCCACTCCTACACCGGCGATCAGCGCACGGTCGATACCCTGCACAAGGACCCGCGCCGGGCGCGTGCGGCCGCCCTGTCCATGATTCCCACGAATACGGGTGCGGCGCGCGCCGTCGGCCTGGTCATGCCGAAGCTGAAGGGCAAGTTGGACGGCACCTCCATCCGCGTGCCAACAGCCAATGTCAGCCTTATCGACCTGACCATCGTGGCCAAGAAAAAGACCACCGTGGAGGCGGTCAACGAGGCCATGGTCCGCGCTTCCAAGGGCAACCGCCTGAAAGGCATCCTGGAGGTCAATGACGAGCCCCTGGTCTCCACCGATTTCAACCACAACCCGGCCAGTTCCACCTTCGATCTGAACGAGACCCAGGTGTTGGAGGGCACGTTCGTGCGCGTCCTGTCCTGGTACGACAACGAGTGGGGCTTCTCCAACCGGATGAGCGACACCGCCGTGGCCATGGGCAAGCTGCTTTAGTCTCGTCACGCGGGCCCCCCACCCTAGCCCTCTGTCACAAGGGGGGAGGGAATGTTTTGTCCATTCTTTTTTCCCCTCCCCCATCGATGGCGGGAGGTCGGGGGGGGGGGCGAATTCATCTAAGTCCGCCTTAGGTCGGCGCGCTCTGCTTCCGCTATCATGACCCCATGGCCCGGACCTACGAGCGCATCATCATCATCCATTCCCTGGACCACGCCCGCGCCGCCCTGGCCGCGGCGGCGGCCTTGGACGTGCCGGTCACCATCGCATCCGCTCCCGGTGCCGCCGCCTATTTAGGGCCGCAGTGGCTCAGCGAAGTGGCGACCCTGGCCGCCGCCGAGCACCCGGACGCGCGGGTTTCGGTCCTGCTCGACTGCGGCGATGCGCCGGGCCATGTGCTCGCCGCCTTGCGCCAGGGCATCAAGCGCATCCGCTTCACCGGGCGCGCCGCCGTGGCCGGCAAACTGGCCGCCCTGGCCAAGCGTCAGGGCGCCGAGCTGATCCGCGGCCGCCGGAAAGCCCTGGATTTGCTGGACTCGCCCGACCCGGCGGCGGCCTGCCACCGCTGGCTGGCGGGCCGCTCAGCGGCCTGATGGTCCCGATTGCTTCGCCGGGGCCAAGCTGGTAGCTTCCGCGCGCCTTTTTCAGACCCCAATTCCGATCCCGGACCGCACACATCATGAAGATCAAGGGCAACGCCATCCGCCCCGGCAATATTATCGAACACAAGGGCCGCCTGTGGCGCGCCGTGCGCATTCAGCACACCCAGCCCGGCAAGGGCGGCGCTTACCTGCAAGTCGAGCTCAAGGACATTCGCGACGGTACCAAGCTGAACGACCGCTTCCGCTCCAGCGAGGACGTGGACCGGGTGCGCCTGGACCAGCGCGACTACCAGTTCCTGTACTCTGAGCCCGGCGGCATGCTCACCTTCATGGACAAGGAGAGCTATGAGCAAATCACCGTGCACGAAGACCTGGTGGGCGAGCCGGTCGCGTTCCTGCAGGAAAGCATGGACGTCACCATGGAATCCTACGAAGGTTCGCCGATCAGCGTGCTGCTGCCCGACACGGTGGCCATGGCCATCGTCGAAGCCGACCCGGTGGTGAAGGGGCAGACCGCCTCGTCCTCCTACAAGCCGGCGACGTTGGAAAACGGGGTCCGCACCTTGGTGCCGCCGCACATCGAATCCGGCACGCGGGTGGTGGTGAACACCGCCGATGGCTCCTATGTGGAGCGCGCCAAGGACTAGGACCACGGCGGCCACGCGGTCACCGGCACGATCAGGAGCATTCCCATGGCCGCGCGTTCGGCGACGATCAATGTCATGACCCGTGCCGCCGACAAGGCGGCGCGGCGCCTGAAACGCGATTTCGGCGAAGTGGAGAATTTGCAGGTCTCGCGCAAGGGCCCGGCGGATTTCGTTTCCGCCGCCGACTTGCGGGCCGAGCAGATCCTGCGGCAGGAGCTTGGCCACGCGCGGCCAGACTATTCCTTCCTGATGGAAGAATCCGGAAGCAGCCCGGCCCCTGTCCCCGGCACCGGCGAGGTGCAGCGGCGATGGATCGTCGACCCCTTGGACGGGACCACGAATTTCCTGCATGGCCTGCCGCATTTCGCCATTTCCATCGCCTTGGAGGAAAACGGCGAGATCATCGCCGGCGTGGTCTACGATCCGATCAAGGAAGACATGTTCTGGGCCGAGAAAGGTGCGGGCGCCTATCTCAACGACCGGCGCATCCGCGTGTCAGGGCGCAGCGCGCTGGACGCCGCCGTGATCGCCACCGGCGCACCCTTCAAGGGGCATGGCGATGCGCCGCAGTTCTTGGCCGAGTTGAATGCGGTCATGGGCGCCACCGCGGGTATGCGCCGGTGGGGCACCGCATCGCTCGATCTGGCTTATGTGGCGGCCGGGCGCTTCGACGCGTTCTGGGAGCGGCAGCTTTCCCCCTGGGATACCGCCGCCGGCATCATCCTGGTGCGGGAAGCTGGCGGTTATGTGACTGAAATCGACGGCTCGCCGTTCCGCTTCGAGAGTGTCAGCATTCTGGCCGGGAACGACACCCTTCACCCATCCATGGTGAAACTCCTACGGGACGCCTAGGCCGTTGGGAACGGCCGCTTCGCACGCAAATGCCCGCCCCCGCGCAAAGCGGTTGTCCGGCGCGGCGGCGCGGCATAGTCTTAGTGTCCGATTCGGCGAGCCATGTGCAGCACGGGGGACGCATGAAGCTGGCTTCTAACCGCGCTTGCGCGGCGAATCATCGGTCGGTTTGGCCGATTGCACACCATGCACAGGGCAGATCGACCCATTGCGGGCGCGTTCTGCGCTTTTCTGCGGCCGTCTTCACGGCCACGGTTCTGCTGGCTGCGCCGGGCATGGCGCAACAGACCATCGTCATCGGCGGCGACAAGCCGGGAACCACAGGCGGCGACGCGGTTCTGCGCGAGTCGCCGGGTGTGGTCATCAACGACGACGTGCTCAACAGTTTGGGCGCCCCGGACTCCTTCGCCCCGGCCCTGCCCCAAGCCTCGCCGTACAGCTCATCCGTGGGTCAAGAGCCGCTGGTGGCGCCGGGTACGTCGGGCACCGCCTATCGCTTGCCGGATACCGGCCAATTGGTGGTCAGCCGGCCGAGCACGCTGCTGTTCCCGCCGCAGACCTTTCCGCAAAGCCACCTGACGGTTCCACCGCCGGCTGGCAGCGTGGCCCGCACGACCCTGGCGCCGGAATTCAACGCGGCCCCATCCGGCACGGCCCAGTTGCCGGAGCCTGCGGTGACGCAGCCCGCGCCCTCGGCGCCGGCGGTCCCGCGCGTAGCGGTAACTCCGGCCCCCACCACCAGTGCGGCCACGGCCGAGATTCCGCCGGCCACCGAACCGGCGCCGGCGGCCGAGCCAGCGCCGATGGCGGCTGAAAAGCCCGCGGAGGAAGCCGCGCCGCCTCCCGTTGCGACAATCACCCCCGCGCCGGAACCGATGGCGCCTGCGGCTCCGCCCGCGGTCGCTGCCCTGCCGCCGGAGCCAGCCGCCGAACCACCGGCGCCTTCGACCATGGTGAATGAATTGCAAACGGCGACACCGCCAGCCGCAGTCAGCCCGTCGCCCGAACCTGCTTCCAGCGAGCCAGCGGCGAGTGCCCCAGCCCCGGCGCCTGCCCCATCGCAGAGCGCCGCCTTGCCGCCCGCGGACGCCCCGGTTGGCGAAGTCCGCGTGGTCTTCGACACCGAATCGGCCGAGTTGACGGTTACGGCCAAAGGCCTTCTGGAAAGGGTGGCGAAGGATTTGTTGGATAACGCGGACGCGCGGGTGCAGCTGCTGGCCTATGCCAAGGGCGATGACGATGGCACCAGCCGGGCACGGCGCTTGTCCCTGTCGCGGGCGCTTGCGGTGCGCGCCTTTCTGATCGAAAAGGGTGTGCGCTCGACCCGCATGGACGTCCGCGCCTTGGGCAGCGGGTTCAAGGACGGGCCAGCCGATCGAGTCGATATCCTACCGCAAGAAACCACCCAGTAGATTCGAAAGACCCTGAGTGCGCCATAGTTTCGCCGTAGTGCGCCACTATAGGGCAGGCAACGTCCGCCAAACCGCGAGGCTGCAAACCTCCAAATGAATCGGCCGCAGCGTTACCTCATCCGTATGAGCCTCTTTCTCGTGATCGTGGCCGGCGCGTGCGCGCTGCTGGCCCCGAAGCTGACGGATGCATTCGTCGCCAACGCGCTGCTCAACGGCATGATCATCGGCGTGTTGTTCCTGGGTATCGTCTATATTTTCCGCCAGGTTTTCATCCTGCGGCCCGAGGTCGATTGGCTGCAGGACCTGCGCCGGGAAAGCAGCGGCGGCTTGGTGTTTCCCACCGCATTGTCCGAGCGGCGGCCGCCACGGTTGCTGGCGCCCATGGCCACCATGCTGGGCGAGCGCCGCGGACGCATCTCGCTGTCCACCATCTCCATGCGCACCTTGCTGGACGGTATCCACAGCCGCATCGATGAATCGCACGAGATTTCGCGATACCTGATCGGCCTGCTGATCTTTCTCGGCCTGCTCGGCACGTTCTGGGGCCTGTTGGAAACGGTCACCGCGGTCGGCAGCGCCATTTCCGGCCTGAGCGCCAGCGGCGCCGATGCAGCCGTGCTGTTCGAAGATCTGAAGCGCGGCCTGGAGACGCCGCTGTCCGGCATGGGAACGGCGTTCAGTTCGTCTCTCTTCGGCCTGGCCGGCTCGCTGATTCTTGGCTTTCTCGAGTTGCAGGCGGGGCAAGCGCACAACCGGTTCATGAACGATCTGGAGGAATGGCTGTCGAGCGTCACGCGCCTGTCCAGTTCCAGCGTGGTCGGCGACGGCGAAGGCTCGGTACCGGCCTTCATCCACGCGCTCCTGGAAAAAACCGCCGATAGCCTGGACCAGCTGCAAACCACCATCGCGCACGGCCAGGGGGACCGCAACACCCTGGACCAGAACCTCATCACCCTGACCGAACGCCTCGGCCACCTGACCGACCACATGCGCTCGGAGCAGGATCTGCTGATCCGCCTGGCCGAGGCGCAATCGCAAATGAAGCAACTGCTCACCCGCCTGACCGAAGGTGCCGGGCCGGGCGCCGGTTTCGACGAGGCCAGCCGTACCCACCTGCGCAACATGGACGTCCGCCTGGAACACCTGATCAAGGAAATCGGCAGCGGCCGGGATCAGGCGGTACAGGAGATTCGCGGCGAGATCCGCCTGCTCACCCGCACCATCGCGGCCATGGCCGAGGAAAGCGAGTAAGGCGCGATGTACGTCGCGCGCAGCAGCCGCCGCGCCATCAACATCTGGCCCGGCTTCGTCGACGCTCTCGCCTCTCTCCTGCTGGTCGTCATCTTCGTGCTCATGGTGTTCATGATCGCGCAGTATTTCCTGTCCGCGGCGTTGACCGGCCGCGACGAGGCGCTGGTCCGCCTGCAACGGGAGATCAATGGTCTGGCCGAGCTGCTGGCCTTGGAGCGCACCGCGAACGCGGAGTTGCGCATCAATGTCTCGCAGTTGTCCTCGGAACTGCAAAGCTCGCTGACCGCCCGGGATTCCCTGGCCAACCAGCTTGCCGCCCTGACCGAATCCCGCGATGCCCTGGCCACCCAGGTGGAGGAGGCCCAGGCCAAGGCCGCCCAGGCCAGCCGCGACTTGGAAGATGCCTACAAGGTCATCGAAGCGGACAAGGAGAAGATCGAGGCGCAACTGGCGCAACTCGCCATCCTGCAAAAACTGCGCGCCGAGTTCAGCGAGCGCATCAAGGCGGTGGAATCGGAAAAGGAAAAAGTCAGCAAGGAACTGGAAGATGCCTTCAAGGTGATCGAGGCGGACAAAGCCAAGATCCAGGCACAGCTTCAGGACCTGGCGATCCTTCAATCCTTGCGCGACGAATTGTTGGCCAAGCTGGCCGCCGCCGAAGGCGGGATCGAAGAACAGAAGAAGCTGAGCGACGAGGCGCAAGCGCAAGTGCTGTTGCTCAACCGTCAAGTGGCCGCCCTGCGCGAGCAACTGGCCCGCATCGCCGACCTGCTGGCCGAAGCCGAAGCCCAGAACAAGGCCAACGACGTGCAGATCGCCGATCTGGGCCGGCGTCTCAACGTCGCCTTGGCCAACAAGGTGCAGGAATTGGCGCGGTACCGGTCCGAATTCTTCGGCCGCCTGCGCGAGGTGCTGGGCAACCGCCAGGATGTGCGTATCGTCGGCGACCGGTTTGTCTTCCAGTCGGAAGTATTGTTCGCCAGCGGCTCGGCGGAGCTGGGCACGGCCGGACAGCAGCAATTGGCGCAACTGGCCAAGACTTTGATAGAAATCTCCGGCAAGATTCCCAAGGACCTGCCGTGGATCCTGCGGGTTGATGGGCACACCGATATCGCGCCCATCAGCACGGTTGAGTTCCCCTCGAACTGGGAGCTGTCGACGGCGCGCGCCGTCTCGGTGGTGCAATTCCTGGTGGCCCAGGGCATTCCGCCGGAACGTCTGGGCGCCACCGGCTTCGGCGAGTTTCAGCCGCTGGACCTGGAGCGCACGGACGACGCGTTCCGGCGCAACCGGCGCATCGAGTTGAAGTTGACCGAACGGTAAGCGGCTCTATTCGCCGGACTTCGCAGTTGCGATCCACCTAGTTGTATTACAACGCCGCCAGTCGGGTATAAAGTACCCCGGCGAACATACGACAAATCAAATAACCGGAGGATTCGCAGGTAGCTGATTCGAACCACGCATGCACGATATCACCCGTGACCGATCGTCTCCGGTTTCGTAGTGGAGGTAGACCGTCGGTTTGCCGGTCCCGTCGCGCCTCAGAACCCTCATCTGGCACTGATCTAGACGCATCCCAAGGACCTTCGCGAATGCACGGATTTTTGGGCTCTCAAATCCATCTCTCGGTGCACCGCTGATGGCCCAAACCGTTCGGAAACATTGTAAATGCTGCGTCAGTGTTCGCAGGTATTGATCAAGTGCGGTCTCGCAGCCCGCAACTAGTTCATTTGACAAATTCGCGGAATGGAACGGGAAAAGTTCAAATTGGAAGAAATCCCGCTGACCATACGCCTCCGCGAGTTCACGCATCTTCGTAATCCGCCCGCGCGCCTTCGCATTGATCGGTAGCCGACGACCGGTTTCATACCCATCCGCCATCTGCTGCGCGGCCTGAGCATACGCCTCAAAAGGACCTATGGTGACGCCAGATAGAATGTTATTCCGCCGTTGAAACTCCTCACAACCGCCAGGGTTCAGCGTCAGGAAGGCGATACGCTCTCCTGGCGCTCCAAAGCGTAAATACGGCTCGGGAAGACAATCGAGGTCGAAGATATCTTCGATCTGCTGTGGAATGATGCAGTTGGGGAACCATTCTTCGAGGTTATCCACTGACCATTTGTGGAAGAGATCCTCCGAGAGCGAGCAATACTCCATTAGATTGACCCCGACACGGCTATCTCGCCGCTCGTTCGGGCGAGTGCAATGTTGGTGCGCCTTCGGCGAATCCCGCGGCCACGTCAGTGCCTTGGCCATCGGACTGATCGAACTGCAAGGCCGCCAGACGGGCATAGAGCCCATCCTCGCGGATCAATTCGCCATGGGTGCCGGTGGCCACGATGCGCCCTTGATCCAGGACCACGATACGGTCGGCCTTGAGGACCGTGGCCAGGCGATGGGCGATGACCAGGGTGGTCCGTCCGGCCATGAGACGATCCAGGGCGTGCTGCACGGC
>DASWJP010000104.1:0-12324 GCA_036397065.1 Kiloniellales bacterium | reverse complement strand
CGGTTTCGCTTCCCTCTCATGATGCCGTTTGAACGGTTCTCGATGACCAAGATTTTATGCGTCGGCGAAGTGATGCTGGAGATGTCCGACATGGGCGGCGGGCTGTATAAGAAGAGCTTTGCCGGCGATACTTTCAACGTCGCCCATTACCTGAACGTGGTCACGCGTGGCCGGATCAAAGCGGACTACTTGACAGCGGTGGGCACCGATGCGGAAAGCGAGGCTTGCCTGGAATTCATGCGCGAAAAAGGGGTGTTGACGTCAAAATGCCAGCGCAATCCGAACCGCACCATCGGCTTGTTCGTGCTCTCCAACGATGAGAAGGGCGAGAAACAGTATGGATACTGGCGCGGGCAATCGGCGGCGCGTCTGCTTTTTGACCGGCCGCAGGATGTATCCGGATATGACCTGATTTATCTTTCCGGTATCACCGCGGCGATCACTGAGAACAAGAGCAATTTGATTCAGAGCATCACCGCGGCAAAGCAACACGGTGCGCAGATCGCCTATGATTTCAACCATCGAGTCAGATTGTGGGAGCCCGGCGCGGCCCGTGCCTTCGCCGAGCAGATCTTGCCTCAGGTGGACATCGTCAAAATATCCGATGAGGAATTGGCGTTTCTGTATCCTGATAAATCAGTGGCGGAATTCTCCACCGCGTATCCGCAGGCGGAGTGGGTTCTGACCTGTGGTAGTGAAAAGGGGGAAGTCTGGAAAAAGGGAAACATGCTGGCGCGGAAAAAGTTTACGGCGGTGACTGAGGTGGTGGATAGTTCCGCCGCCGGCGATTCCTTTATCGCCAGCTATCTCGCCGGGAAACTCGCAGGCGCCAGTCCCTTGGACGGCTTGAAACGCGGGCATGCCATTGCGTCTCAGGTTGTCCTCGGCAAGGGGTCGATTGTGGCCATTGATCTCACGAAGCTGGATTGAGACATGAGCGATAAACTGCTGAAACAAATTGCCGAGATGCCGCTCATCGCCATCCTGCGCGGGATCATGCCCGATGACGCTGCCGCTGTTTCCGACGCGCTGGTCGACAATGGCTTCACGTTTGTCGAGGTGACCCTGAACAGCCCGGGCTGGGAGAAGAGCCTGAAAATCATCCATGAACGGCACGGGAAGAATATTGTGCTCGGCGCCGGCACGGTTCTGACGCTGGACGAAGTGAACAAGGTCCAGGCCGCCGGTGGAAAGGTGATTATTTCTCCCAACATGCGCGTTGATGTGATCCGGCGGACGAAAGAACTGAACATGCTTTCGGTTCCCGGGTGCTATTCGCCGACGGAATGTTTTGCCGCATTGGATGCCGGCGCGGATATCCTGAAAATCTTTCCCGCCGATACCCTGGGGCCTTCCTTCATCAAAGCCGTTTCCGCCGTACTGCCAGAAGGGACGCGTATTTGCCCGACCGGCGGCATCACCGAAGACAATATGAAACATTTCATGGCCGCCGGAGTGTATGCCATGGGTATCGGGTCCGCGTTGTACAAGCCGGGAAAATCCGCCGCAACCATTGCCAAGGCCGCCGCCGGGTTGGTTTCAGCCTACAAGAAACTGCGATAGTTCAATGACAATCAGGATCGCCGCAAGTTGACGTGCACGTTCTTGATCTGCGTGCAGGCGAGAAGCTCGTCGATCGATTCCTCACGGCCCATTCCCGATTCCTTATAGCCGCCGAACGGCACACCCACGTAATGGATGCTGGCCGTGTTGATCCAGACATAGCCGGACTGGATTCTCGAAGCCATCCGGTGGGCGCGGTCGAGATCGCGAGTCCAAATCGAAGCCGTGAGCCCGTAGTCGAGCGAGTTCGCGCGGGCGATGACGTCGTCTTCCTCGGACCAGCGCAGGATGCTGACCACCGGGCCGAAGATTTCTTCCTTGGCGATGCGCATGTCGTCCGTCACATCGGCGAAAACCGTCGGCTCGACGAAATAGCCGCGCGACAGGGCCGGATCGGAGGGCACCTTGCCCCCATACAGCAATTTTGCGCCGTCCTTTTTTCCGGCTTCGATATAGTGCATGGTCTTGTCGAATTGCGCCTGGCTTGAGAGGCAACCCATCTCGCTCTCGGGATCGGTGGGCAGACCGACCTTTACCGCCGCGACCTTCTTAACGATCTCGGGAACGGTCGCGTCATAGATATCCTCGTGCAGGAAGACGCGGCTGGTCGAGTTGCACGACTGTCCCGTCACATAGCGGAAGTTCATTCCGCGCACGACGCCATCAGCCACTTCGGCCGGATCGGTGTCGGAACAGGCAATCAACGGGTTTTTCCCGCCGAGTTCGAGGGTAAGCGACTTCAACGTGTCGCTGGCGGAGCGCATGACCGCCTTGCCGACCTTGGCGCTGCCGATAAAGCCGATCTTGGCAACCTTCGGGTGCGCAGCAAGGGCTTCCCCCGCCTCGCGGCCGCCGGTGATCACATTGAAGACACCGGCTGGAAAAACGCTTTCCCAAAGCTCAGCCAAACGCAGGGAGCTGAGCGGCGTGAAATCGGCCGGTTTGATGACGATTGTGTTGCCGGCCACAAGCGGTGCCGCCATCTTGCCGGCAACGAACAGCAGGGGATGATTGAAGGCGCCGATCCGCGCCACGACGCCCAGTGGTTCGCGAAGAGTGTAGTTCAGAATGCCGGGTGCGATCGGAATCGTCACACCTTTCATTTCCGTGACCATGCCGGCAAAGTAGTCCATATAGCCGGCGCTGATCTCGATATCGTACATCATGGCCTGGAACGGATTGCCGCTGTCGAGCGCCTCCAGATGCGCCAGCTCCCGTTTGTGGTCGACCATGATCCTGGCGGCTTCGCGAATGGCCCGCGCGCGTTCTTGTGCCGGTGTGTCGCGCCAACCCGGAAAGGCCGCCGCCGCCACGCGAACTGCCCGGTCGGCGTCCTCGGCGTTGGCTTCGGTGACCAACCCAAGAGACTCCGCTGTCGCCGGATTGTTGATTTCCATCCTGCGATCGGAAACGGACGGGTGCCACGCGCCGCCATAGAACAGCTCCCGGCGCGCCGGAAGTACCGCACCTTCGGTCGTGGCCGGAGAGGGTGCCATGCGTGTCTCCTCTAGTGGTTGGCGGAGATCGTTCGCAGCAATGCCGCCGACATTGCCCGGGCGTATTCGGGGATCACGTGCACATCGACAACACAGGTGGCGCCGGCCTTGACCTTCTCGATGGCGTCCTCGAGGGCCGTTCCCAGGTCGCTCAGTTTCTGAATGGGTCCCAATCCCTCGGCACCTTGGCCCTGGGCCAGCTCGGCAAGGTCCATCGGCGGATCGTTCATGCGCAAGCCGATGGAGCGGTTCTCGATCGGGCGATTGCGCAGCCGCGCCACGCGCTCCTGGTGCAGCTCGTCGTTAAAGAACGATTGATTGTTGGCGATCACGATCAACAGCGGAACTTCCTGATGCACGGCCGTCCAAAGCGCCGTGAGGCCCATCAGGTAATCACCGTCGCCCAGGATAGCGACCGGGAGGCGGCCCGTCCCGCGCAGCGCCAGAGCCGCGCCCACAGCCATGCCGGGCCCCGAGCCGATTCCACCGCCGCCATCGAAACCGATGTAGTCCAGAGGATGTGAGAAACGGGCATGCTCGCCCGGCCAGCCGAGCGGCAGGCGGATATAGCTTGGGTTATGCCGGCCGATCGTCTCGACACTGACTCTGGCAAGGCCTTCGATCGTGATCTTGTCGTCAGGGACGGTCTTGGCATCGCCGGCCTTGGCCGAAGCCGGTGGCGGTGCCTCCGGTGACTGACGGCGCGGCCGATCCGTGCCGGGACCCAGAACATCGAGCAGTTTGGCGACCAGCCGGTCGGGACTGGTCAGGATGGAGATCTCGGCCGGCGGAACCGCCTGGTAGTCCATGCTCCAGCCGTTGTGAATGTACTGGTCGACCGAGCATTGGATGATGGTCGACTCGGGGAATCGGCCGCCGCACGCGACACGCAAGGTGCCCGCCAGGTCGACCCAATCGAGACTCAAAATCACATCGGCCTCGCGGATCAAGTTACCCGCATCGGCGCTGACGAACAGCCCCGGCGCATGGGTGTGCAAGGGATGGGTGGTGGGGAAGCTGGCGCCCGTCTTGAGATCGGTCAACACACGGGCGTTGAGCCGCTCGGCAAGTGCCACACGGCGGTCCCAGTCCTGCATGTCGGTTGAGACCCGGCCGACCAGAATAAGGGGATTCTTCGCATCCCGCAGGGCCGCCGCCGCGCGCGCCGTCGCCTCGGCCGGCGCATCGCCGGGCGTTGGCGGGCGGAACCGCTCCAGCGCCGGCTGCTCGACCGGGGATTCGAGCATTTGTTCCTGCATCCCCGCATCGAGGCAGACATACACCGGGCCTTGTGGTTGCGTCATGGCGATCTGATTCGCCCGGACGATCGCCTCCAGGGCCGCCGGAACGGACGACGGCTGATCGTCCCACTTGGTATAGCCGCGGATCAAGGCGCCGAGATCCCGTGCCGTATGAATCCAATCCACCCATGGGCGGCGATGCACGGCATCGACCGGCCCGACGGCGCCCAGGATCAGGATCGGAACCCGGTCGCACCAGGCGTTGAACACCGACATGGTCGCATGCATCAATCCAACGTTGCTGTGCAGTGCTACCGCCATCGGCCGGCCTAGCACCTTGGCATAGCCATGGGCCATGGCGACCGCATGTTCTTCATGAACGCACAACAGTATTTCCGGCCGCGTGTTGCCGAGGTAATTGACGAGACTGTCGTGGAGCCCGCGAAAGCTGGCGCCGGGCGTGAGCGCGATGAATTCGATATCCAAATCACGCAGAAGTTCAGCAATGGGGTCGCTGCCCCACTGCGTGTTGGCTGCGTTGGCCTTCGACAAGTCAACGACCGTCATACAGTATTCCCCTTGCTTGCCGTGGTATCGGCCTGTGCATATTCGGTTTCAAGCTGCCGCCAGCGCGCGAGGTTCAGACACTCATCCAAGGCCGCACGAACGTTCTTATGATCGGGAACCGGCTCCAAATCCCGGGTGCCGTCGGCAAAGGCCCGCAAGCCGGCCAGCGCCGAGTGCATCGCGGCGACGGACCGGGTGATCACCGCGGCCGGGAACGAGACGTGGCGATAGCCCATCTCGCCTAAGGTCGCGGGCGACAACCATGGAGTATCGCCGCCTTCGAACAGCGCCGCCGACAGAAAGGCGCCCTTGAGCGTCTTTCCAGCCCGTTCATAATCTTGCTCCGTTTTGATTCCGGCAATGAACACGCCATCGACACCCAGTCCTAGAAACCGTTCCGCCCGCCGAAGGGCCGCGTCCAGGCCCAACATGCCGTAGGCATCCGTCCGTCCGATAATCCACGTATCCGGATTGCGGCGGACGGCCAGGGCCGTGCGGAGCTTTTGCTCGATCACGGCTTCGTCGGCCAATCCCACGGCCTTTTCCGCGCGCTGCTGCTTTTTGTCGCGCAGTTGGTCTTCGATCAGAATGCCGCCAACGCCGAGCGCCTCGTAGGTCTCGACCGTATGCGCCACCGCCTTGGCGTCGCCGTATCCGTCGTCGCCGTCGGCGATGAACGGCAGCTTGGTGGCGGCCGCGATATCCTTGATGCCCGCCGCCATCTCCCCCAGCGCGGCCAAGCCGAGATCGGGCAGCGCAAAGCGGGCCGCCAGCATCGCGGAGCCGCCGATGGCGAAAGCCTGGAACCCCGCCATTTCGATCAACCGAGCCGACAAGGCATCATGGGCAAGAGGCGTGACAAGCGGCCGTTGCTTGCTGACGGCGCCGCTGATTGTGTCCGTTCT
The DNA here is from genome assembly GCA_036397065.1 of Kiloniellales bacterium. Lineage (GTDB taxonomy): Bacteria > Pseudomonadota > Alphaproteobacteria > Kiloniellales > J153 > JAJFGI01. The sequence goes on along the minus strand of DASWJP010000104.1, from coordinate 6,552 downwards.
CAACATCTGCTCCCGTTCATTGATGGGCATTTAGACGGGGGGAGCTGCTGATCAGATAGGAGGAAATTGCGATCCAGCGGCAGGAGATTTCCCTGCCGAAGCGCAATTTCCTCCTAGAGCGCTCGATTGGCTCTGTCAGGATAGGCCGACAATAAGAACCTTTGGAGGAAACAATGCTGCATGAGAACACGAGGCTGCGCAACAGCCTGACAGGGCTCTTCGCGCTGACGGCAATGGCCGCGACCCCGGTCGTGGCCGAAGAAATCGAAATTTCGAATTACGGCGTCGGCACGAACGGCATGCCGTATGCCGTAGCGCTTGGGGCAGGTTATTTCGCCGAGTACGGCCTCGATATCACCGGCATCCGTAGCTCGCCAGGCGGCGCGCCGACGATCCGGAATCTGCTGGCGGGCGATCTTTCTTTTGGTGAGGCTGGCTTGACCGCCGCACTGGCCGCCATCCGCGGCGGAGCCGACATCAAGATCATCGCCACCACATGCAACACGGTGGCGGAAATCGGCTGGGTCGTGATGCCCGATTCGCCGATCCAGAAGATCCAGGACATGAAGGGCGCGAAGCTCGGATACACCAATCCGAATTCGACCACTCAGGCGCTGGCGTTGATGCTGGTCGAGGCGGCCGGCTTCAAGTCGGACGAAGTGGAAACCATCTCGACCGGTGGTTTCGGTCCCGGCCTCGCCGCGCTCGAGCATGGTCAGCTTGATGTCGCGCCGATCGTCGAGCCATTGTTCTCCAAGAGCCCGGGCAAGTACCGGTTGCTGACCTGGGCACCGGATGTTCTGCCGCCGCTCGTCGACGTGCTTGGAATTACCACCGACCGGGCCATCGCAGCACGGCCGGACTTCCTGAAGAACATGCTGCTGGCACGGCAGAAAGCGGTGCAGCTCATGAACGACAACCCGGCTGAGGCGGCCAAGCACGTGGCCGGCCCATACAAGGTATCCGAAGAAGTCGCCGAAAAGCTGATCATCCAGTTGCAGCGTCCGACCGGCCCCGACAAGGTGCGTTACTGGAGCGAAGGCGCAATCTATCTGGCCAGCATGAAGAACCTGGCCGACGCGCAGCGGCTCCTGGGGCAAGACTATTCGGATATGGATTGGGATGCGATTGTCGATACCTCGTTCTTGCCGAAGGATCAGTTGAATAAATACTGAGGGTGAACGGGTTTTACGCACGCCATGCGTAGCCAAGACAAGTAAGATCCAGCGATAGTCGGGAGACACCGATGGGTGCGCATGGCGAATTGCGCCACGTTACGAGAGTTTATCCGGGCAATGCGGGCCAACCCCCCTTGCATGCGCTCGGGCCGATCGATCTTGAGCTGAAAGCCGGCGAGTTCTTCGGGGTGGTTGGGCCCTCGGGGTGCGGCAAGTCGACGCTGCTCGAGGTTATCGCCAGTCTCGCCCCGGTCTCCGAGGGGGAGGTGCTGATCAACGGTGCGCCGGTCGGCGGCAAGGTAGTGGATGGCGTCGGCGTCGTGTTTCAGGACGATGCCAGTTTTCCCTGGCTGACGGTGCGCGACAACATCGCCTTCGGTCTGCGCCGCAAAGGTGTATCGGAGACGGAAGTCGCCAGTACGGTCAAGGACGCCATCGCCCTGATGGGTTTGACCGGTTTCGAGAAAGCCTATCCGGCCCAGCTTTCCGGCGGCATGCGCCAGCGGGTGTGTATCGCCCGCACGTTGGTGCTGCAGCCGCAGCTGATTCTGCTCGACGAGCCATTTGGCGCGCTCGACCAGCAGACACGGCTGCTAATGGGCGATGAACTGCTCAACCTTTGGCGCCAGACCGGCGCCACCATACTGCTGATCACCCACGCGCTGGACGAGGCCGCCATGCTCTCCGACCGGGTCGGTGTCATGTCCTCGCGGCCCGGTGTGTTTCTTGAGATCGTCGAAACCGGCTGGGCCCGGGACCGCGACAGCCGGATCGTCTCGGAAGCACGCTTTGGCGAGATCACGGCGCGGCTTTGGACACTGCTCCGTGCGGAGTCCATGAAGGCGATGAATTTGGAGAAGAAAGCCACATGAGAATGAAGCGAGTCACCAAGCTTCGCATTCTCGTGCTGATCGTTACGTTCGCCGTGGTCGAACTGTTGTGTCAGTTCGGAGTCATCGCCCGTTTTACCATGATCCCGCCCTCGGAAATGGTGATCGGGATTGTCGGGTTGCTGTGGTCGGGCAAGATCAAAGGGGATATGGCCACCACCCTCTCCTCGGTTGGTATCGCACTGGTTACCTCGGTCACCGTCGGCTTCGTCGCCGGCGCGCTGATCCACCAGTTCCGCAGGGTGCGCCGCACCATCGACCCGCTGCTGGCGACCTACTATTCGGTGCCGGTGTTCGTCTTCTACCCGATATTTATCGTGCTGTTCGGGTTGACCGACATCCCAAAGATCGTGATCGGCTTTCTCTATGCCGTCGCCGCCGTGGTCATCAACACGCTGAACGGTCTTGACCGGATTCCGCCGGTGCTGGTGAAAACCGGGCGTATACTTGGTATGAGCCGGGTCGACATTGCCCGGCGCATCGTGCTGCCCTTCGCCGCGCCCTATCTGTTCACCGGCGTCAAGCTGGCCATTGCCTATTCCTTCATCGGCGTGATCGGCTCGGAATTCATTCTCTCCAGCAGGGGCCTCGGCCACAGTATTTCCTACGCCTATCACAACTTCGACAACCTCACGATGTATTCGCTGATTCTGTTCATCCTGACGCTGGTGCTGGCCATCAACATGACGCTCCATTCCTGGGAAAAGAAGTTGATGCAACGGCGAGGCTTCGCATGACCGCGCGCCGGCGCTGGGCACCGCCGGAGCAACTGGTCGATTGGCTGGTGCTGATCGCGGTGCTGATCACGGCTTGGCAGATCGCCCATTGGTGGGCCGGCGACGTGGCCATGACCACGCCGTTCGGCACCTTCGCCTATTCGATACAGACACTTCTGTCGGCGGAGTTCTGGCCGCACGTCTGGGCCACGTTCTCGGCCTTCCTGATCGCCCTGGCCCTGGCCTCGGCCGGCGGCGTCGTGATCGGCGCTATTCTGGGCTACCACCGGCTGTCCGGCGAAGTGGCCGAACCGATCCTGGTCGGCATCTATTCCATCCCGAAAGTCACGCTTTATCCGATCATCCTCCTGTTCTTCGGTATCGGCATCGAGGCCGAGGTGGCTTTTGGCGCCCTTCACGGCATCATTCCCATCGCGCTGTTCACCATGAACGCCGTTCGCAATATCAAGCCGGTCTTCGTAAAGACCGCGCTGGTGATGCAGCTCGGGCCGCGCGAGCTTTTCTTCACGGTGCTGATGCCGGCTTCGATGCCGGAGGTGTTCACGGGGCTGCGCGTCGGCTTCTCGCTGACCCTGATCGGCACCCTGCTGAGCGAGATGTTCGGCTCCCGCAGCGGGCTTGGATTCATGCTCATGAACGCGATCGGCCTGCATGACATGGACGTCATCATGTCCGTCACGCTGCTGCTGGCGTTGTTTGCCGGCCTGATCAATGCCGGGCTGCTCATGCTGGACCGCCACCTGCACCGGGCGCCGGTTCAGGCCACCATGCTCGGCGGCTAGATGGCTCTCAATTGATGCAGCCCGCCGGCTGAGTGCTATATGGCGTACTTGGCACCGATCTCGCGTGTCAACGATGCTTCATGTGTGATCCAGGCGTGCAGGCGCTGGATCTTGGCGGATTTTGCATTCTCCTTCGGGAAGACAAAGTAATAGGATGAAGGGTTGTGCACGTGGATATTGAACGGCGTGATCAGGCGGCCGGATTTCAGTTCATCGATGACGAAGGCAAGCTGCGCAATGGCGATCCCGAGACCCTCGATCACCCCTTGATACGTCAGGCTGGAGTTCTCGAAGATCAGCCCCTGGTTCGTGCTGATTTCCGGCACGCCCGCGACCTTGAACCATTGCGGCCAGTCGTCGGGCCGCTGGAGCGAATGTAGCAGCGTGCACTCGGACAACCCCTCCGGCCGGTGAATATCCGGAATCTGAGCCGCCAGCGAGGGGCTCAAAACGGGGACGAGAACCTCGCTGAACAGGCGTTCGCCCATAAGACCGGGGCCGATCTCGGTTCCGTAACTAATCCCGGCATCGATGTCGTCCTTGTTGAAATCGACCGCGTCGTGGGAGGTCGTCACCTGGACCGAGAGATCGGGGTGGCGGGCATGAAACCGGGCCAGGCGCGGCACCAGCCAGCGAATCGCGCATGTCGGCGGCAGCTTCAGCTTCAGCATCTTCTGGCTGTCTTCATCCATGAGCGCGTTCGTCGCGTTCGAGATGCCGATAAAGGCGGCGTGCGTTGCATAGAGATAGGACGTGCCGTTCGGTGTCAGGCGCACCTGGCGGTACCGGCGCTCAAAAAGCTTCACGCCGAGGTGGTCTTCGAGATTGATGATGTGGCGGCTGATGGCGCCCGGGCTGACGCAGAGCTCCTCGGCCGCGCGCTTGAAGCTGAGATGGCGCGCCGCGGATTCGAAGGCTCTCAGGGCATTCAGGGGGGGAAGACGGAGCATGATCCCTTATGACATCAGTTTTTCTCAACCTATATTGAGGAAATTGGCATTGTTTATCAACACCGAATAGCCTGTGATATGGAGAATAAGTGAGCAGCTGCGGAAAGTACGTCATAAAAAGCTCACGCGAGAGGGAGAAATGCAAAGCCGGCCCCACCCCACGCCGCTCCAAAGGTTGTGCGATCAAGCCGACCGTGGGATCGAGGATGGGCCCCACCATGGGCCCCACGTCGAGGCTGTGCTTGACGCATTCGACCGGTCCGAGGTCTCCAAGCCGGTGGCGCGGGCTTTGAGCCATTTGCTGCGGAACTATTCCTCCGCCGTTTCCGTTCAAGACTTGGCCGATCTTTCAGGGTGGAGCGCGTTTCAGGTGATCCGCGCCTTTCGCAAAGAGCTGGGCATCACCCCCCACGCCTTGCTGATTCGAATTCGCGTCTTGAGCGCCACCACGTTGCTCAAGCAAGGCGAGCCCATCGCCGGCGTCGCGGTCGACGTGGGATTTGTCGACCAGACCCACTTCACACGGCACTTCAAGCGGATGCACGGCAACACACCGGGAAACTACCTGAAGGCCCGGCAGGTCGCGCTTGGCGAAATGCGCGGGGCGATATGAGGCTGGTCCGGAACCGCGTGGCGGAATCTGCCACCGCGCCTAGATGTGAGCTCTCAATAGGTTGTCCATCCGGTCCTGGCCGGGGAAGCTGGCATATGCTTCGTACCGCACGATCTCGTGGAAGAGGTTCTGGGGATGTGCGAGGCGGCGCAGGAAAAAGAGAAGTTCTGTGTCAGGAAGCTCGGCGAGGGAGCCAGCATTCCGGATCTCGTCAAGCTGATCTACAAACGCTTTCCCACCGATCAATGACAAACCTTCAGATCCCTGCCCTGTATTGGCGCCACAAGTGGTACACGGGCAAACGGATTTTAAGCGGCGATTGCCTGGACGAATTGGGGGCCGAAAACGACGAAACGGAGAACTACGTCTACGTTATAGCCCTCTCAATTGATCCTTGAAATCAGCTTGCCAAGGCGCAGCAGTTCATCGGGATTTGACGAAGCGTTCCAGTTTGCCCAGAGTTTGCAGGCCCAGTTCCACGGCACCGAAGCCCTTCGCCTCCTGAAACTCGGCAGCCGAACTAAGCACCATGCCCAGCGTGACCTTCGTCGCCCCATCCTGATCCTCGAACGAGGCCCAGGCGTCGGCATGTTTCGGCCCGTTCTCGCCCCATAGCAGCGAGTAGCCGATCCTCTCCTCGGGCCGGACCTCGATATAGAGATGGTGGTTCGGGAAGACCGTGCCATCGGGCGCGATCATGTCGAATACCCATTCGCCGCCCGTGCGCAGATCGATCCTTCTCGTGCGACAGGAGAAGCCTTCCGGCCCCCACCATAACGGCAGCGTTTCAGGGTTCATCCACGCGCCCCACACGATGGATCGCGGCGCGTGAATCACCCGCTGCAGCACCATAGTCCGTTCAGCCGCGCCCGCGAGGTTGTCCAGGCCGGCACCGAAGCCCTCCCGGTAGCCTGCCTCCATGTCCTCCGCCAGCGAGGAAAGCTGCACCGTCACGACCAACCGGCTGCGCTCGTGCGTACCTGAGATATCCGCCGTCACCAGCGCTACTGATTGCGTCACGCTTCCGGATGAGATCACCTCGTAGTTCACGCTGCACACTGCTGGCTTCAACGCAAGCCAGCCATTCTCGCAGCGGATGTCTGGCTGGCCCTCTACATTGCAGAGCGAGATCTCGCGACCACCCACCCTGGTGTCGGCCTCCAAAATCTCCACGGTGACTGTGGGCGATGGCGCAGCCCAGATCGCCCGCGCGCTCGGGGCCGTCCATGCCTCCCACAGCGCGGCCAATGGCGCGGCCACGTCCCGTTCGAAGGTGAGCGTCGCAAAGCGGCCCTTCCTATCATCAGGCACCGCAAGGGTCGCACTGTTTGTAGCGAGATTCTGTGTCATTCTTCGCTTTCCTTCATCACATGCATCACAATTGCCTCCAACCGGTCGAGCC
>DASWJP010000103.1:0-3690 GCA_036397065.1 Kiloniellales bacterium | reverse complement strand
TGGATATGGATCCGATTCTTGCCATCGGCCATATCAGCGAGCGCAGTCTGGCGCGCGTGACGGTCGGCAGCCCGGCAAGCATACGCCTGATCACCGGTCAAAGCGCCGAGGGGATCATCAGCTTCGTTGCCAACGAGGCCGATCCGGCCACGCGCACATTCCGCATCGACGTGAAAATCTCGAATCCCGCCGGCCTGATCGCCGATGGCATCACCGCCGAGATCCGGATTCCCGCCGAGCGGATCTTCGCCTATCGCATCTCGCCGGCGATTTTGACCCTGACCGATGACGGCGATGTCGGCGTCAAGATTCTGGGCCCCGGCAACAAGGTCGAGTTTTTTCCGGTGCAAATCATCGCCGACGAGCCCGAGGGCCTGTGGATTGCCGGCTTGCCGGAGCGGGTGACCTTCATCACCGTCGGCCAGGATTTCGTCACCGCCGGCCAAACCGTCGAGCCGTATGACGAAATGACCCTGGCGCCGTTCACCGCGGGCGATCCATCATGAATGCATTGATCGACGCCGCGATCGGCCGCACCCGTATGGTGCTCGCGACCCTGGTCATGATTCTGATCGCCGGCACTTACGCCTATGTCACGGTGCCCAAGGAATCCGATCCGGATATCCGCATCCCGGTCATGTACGTCAATCTGACCCACGAGGGCATCTCGCCCGAGGACGCCGAGCGCCTGCTGGTCCGGCCGATGGAAAAAGAGCTGCGCAATATCGAGGGCATCAAGGAGATGCGCTCGACAGCCTTCCTTGGCGGCGCCAACGTGGTCATGGAGTTCACGGCGGGCTTCGACGGCGACAAGGCCCTGGCCGACGTGCGCGAGAAAGTCGATCTGGCCAAGCCCGAACTGCCGGACGATGCCGACGAGCCGACCGTGCACGAGATCAATTTGAGCCTGTTCCCGGTGCTGGTGGTCGCCCTGTCGGGCGACGTGCCGGAACGGACGCTGCTGCGACTGGCGCGGCGCCTGCAGGACCAGATCGAAGGCTTGACCAGCGTGCTGAAGGCGCAGATCACGGGCGACCGCGACGAACTGATCGAGGTGCTCATCGATCCGATGATCATCGAAAGCTATGGCCTGAACGCCGGCGATATCATCGAATCCGTGTCCCGATCGAACCGGGTGGTTGCCGCCGGCTCCATGGACACCGGCCTGGGCCGTTTCGCCATCAAAGTGCCAGGCCTGTTCGAGAACGTCGATGACATTCTCGACATGCCCGTGCGGGTCAACGGCGATGCCGTGGTGCGGATACGCGATATAGCCACCCTGCGCCCGACATTCCGCGATCCGGAGAGCTTTGCCCGCATCAACGGCCAGCCGGCGATTGCCTTGGAGGTGTCCAAGCGCACCGGCGAGAACATCATCGATACCATCGCCGCCATTCGCGCGGTGGTCGACGCCGAACGGGCGGATTGGCCACCGGAGGTGGTCGTCACCTTCAACCAGGACCGGTCCAGCGATATTCGCACCATGCTGGGAGATCTGCAGAATAACGTGCTCAGCGCCATTCTTCTGGTCATGGTGGTGATCGTGGCCGCGTTGGGCGTGCGCTCCGCCGGTTTGGTCGGCGTGGCCATCCCGACTTCGTTCCTGACCGGCATTCTGGTTCTTGCGGCGCTCGGGTTCACCATCAATATCGTGGTGCTGTTCAGCCTGATCCTGGCGGTTGGCATGCTGGTCGATGGCGCCATCGTCGTGACCGAATACGCCGACCGCAAAATGATCGAGGGCGAGACGCGCAAGGTCGCCTATGCCCTTGCCGCCAAGCGCATGGCCTGGCCGATCACCGCTTCGACCGCCACCACCCTGGCGGCATTCCTGCCGCTGATGTTCTGGCCGGGTGTGGTCGGCGAATTCATGAAATACCTGCCGATCACCTTGATCGCCACCTTGACTGCATCGCTGGTGACGGCGCTGATCTTCATCCCCACCCTGGGCGCCCAGGTCGGCAAGCCCGGCGGTGCGGTCGATCCGGCGACCATGCGCGCCATGGCGGCGGGCGAAGGCGGCGATTTGAACGAAATCAAGGGCGCGACCGGCGCCTATCTGAAAGTGCTGCAATTCGCCTTGCGCCGGCCGGGCAAGATCATGCTTCTGGCCGTGGCGGCATTGATCGGCGCCCAGGTGGCCTATGGCATGTTCGGCCGCGGGGTCGAATTCTTCCCGGACGTGGAACCCGAGAATGCCGCCTTGCAGGTGCATGCCCGGGGCAATCTGTCGATTTACGAGCGCGATGCCCTGTTGCGCCAGGTCGAAAACAAGATTCTCGATTTGGTGCGGGAAAAGGGGGAAATTCACTCGGTCTATTCCTTCAGCGTCGCCGAATCGGGCGTTCAGCAGGAAGAGCCCGAGGACCTGGTCGGCACCATTCAGATCGAGTTCACCGACTGGTTCCTGCGCCGCCCGGCCGACGATATCTTGGCGGACATCCGCGAACGGTCGGCATCATTGGCCGGCGTCATCGTCGAGCCCCGCCAGCAGGAGGCCGGCCCGCCGGTCGGCAAGCCGATCCAACTGCAGATCTCGGCGACCGATCCGACGCTGATCGAACCAGCGGCTCTGCGCATCGCCGCCGCCATGAACGAGTTGGGCGGCTTCGTCGACGTGGAGGATGGCCGCTCGCCACCCGGCATCGAATGGGAGTTGCGGGTGGATCGGGCGCAGGCGGCGAAGTTTGGCGCTGACGTCACGCTCATCGGCTCCTATGTGCGCATGCTGACCAATGGCACCCAGCTGGGCGAATACCGGCCTGACCACAGCGACGAAGAGGTGGATATCGTCGCCCGCCTGCCCCGCGCCTATCGAAACATCGAACATCTGGATGATATACGCATCCAGACCGACACCGGGCTGGTCCCGATTTCCAACTTCGTCATCAAGCAGGCGAAGCTGAGAACCGGACTGATCCACCGGGTCGGCGGGTATCGGGCCATGACCGTCAAGGCGGACGTGGCCCCCGGATTGCTGGTGGACGACAAGGCGCGTGAAATGCGCCAGTGGCTGGCCAACGCCAATATGGACCCGCGCATACACATCGATTTCAAGGGCGAAGACGAAGAACAGGCCGCGGCGCAGTCCTTCCTATTGAAGGCGTTCGTGGTTGCCATCTTCCTGATGGCAATCATCCTGGTGACTCAGTTCAACAGTTTTTACAGCGCTTTCCTCATCCTGTCGGCGGTCATCATGTCGACGGTCGGGGTCATGCTTGGCCTGCTGATCACGAACCAGCCGTTCGGCATCGTCATGTCGGGCATCGGCGTCATCGCCCTGGCCGGCATCGTCGTCAACAACAACATCGTGCTGATCGATACCTACGACCGGCTGAGGGCTGTGTCCGCGTCACCGCTGGAGGCCATCATGCGCACCGGCGCGCAAAGATTGCGGCCGGTCATGCTGACGACGATCACGACCATCCTCGGCCTGATGCCGATGGTTTTGGGAATCAATCTCGATTTCGCGACTCGTGGCATTCTGATCGGGGCGCCTTCCACCCAGTGGTGGACGCAGTTGTCCACGGCCATTGCCTTCGGCCTGTCGTTTGCCACGGTCTTAACCTTGGTCGTGACCCCAAGCGCCCTCATGCTGCAAGCCAACTTCCGCGAATGGCGGAGCAAACGCCGGGTCCGCGGATCGGAGCCGCCGGCGCCCGCCCGCACGGCACCGGCCGAGGTGCCGCG
>DASWJP010000102.1:0-25374 GCA_036397065.1 Kiloniellales bacterium | reverse complement strand
AAAAAGATAAAGCAGAAAAACCAAAGCAAATATCCTTGGGCTCCGCGTCATGATAATGTTGGTTAGTGTGCCCGCAGTAGAGTCAAGGTCCTGTTGAGCCTGGATTTTATTAATGTATCCCTTGGTTTTTCTCTGCGTGATAAGAGGGTAGCCGAATTCCACAAAAACAAAGAAAAGCCAAAAAATAAATATTGCAATGTATGAATTACGTGGGGCAATAATTCCCATCACAGTAAAGAACAGCGTAATCATCATGAGGTGAATTAAATTATAACGTATTGTTTTATTTATGTAATTCCAGATGCTAATAAATAGTACGCTGACGAATATGTAAACAAACATCAAACTACCAAGCATTCCAAGTGTTGCACCAATAACAGTGCCGAGGTCGACGCGAATGTATGACACTGGGATTCTAAAGAATCGGCTGTAGCCAAGCTCGTATAAATAGGCCAACCAATAGCCGACAGCCGGAATGCCAGCGACCACCAGTCCCTCGGTCAGGCCGAAGCTCACTTGGGTCTTGGTCTCTGGCTCTGTGCTCATTGGGAAGTAAACTGCTTGGTATCACCCGGCCCTGCCTAGCCGCGTCCACGATGGAGGTGGTTGGTCACCGAGTCAAACTCGTCCGCACCCCTGTTTCGGGAGATGACTGGTGCAATGCCGGAAATTATTCAGGCTGGTTTGTGGCGCCTTGGCTGCAACACGTTCCATATCCAGAAGCAAGGTTTCTTGGCGACTCCGGCGGCAGGAAGACCGGCGCCGGGCGGCACGGTTCTAGCGCACTGGCGGGGTGGACGCAAAGCCGCCGGTGAGACGGCCGGGAACGGAGTTTACCAGCCCGCTGCCCGCTGCCGGTCGGTGAAGTGCTTGGCCCGCCCGGAAAAGGTTTGCGCGGCGCCGAAGGTGGTTACCCCCATCGCCGCCAAACGGGGCAGCATGCGCGCATAGATCTCGGCCGTCACCAGGGCATCGCCCAAGGCCGTATGCCGCCCCCGCACGTCGACGCTCATCTGCTCCGCCAGTCCGTCCAGGGTGTGATCGGTGCTATCCGGATCGAGGGCGGCGGCCAGCACCAGGGTATCCAGGCTCGGCGGATCGGGCCAGGCGATGCCCGCCAGGTGGCATTCGCTGCGCAGCATGGCGATGTCGAAGGCCAGGTTGTGGCCGACCAGCACGGTCCCCTCGATCAACGACGCCAGCCGGGCAAAGACGGCCGGAAAAGCCTCGGCATCGGCGACCATGGCATCGGTGATGCCATGCACCGCCGTGGACTGGGGGGGGATATCGCAACCCGGCTGGACCAGGCGATCCATGGCGGCGCTGCGGTAGATGCGCGGCCCATGCAGACGCACGGCACCGATCGACAGGATGCGGTCCTGGGTCACATCCAAACCGGTGGTCTCGGTATCCAGCACAGTGACCGGCAGATCGAACAAGGCCAGTGCCGCCGTCACCGGCCGCGGCCGCGGCGGCTGATCGTGCAGTTCCAGATCGTGCTCGATTTCCGCCCGATGTTCGGCACCTTCGGCGGAAAAAACGATGATGGCACCCGCATGCCCGGCCAGGTCGGCGACCCGGGCCGGCAACGCGGCCCCGGCGACGGTGCGCAGCTCCACCATCACCGGCTGGCCGCTGCGCCGAGCCTGATCCACGGCGGCGGTCACGGATTCGCGCTCCAGCGAGGCGAAGACCGAGGTGCCGACGCGCACCCGTTCCGCATCCAGGGCCGTCTTGGCGGCATGGTTCACCAGGCTGACCTGACCCCGATCGGTGATCACCACCATGGCATCCGAGATCGACGCCAGTACGGCATTCAAGCGAAGGTCGGGCACCGCGCGCTCGCCGGCGCGGGCGACCGCCAGATCGACCAGGGCGGCATGGATGCCCGCCAACTCCTGGCCCACGTCTTCCAGCTTCCAGCGCGGCGGGACGGCGTTGCTATCCTTGGCCATGGCGGCCAGGTCGTCGCGCAGGCGCCGCAACCGCTGCCCATGATGAACCGCCTGCGTTATCGAGTGCCACAGGGCCAGGCCGGAAAACGCAAGCAGTCCAGCGAAGAGAATTTCGCGGCCGCCGAGGGTCAAGCTCAATCCTGGTGGTGTCGCGGCCACCCAGACGGCAAAGACAATCACCGCCGCCGCCGCCATGCCAAACAAAATACCGCGCAACATGCCCTACGCCCCGCCCCTCGATCCTCTAAAAAACGTCGGCCGTGAACTCCGCGTGGATTCGCCTCTGCAGCCCATCGATGGCGCGCAATGAATCCACCAGAATCTTCTTTTCGCGTTCGGTCAACGTGTCCGGATGAACATAGTTGCCCACGGTGCGCCCGGCCTTGAAGTCGGCCAGCTGCGCGCGCAGCAACAGGTGCGAAATATGCCGATAGGCGCCACTTAGATAATCCTGCTCGTCATCCGAAAGAACACCGGCCTGGTACAGGGCGGCCATACGCGCCAGGGTCGAGGTAGCGGCGATTCGCGCGCGCAGCGCCAGCAGGCGGATACTGCCGACCAGGGGCATGGTGCCGGCGTGTTTCAAATTGATCTCGCCCTTATGCTCGGGCTTCTCCTTCTCGGTCAGAAAGCGGCCGAACCATCCCAGCGCCACGCCTTGCTCATGGATCTCGTGCTCCATGCCCCGCAGATATGCGGGATTGGACCCGATGAGATCGTTGGCGTGCCGGCGCAGCTCGTGGGCGAAGTCCAGCCGGCCGCTGACCCCGACGAAATCGAAAAAAATGTCGGAGAGCTGGATGGCGATGGTGCTGCGCCGCCGCCCCCAAATGCGGAGCTGTTCCTGCCATTGGCTGCGGGTCTTGCGCCACAGCGGGTTTGTGGCCATTACATAGCCGTTGCAGAGAGGCAGGCCGATTACATTCAGATCGCGGGTCATGCGCTCGGCCAGCTCGATGAAATAGCCATCGATCCGGCCGTGCTCCGCGTCGGGGTAGTCGTCCAGGATGAAGCCGTTGTCCTGGTCGGGAAACAGGTAATTCTCGCCGCGCCCGCCGGAACCCATGACGATCACGGCGAACGGCACCGGCGGATCGCCCAACCCCTCGCCGCGCATGGCGGCCATCGCGGCATCGACCACGCGGCGGTGAATATCGCAGTTGATATTCGTGATCAGGGCCTGAATCTCCGGCGCTGGAACATTGTCGGCCAGCAAGTCTGATGCCACATCGACCTGCGCCGCCTTGATCTCGCGCAACCCATCAAGCGTGCCTTCATGAGCGATGCGGTCGATCTGCCGGATCACCTGGTCGGCGGCGATGGTCAACGCATCGGCCAAGGCGATGGCGCCGACCGGCCTTTGCTGGGCATCGACCACCGGCATCTGCCGCCAGCCGAAGCGGCGCATGCGGGCAATGGCCGTGAAGAGATAGTCGTCGGCACCGACGGTTTCCACCGGCGCGGTCATGACCGAGGGCACGCCTTCGCCGCCGCTACAGCGTAAAGCCACGCGACGGGTGATATCCTGTTCCGTGATGATGCCGGTCAATCGCCCAACGCCATCGATCACAAGGGCCGACGTCGCCTTGGCCGCGCCCATGCGGCCGAGCAGATCGACCACCTTGGTATCCTCCGGCACGACCACTGGCGAGGTCCGCATGTAATCGCGGACCAACTGGGAAAAGATTTTGGTCTGGGATTGCACGAAACCGCCGGCGTCTCAAATCCAGCGCCGCGGGCAAGAGTTCGATCGCATCAGACCATCTCCTCACGCGGCATGGCGCTGGCTTCGGGCATCGCCCGGCCCGTGTGGGGAATGCTGAAGCAAAAGGCGGCACCATGACCGGGCGCGTCCTCGACCCATATGTCGCCGGCGAAAAACTTGACAATCTGCCGCGAGATGGCCAGGCCGAGGCCGGTGCCGCGCGGCTTGTCGGCCAGCTTCTCGCGGGATTCTTGAAATTTCTCGAAGATCAGCTGCCGGTCGTTGGGCGGCACGCCGGGGCCGTTGTCGATGACCCGGATGTGCAGGCGCCCCTGCCGGGAGTCGGCGGCAACAATGACATGACCCAGATTCCGGTCGCAGAACTTCACCGCGTTCGACAGCAGATTGACGATCACCTGCATCAGCCGGTCCCGGTCGGCATGCACGGCCGGCAGGCCATCGGCCAGCGCCACATCCAGGCGAATGGATCGTTCGGCGAACAGGCCGCTGGTGGCGGCCAGGGCGTCCTCGATGACCGGGCGCGGGTCGATGTCGGACATCTGCCAATCCATGCGCCCGGCGTCCATCTTGGCCAGATCGAGGATCTCGTTGATCAGCCGGGTCAGCCGTTCGCTCTCCTTGACGATGATCTTGAGGAATTTCTCCCGTTGGGCCTGATCCAACTCCGGATGATCCCCCAGGATTTCACTGAACGAGCGGATGGAAGTGAGCGGTGTGCGAAACTCGTGACTGACCGTGGACAGGAAGTCGTCCTTCAACCGGTCCAGCTCCTGCAACCGCTCGTTGGCGGCGCGCAGATCCGCCGTGGTCGCCTGCAATTCACGGGATTTCTGCTCCAGGCCGTGGCTGTATTCGATCACTTGCGAGGTTTCGTCGAGAATTTTCATGACTTCGTCCAGGCCGACCACCTCGCCCTTGGCAACCGAGGCCACCATTACCCGCGCCGAGGCGGCGCCGATGGCGCCGGCCAGCAGGCGCTCCACGAAACTGACCAGGCTGGCATCCGCTTCGCGCAGCTTGGATAGGTTCAGGCCGCGGGCGCGGGCATAGTTGTTCAAGGCGTGATCCGACTGGAGCGTGCCGATGAAACGCGCCAGCAACGCCCGCAGATCCGTCACGGTCGCCGAGCCGCGCCAAAAGCGCGAACCGCCGTGCGCGCCCGAATGGGTCAGGACATCGACGAACAGCGTCCCCTGAATGCGCTCGATGGCGCTTTGCCGGCTGAGCAGCGAGCCGATGACATACCCACCGATGTTCAGGAACAGGCTCCAAAACACCGCGTGCGACAGGCTGTCCATGCCGGTCAAACCGAACAACTCGTGCGGCCTAAGCAAGGCGATGCCGAAGGCGCCCGTTTCGATGAACTCCGCCGGCAGCCAGCCGGATCGGGCGAAGGACGGCAGCAGCAGGGTGTAGATCCACACGGCGAAGCCCAGCGACAGGCCAGTCATGGCGCCGGAGCGGGTGCCGCCCTTCCAGTAGATGCCGCCGATCATCGCCGGGACGAATTGCGCCGCGGCGGCGAAGGACACCAGCCCGATGGTCACCAGGGCGGCGGATTCGCCGATGAAGCGGTAGTAGGCATAGCCGAGCATGAGAATGAGGATGATGCTGCCACGCCGGATAGTCAGTAGCAGGCGGCTGAGATCGCCGCGCGCCGTCAGGCGCAGCCAACTCAAGCGCAGCAACGCCGGCATGACCAGGTCGTTGCAGATCATGGTGCTGAGCGCGATGGCCGCGACGATGACCATGCCGGTGGCGGCGGACAGGCCGCCGATGAAGGCGAACAGGGCCAAGCCCTCGCGCTTCTCGGCCATGGGCAGGGTCAGAACGAAGGTGTCGGCATCGACGCTGCCGTCCGGAAAATGCAATATGCCGCCGATGGCGATCGGTAGTACGAATATGTTGATCACCAGCAGATACAGCGGGAACAGCCAGACGGCCTTTTTCAAGTGTTCCTCGTTGACGTTTTCGACCACGGTCACCTGGAACTGCCGCGGCAGGCAGATGATCGCCGCCATGGACAGCACCATCAGGGTCATCCACTGGCCATAGCTGGCGCCGCCGTCGACGGTGAACAGGTTGGCGGCCTGCGGCACCTGGGCGGCGGCGGCGAACAGGTCGCCGAAACCGTCGTACAAACCGAAGGTCACGAAGATGCCGACCGCCAGGAACGCCACCAGCTTGACCACCGATTCGAAGGCGATGGCCGCGACCATGCCTTCGTGATGCTCGCTGGCGTCGATGTGCCGGGTGCCGAACAGGATGGCGAACATGGCCATCAGGCAAGCCACCAAAAAGGCCGTATCGGCCAGCACCGGCACCCGGCTGGAGACCGGCGGCATGACCAGTTCCGGATACTGCACCAGCACGTTGAAGCTGGTGGAAACCGCCTTAAGCTGTAGCGAGATGTACGGCATGATGCCGACCACGGCAATCAGGGTCACCAGCACGCTCAGACGCGTGCTCTTGCCGTAACGCGACGAGATGAAGTCGGCGATGGAGGTGATCCGGTGCGCCTTGCAGATGCGGATGATCTTCTGCAGCACGAAACCCCAGAGCACGAAGGTAAGAGTCGGGCCTAAATAAATAGGCAGAAAGCCAATACCGGTGGAGGCGGCGCGGCCGACGCTGCCGTAAAAGGTCCACGACGTACAGTAGACCGCGATCGACAGAGCATAGATGTATGGGTTGGCAATAATGCTGCGCCCGGCATCGGCGCGCTTGTCGCCATAATAGGCGATAGCAAACAGCAGGCTGAGATAGGCCGCCGCGACCAGCAGGATGACCCAGCTACTGAGCATGCCGGGACCTATGCGCTGCACGATCGCGGTCCTCGCCGGCGTCCGGCCCGCCCGCATTGGCGATCCAGGCGACCATGGCGACAATCGTCACCCAAACAGCAAACAGATACAGATAGAGCAACGGAATGCCGAACAGGAACACCTCGACGCTGAAGATCGTCAGAACCGGCGGATTGAACGCCAGGATCGCTAAAAGAAACGTGACGATCGACCAGTCTCGCGTGGCGCCGGGGGGAGGCATGGGGCGTTAACCGTCCAGTTGGCCGGCCGGCGCCACGCGGCCACTGCCTTCGCCGAGGATCCGGTGAACCCGCTCGACGATATCGCGGTTCGAGAAGGGCTTGGTGATGTAATCGTCGGCACCCAATTGCATGCCCTTGAGCCGGTCCGGCTCGCGCCCCTTGGCGGTCAGCATGACAATGCGCACATCCTTCCAGTTGGGATTGGCGCGGATGGCCCGGCAGACGTCGAAGCCATCCCGGCGCGGCAGCATGATATCCAGAAGCACGAGATCTGGCGCCGCGCTCTCGATCATGCGGATCGCGGCGTCGCCATCGCGGGCCAGGCGCACATCGAAGCCCGCCTGTTTCATCAGGAAACTCAGTGAATCGAGGATATTCGGCTCGTCCTCGACGACCAGCACGCGCTGGGTCATGTCAACAGCCTCCTCGCCATCCTCCCTCCGGCCTTCTCCTGGCCTCCCCCGGGCGGCGCGGCAAACGGCCCGGATGCCCATTTTGCTGGGCCTTGTTGGTGCCGGTCCTCAACGCACACTACTGCGGACCGGCGGCTGTTGTCATTGGCCAAGTCCCGCCGAGCGATAGTTCGGCCCGCTGGGCGCAGTCGTGGCGCGGGCACTGGCCGCAGCTCAAGCCCACGGGCACATCATGTGCCGCATCGTCGAGCACCAGCCCATCGGCATAGATCAGGCGTGGTGCAAAAGAGATGTCGCAACCGATGGCCACCGCTATATGGCTGCGCGGCTCGCGGCCGCCGTTCCCCGGTTTAATCAAGGCTTGGGCGACAAACGCATACCGGCTCCCGTCCGGGAGTTGGACGATCTGAGTGTCGATGCAACCGGGATTGAGAAAGGCCAGGTGGACGTTCCATCGGGGGCACAGGCCGCCATAGCGGGGAATATGCAGGCCGGAGGCGCTGAAGCTTTTGCGCACGTTGCCGGCAATATCGATGCGGACGAAGTGGAACGGAACGCCCACGGCGCCGGGGCGCTGCAAGGTGGCCAGCCGATGGCAAACCTGCTCGAAGCTGGCATCAAACCGGTGCTGCAGGCGCTCCAGGTCATGCCGCGTCGCGCTGGCGGCCCGGCGGAACGGCTCGTAGGGCATGATCAGGGCTCCGGCCACATAACCGCCAAGATACTGCCGATACAACTCGGCTTTTTCCGGCGGCATGGCGCCAGCTTCGGCCAGACGCGCCTCGATCGCCGGGCGGCAGGCCAGGAGCGCCAGGTGGCGGGCCACCCGAAAGACATGGCTTTCCCGGGGCAACGTCTCGGGGATGACCAGGGTATCCCCCGGTTGGCCCGGTTCCGTCTGCTCTGCACCCGCCCCCGCCAGATCAGCCTCGGCACTATGGACCCGCACGCCGTGATCGCGGCGCAATGCCTCGACCATGGCGGCATGCAGGCCCGAGGGTGACGGTGACGGTCTCAGCGCCAGGCGCAGGGCATCGGCGGCCTGTTCCAGATCCGGGAAATGGTTGTTGCGGGCGCGCACCAGGTCGGCAACCGCCACTTCCGGCGTGGCCGCCGGAACCAGCCCCGGCGTCCCTTCATCGGCCAGGAAGGCGAACACCTCGTTCACCAGGTTCGTGAGGTGCTCGCTCTCGTCCACCAGCACGCCCGCGAATCGCTGCCGCCGCGCGGCCTCCAGATCCACATTGTCCCGTAAAATTTCCGAATACGACCGAATGGAGGTCAGGCGGGTGAGCAAGTTGTGCCGCGCGGCGGCCAGGAAAGGGTCGCCGGCCAGGCGCTCGGCCAAGCTGCGCGCCTCCTTGCGGGCGGCCAAATAGGCTTGAGTGACGGCGGCCAGGGCCCGCCCGGCTTCGGGCATGGCGATGGCCAGTTCGGTCAGCGCCCGGTCGTCGAGTCGCGGCCCCGGAAACCGCGGATCGCCGACGATTTCCGTCAATTCCGCGCGCAGCCGCGCCGGGGCATCCGCCAGAAAGACCTGCTCTTCGACCCCATACACATCAACCAGCCGCCCGAGCAGCGCCGGGGTCAGCGGGCGCCGGTTGTTCTCGATCAAATTCAGATAGCTGGGCGAGATACCTAAGCGGCCGGCCATGACCGCCTGAGTGTCCTCAGAGCGCTGGCGTAAACGCCGGAGTCTGTTGCCTAACCGCATGGCCACGGCTATCCGTCCCCATCCTGGCGCCGTCGATTGACAGATATTACAAAAAATATTGTATGTTTGTCACAAAATTTGCAATCCGCCGGGGACTCACCGGGTCGATTGTTGACCGGCCTCCGGGTTCGTGGAAAGTTTTACGTCCAAGTGGGCTCAGTGTTGCAGGGCGAGGCCCTGTATGAGCCTCTAAATCGTCAAGAATCCACGGCTAAGTGGATCGGCTGCAAAAGATCCGCCCCGCCACGGAGCGGTACAATTGGGAGGGCAAAGCCTTGGCACCGAAAGTTATTTGGCTGTTCGTCTTCGTCGCGCTGTATTGGGCCTATTGCATTTTCTGGGGCATCAAATCGGCGCAAAGGGCGAAGACCGCGAGCGACTACTTCATCGCCGGCCGGACGCTGTCGATGTGGGTGTTCATCCTGGCGGCGACCGCCACCTCGTTCTCCGGCTGGACCTTCATGGGCCATCCGGGACTGGTGTATCGGGACGGCTTCCAGTACGCCTACGCATCCTTTTATACGATCACCATTCCCTTCACCGGCGTGTTTTTCCTGAAACGCCAATGGATGCTGAGTAAGCGGTTTGGCTATGTCACCCCAGGCGAAATGCTGTCCGACTACTTCAAGGGCGATGCCATCCGCATCCTGACCGTGATCGTGGCACTGTTGTTCTCGATCCCCTATCTGGGCGTGCAGCTCGGCGCTTCCGGCTACCTCTTCAATGTGCTCACTGACGGCCTGATCTCCGAAGATCTCGGCATGTGGGTGCTGTCGCTGGTGGTGCTGGTCTATGTGGCTTCAGGCGGTCTGCGCGCCGTGGCTTATGTGGATACGGTGCAGTGTATCTTGCTGGGGTTGGGCATCGTCATCACCGGTTTGATCGCCTTGGATCTTGCCGGCGGCTGGTCGGCCCTCAACGAAGGCTTCGCCCGTCTGGCGGCCACCGACGTCGGCAAGTGGGGTATGACCCCGGATGGCCACAATGCCTACTTCGCCATCCCCGGTGTGATCCAATTCACCGCCGGTCTGGGCAAGGAAACACCGGTCGGCGGGTTGTGGACCGGTGTCATGGTGCTGACCTACATGTTTGCCCTCATGGGCATTCAGTCGGCGCCGGCCTTCTCCATGTGGGCGTTCGGCAATAAAGATCCAAAGCCCTTCGCACCGCAGCAGGTGTGGGCTTCGTCCTTCGGCATCGGCCTGATCCTGTTCTTCTTCACCGCCTTCCAGGGCATGGGCGCGCATCTTCTGGGTGCTAACCCGGCGGTGACCGAGGCAGGGCTGGCGATTTCCAACGTGCTGCCGGGCGATATCATATCGAAGAACCCGGATGGGCTGGTCCCCTACTACTTCAACCAAATCGCCGATTCGATGCCGTGGCTGGTCGGCCTGTTGGCCGTCTGCGCCCTGGCGGCGATGCAGTCGACGGGGGCCGCGTACATGTCGACCGCGGGCGCCATGCTCACGCGCGATCTGTACAAGCACTACATCAATCCGAAAGCCTCGCACGCCACGCAGAAGCTGGCTGGGCGTCTGGGCGTTGCCTTTATCGTTCTGTCGGCACTGACGGTCGCCACCTTCTCGAAGGACGCCCTGGTTCTGCTGGGCGGCTTGGCGGTGGCTTTCGGCTTCCAGATGTGGCCGGCATTGGCGGCGATATGCTGGATTCCGTGGATCACCCGTGCGGGTGCGACATGGGGCTTGGCGGCCGGCTTGCTCGGCGTCATCTTCACCGAGAGTTTCGGCTTGGGTCTGCTCCAAGACGTCGGTATCGATCTCTGGGGCCGTTGGCCGTGGACCATTCATTCCGCCGGTTGGGGCATCATCTTCAACGTAGCGGTCTGCGTGGTGGTTTCGGCAGCGACTCAGGATCAGGGTGCACTGACCCACCGCATGAAGTTTCACAACTTCCTGCGCGAGCATGCCGGCCTGTCGGTCGACAAGCAGAAGCTGATCCCGGTCGCTTGGGCGATCACCTTGGGATGGTTGTTCTTCGGCATCGGCCCCGGCGCCGTGATCGGCAACACCATCTTTGGCACTCCGGGCGATTCCACCACTTGGACGTTCGGCATGCCGTCGATCTGGGCTTGGCAGATTCTCTTCTGGCTCCTCGGCGTCGGCATGATGTGGTTCCTGGCCTACAAGATGGAACTGTCGACCTTGCCCGATCGCGAGGTACAGGCCCTGATCGAGGATATCGGTGATACGAGCTTGCAGCCAGCCGGCCCCGCCGAATAGGCGTCAGCCGAAAATCAAGCAAATCAAAAAATTGCGCGGGGGGAGGCTAGCCTCCCCCCCTTTTTTTGCCCGTGGTTGAGCGGCTGAGTTGACCGGCTGGCTGATCGGTTGCCAGCGCCGCAAAGTTTGCTACGATCCGCATCCTAAAGGATAACGGGTAACCTCTCAGCGTAGCGGGACATGTCCAGCATATTTATCCATCAATACTGGCCGTTTTGGGCTGTCACCCTAACCCTAGCGCTGTTTGTGCCCGTTCGCCACCTGATCTGGATCCTCTATGTTCGACGGGCACGGAACTCCGGCGGCGGCGATGCGGCGGATCAGGTGCGCCTGAAAAAGCGCGCCGGTTTCACCGCGGCTTTGATCTGTCTGGTGTTTTCCTACTTCTACGTCAGCTATTTGTTCCGGGACGCCCTATGAACCCAGCGATTCTCCGCCGCTATATCATTCTGATGATCCTGGCCATGGCCGTCGCCGCCGCATTCACGCTCGGCTACGACTTCTTCACGGCCGGGGCGCCGGGCGATTACTACGTGCGCAAGGGCGACATCCGGCTGGGCGACGGCAAGTATGACGAAGCCCTGGAGAATTTTGATCGCGCCCTGGAGGAAGCGCCGAACCACCGCGGCGCGATCATGGGCCGGGCCGTGGTCTTCACCCAGACCGAGCGCTATAACGAAGCCATCGCCGAATACCAGCATCTGATCCGCTTTCTCGAGGATACGCTGGTAGAGGACGATTCAACCGGCAAAGGAACCTTGGCGGCCGCCTATGCCAACCGTGGGATCGTCTATGACCGCCAGGGCAAGTATCAGGACGCGTTGGACAGCTATATCGAGGCGTTGCGGACCGATGAAGGGGCGGTTTCGGGCCCCGATGTGGTCCACAAGATTCTCTACGGCTCGACGGGCGTATCCTCGGTGCGCAAACGCGCCCAGTACCTCTATGAGCAATTGAAGCTGCCCGAGGATCAACGCCTACTGCGGATCCCGGAAATCGACGACATGCAGCGCATGTACAAGCCCTGAGCCGGCCGCGGTCAAGACTGCCGGCCGGGCGAGTCAGCCGAAGCGCATCACCCCGAGCACGTCCTGGAACAGGACCATCATGAAGAACACCGCGGCGATGCAGCCGAAGAGCAACCGCACCGCGTCGGTCTTGCCCTCCTCCGTGCGGAAGGTGATGCCGTGCAAGGCAATGACCGCGGTCGCCGCCAGAAACAGGTAGTTGATCGGCGTTTCCCACTCACCGGCGAACTCAAACACGGCGGCCTCGCGGCTCAACCCGTCCCAACCCCGGCGCTATCACCGCACGCCTGCCCATATGAAGGCTATGACCCGCGAAGCGCGCTGGGTTTGGCAGGGGTAAGTTCCTTTTCGTTGAAAAATGGCGGCAGAAGCGATGTCCCCGCCTGGGGCACCAGGGTGCTGAAAAAGATCGCCCCGAAGACGGCGAAAGCGATGCAACACACGGCAATCGCCAGCCGCCGAACGCCCCGCGGCAGCGCCTTGTAGTATTCACTGTCATAGCGGTGATAGGCGGGGTCGTGATCGTCGAGGCCGCCAAGCTCGGCTATATGGGAAATACGCTTGGCATAGGAGCGGGCCCAGGCCGGAACCCTGCTCTGAACCATATAGAGGCGAAAAATTTCGTCGCACTTATTGCCCCGCAGCTCGTGACCATGCCACTCGAAATAGGCGAGTTGTAACAACTGGAACTCGCCGATTTGCAGCAGGTTCGCGGCCTTGGCCACTTCGGACCGGTCCGTGTCTTCTTCCTGATCCGGCCGCAGCAGGGTCTGAAACAGATTCGCCATGGGCACAGTCTAGGCCCGGTTTGCCGCCAGTCAAAGGGGAGGTTGTGGGAATAATGGCGGTCCCTCCGGCGGGCCGGCGGCAATTCAGCCGTTCATACGGCAAGTGGGCGTCCCTGTGGCGGGCGCGGAGGCGCGGGATATCTTGATGATCTCGCGGCGGCTGGGAGGGCTAGCCTTGGTTCAAATGATCGTGATCGAACTCAGGATATCGGTTCGGCCATGGGGTAGAGATGGTTGTCCCAGCGAAGCTGCCTGTTCGGCGCACGGAGGGCCGTGCTGGCGCCGGTCCAGGCCTCGGCGAGTCGGATCGCCCCGTCGCCGCCGGTGACCAGAAATGTGCCCGGGGTGCCGGTGCGGACGACCCCCGAGGTATCCGTTGCCTCGATCTGACGAAGATACGCGCCGGTCCCGGCATCCCAGAACGTCACGACGTGGCCGCGCGGGCTCGACACCGCAAGGACCTCTCCGGACGTATCGAAGGCGATGCTGCCGGTGTATTGGCGCAGGCGCCGTTCGTTGGGAGCGGGCGCATGGAGCAGGTGAATTTCACCCCCCGCATCGCAGAACCCGGCCAGTGGCACGGCATCGCGCCGGTCACCCTCGTACTGCATCGCCACCGCCACCCGGCCACGGCGATTGACGTCGATATGGCGGATCGAGAGCTTGTGCAGCGGCTTCGCCAGGCCTGCCTGC
The DNA here is from genome assembly GCA_036397065.1 of Kiloniellales bacterium. Lineage (GTDB taxonomy): Bacteria > Pseudomonadota > Alphaproteobacteria > Kiloniellales > J153 > JAJFGI01. Next base: position 11,771 of record DASWJP010000102.1, on the reverse strand, counting down.
CCCATCAGCGCTCCGGTCCGCGCCTCCACGAACGACAGATTGGGCGCCATAGACTCGAGATTCAGCTTCTCGCGATCATGGTCCGGATGGGTGCGGATACCGCCATTGGCAACGGCCAGGGTCACCCCATCGGGCATCAGCCGCACCTCGTGCGGTCCGACGCCATGGCTCGGAAACTCGCCGAGCCGCTTGTACCGGTCGGCCGCGTCGTAGACGCCCAGAACGCCGCGGCCGGCGGCATAGTCGTTCTCGGTCGCAAACAGCGTGCTGCCGTCGGCTGAGAATGCGCCGTGACCATAGAAGTGCCGGCCGGGTACCGCCTCGATCCAATGCCGGAGCCCGCCGGAGGCGGCATCTACGACGGCCGCAAACGTGCCGGGCCGGCGGGCGAAAACGACCGTTTCAAAACGCGTTCGGCAGAACGCGGCGCCGTGCCCGCGTGACGGCAGCGAAAGCTGGAATGCGACCGTCCCACCCAGATCCAGTCCGGCCGCGACAAATCGACCATCCTCTTCGGCACCGCAACCGATGAGCGCCGCAACAGGGCCAGCCCGGCCGGTGCCAGGGGAAAGACCTGCCGCCGCGGCAAGACCGCCGCCCACGGCCGACAGGAAGGCACGGCGGCCCAGCGGCATGTCAGTCCCCATCGGTGGCATTGAAACCGACGATCAAACCGATCTCGTCGGCCACCGGTCCTGCGATCACCAGGCGCAGGTTTTTCAGCTTCTCCACGATGGCCAGGATCAGGGTGCGCTGGTCGGCCTGACCAACCGCCGTATGAAGCGGCACACCAACCCCGCGAACCATCTCGATAACGTCGGCAAAGCTTTGCCGCAGCCCCATATCGAGCGCATCCGCACCCGCCGCCGACAACAAGTCGCCAAAGCTCCCGGCTGTTTCATAGAGGGCCTGTGCCGTTTCAAGATTGGCGGCGATGTTGTCGAGCGAGCGGGCACTGCGCCAGTTTTCCGCCAGCTTCGGCCGTGCACCGGCGAGATCGCGGCCGAGCGGATGTTCCAGCTTGAGTTGGATTGCGATGTCCAGGGTTCCCGTCAGACTCTTCAGGAAATCGGTGGCCGGCTGGTCGGCACCGGTGTAGTGCGCATTGCCGCCGGCGGCGCCGAGCACCACCTCGCGGAATCCCCCGGGCCTGGTCCAATCGTCGAAGATCTCCGCGGCCAACCGGCTTTGGAACCGGGCGATCTGCGCGGCCAAGGCACAGGCATAACGGCCCTCGGGCGTTTCCGTTGCTGCGTGCGTGCCGTCATCGAGGACGATCCGCTCGTATGTCGACAGGTTCTGCAACGCCACGCTTTTTCCGGCGATACCGCCGTCTGCGATCAGCGCCGGGTCCTGCGCCTGGAGCGCCCGGCGCACCTGCCGCTCGGCAACCCCGTTCTTATCGGGCCAGAATTCGACGCGCGCGGCCCGCCCGTTCCCGGTGATCGGGCCAAAGGTGATCGGTTGCGCCATTTGCCAGGTGTGCATGGCTGTATGAAACGCCTCCCGCGCCTGCGTCAGACGGTCTGGTCCCGGCGCCGCGCAGAGCGCCTCGGTCGCGCCCTCCAGTCCGGTCATAGCCTCGGTCATCCGCTGGTAGGCCGGGATGACAACCCCGTCGGTCAGGGCGCGATTGAGGGTCTCATAGCCGATTTGCGCCTGGCTTGGGCCGGTGCCCAGGAACACGATGCAAATGGCGCACAGAATGAGTTTCAACATGGCGTCATAGCGCGTTCAGGAAGGCCAGAAGCGCATCGCGATCCGCCTTGGGCATCGCCACAAACATGTCGCGCGCCGCCTGCGCCTCGCCACCATGCCACAAGATGGCTTCACTCAGATTACGCGCCCGCCCGTCGTGCAGGAAGTAAGTGTGGCCGCTCACGGCCATGGTCTGCCCAATTCCCCAGAGCGGCGCCGTCCGCCATTCGCGTCCGTTCGCCTCCCCTTCCGGCCGATGGTCGGCAAGCTCTTCTCCCATGTCATGCAGCAGCAGATCCGAATAGGGCCAGATGAGCTGGCCGGACAGCGCGGAGACCGCATAGTCGGGCCGCGTGGCGAATTTAGGCGTGTGGCAGCCGATGCAACCGGCGCCATAGAACAACGATTTGCCGTACAGAACCTCGGGCGTATCGACGGCACGCCGCGCCGGCACGGCCAGATTGCGCGCATAGAACAGGACGAGATCCATCATCTCGGCGGAAACCTCGGTGCCATCCGGCTCCCCTTCGCCATGGGGCGCGCTCCGGCATGCGCTCTGCGCCTCGGTACAGTCGCCCCAAGGATCGGGGGACAGCGGGCTTGAGAGCCCGATGTCGCCTGCAAAGGCGCCGGCGCTTTGCTCCATCAAGCTCGGCTGCCCGGCCTTCCACCCGAACCGGCCGAGCATTACCGTGTTCTGTTCCAAGCTCCACACCCGGTTGGGCCGGCCGGATATGCCATCGCCGTCGGCATCGTCCGGATTGGCCCTGGCCAGGATATCCGCCTCGTCAATCGCCTCCAACAGCCCCAATCCAAGCATCTGCGGGGTGACGCGCGGGCTGAGCATGACACCGGGATGGAGCGGGCCATAGGCCGGATCGCCGATACCGTAGGCCGGTTTACGCAAGTGCGTGATCTCACCGCCGGCCAGCTCGACCGGCTGCTCCTCGTAGGAAATGACCATCCTGCCTTCCGGCGTGAGCCCGGGGATGGCCAGGTCCTGAAGCTGGCCGCCATAGGTGGGCTCCGGGATGACGCTGACGCGCCCGCTGGCCAGAAGCTCTTCCTGCGCCTTGTTTTGCGGCGGCACCGAGAGGCGCAGGAACATCGAGACCGCGCTGTCGTCCGGACCGGCCGGCGGGTGGCCGCGGCCATCCTTGAGATGGCACTGCTGGCAGGCCCGCGCGTTGTAGAGCGGTCCCAGGCCGTCGGCTGTCTGCGTCGATGACGGCGCGATCACCCAGGTGCGCCGGAACAAGCCGTTGCCGATGAAGAAGGTCGCCCGATCCTCGAACGATAGATTGCTGGACGGTTGGGAGAACGCCTCGCGGCCAAAACGCTCGCGGTTGCTGGCCGATCCGCCCGGCAGAGATTCCCATTGCTCGGCGGCGGAAAAGTCCGTCGCCGGTGCCAGGATGGCGGCACGCTGGGCCGGCGTCATCGCCGCAGCCGCAATGGCCGGGGCGATGGCAAACAGCACGGCTATCTGCAGGCATCGGTACACGTGTTGGCTGTCCTCCCGGCAAGAATACGGGCGCCGTTCCGGGCGCCCGTATCGCACATGCCTAACCCTCAACTATTGGAACACCGCCGTGGGATTGTCCAGGCTGTCCGAACCCTCGAATTCGAGCGAACCCAGATCGAGCGCACCGACAACCTTTTCGATGGATTTGGTCTGCGCCAGCAAACCGTCGATGGCGGCCTGGACCATCGCGTTGCCTTCGGCATTGCCTTCGCCAATCATCTGATCGTACGCCATCTGGCCGCTGTCGGACTGTTTCTTCATGACCGACATCGCGGCCATGGTGGCATCCAGCTTTCCGCGCATCTCGGCATCCAGGTCCGGCGCCTTGGCCTTGACCAGATCGGACAGCGACGATCCTTCGACCATGCGGCCATCGATCCGCTTGTAGCTGCCCAGGTAAGCGTCGCGAATGCCAAGCACATCGTAGTAGTGCGAATTGGCCGTGTTGTCGGAGAAGCAGTCATGCTCTTCCTCCGGATCGTGCAGGAGCAGGCCAAGCTTCATGCGTTCGCCGGCCAATTCGCCGTACGACAAACTGCCCATGCCGATCAGGATCGCGGCTAATCCCTTTTCAGGCGATCCGGTGACGAGGGCCTTGCGGGCCTCGCCGTCCTCGCCCCAGGCGGCAACCATCTCTCCGAGGTCGGCGATCAGCAGATCGGTTGCCGCCTTGAGGTAGGCGCGACGCCGGTCGCAATTCCCGCCGGTGCACCCTTCCAGGGCAAAGTCGCTCCAGGGCCGTGCGCCGGCCCCCGGTGCTGTTCCGTTCAGATCTTGTCCCCACAAAAGAAATTCGATCGCATGATAGCCGGTCGCGACGTTGGCTTCGACGTCGTCGATCTCGTGCAGCGAGCGAATCAGCGTCTGATCGATCGCTGAGGTATCAAGCGTTTGACCGCCAAAAACCAGCTGGGGATTGGCGATGACATTGGCAGTGTAGAGCGCGTTTTGCTCGCTCACGGTACCATACGATGCGGCGACATAGTCGATGAGCCCCTCGTCCAGGGGCCACGCGTTCACCTTGCCTTCCCAATCGTCGACAATGGTATTGCCGAAGCGGTAAACCTCGCTTTGCTGGTAAGGAACCCGTGCCGCCAGCCACGCCTGCTTTGCATCCGCCAAGGTGGTTTCGCCCGGCGTTGCCAAAAAGGCATCGACCGCGCCTTGCAGAGTCTTCGCGGTCGTCAGGGAATCTTCGTACTTGGCCAGCGCAATATCCGCGTAGGACTTAAGAACATCCTTCGGCTCGGCGGCCCCGGCCGGCATGGCCAGGAGCATGCTGGCCGCAAAGAGAAACCACTTCATTGCTATCCTCCATTCTTCAGTTCAATTCTTTTTTCAGATCGTTTCACGCGCGGTGAAACCATCACGGCCTGTCGGTTCACGGTTCATTGCATCGCAGAATCCCGGATCGCTCCATCTGCCACCGCTTGCGCTGCGATGTTTCGCAAACCGCCGACGAATGACGACAATCCCGCGCTGCGAAGGGGAATAAAGATTTTGGCATTCTGCTTGCAGAAGCGTTTGGCGCGGATGCAAGCGCCGTGACTGACGCAATCGATCGGACACAACACGATATCGCCTTGCGACAGCAACCGGCTGAGGCGCCCCTCGTTTTCCTCGAGGCCGCCATCGTGGTGGATGAAGCGGCCATTAGCCTGTTCAACCAAGGCGCGAAAATGGGCGACCAATCCGGTGCGTCCACCGACATAGAGAATGCATCGGCCGGTGAGATCAAGCGAGCCGGACGGATGGCTCCGATCATTTTCGAGCACCGCCGCCATCGACTCGCACTCGATTTCGAGAGCGCGTGTCAATTGCCGGAGAGCATCTATTTCCACCCGAGCCGCAGCCAGCTCAGCCGTGCGCTCGGCCAGCATTTCCTTCGCTTGCTTTGCGTCCTCGCCACGAACAATGACCATCTGTTCAAGTGTCCTGATTCGCGCCTCCGGAGCCACTCGATCCGATCCACCTTCGCCCGCCTTGAGTCGTGCCTCTGCGTTGACCAGACGCTGCTTGATATCTTCGACCGCAAATTCTCGTTCCCGGTGGTGTTGTTTTTCCCGCTCGTGGATGGCGATTCGCCGGCGGGTCACGGCCTTTTCCTTGGCGATCGTGTTGGTCAAATCGCGATTCTTCCGTTCCAGCTCACGGAGCCGAATAACATCGCTTCGCTGCGTCCCCGCCTGGAGATGCGACAGCATGTGAACGTCTCCAAACATCTGAGCCATGAGATCCTGCCCGACCGCGGCACGAGTCAGGAGCGCCCAATACGGTCCGGCCACATAGCCGCTTTCCAGCGCCTCGACCCAGAACCGGCGAAATTCTGCCGGCGACGCCAGGTGTCGAACACGCTCAACCGCTACGCGATATTTACGGTCCAATGCCTTGTGCATCAGCTTGGCGATTCGGCCGGGCCGGGCGGCACAGCGAACGTAATGGGCATGCACGGCATGGTCCGCCACGCCGGCGGGTGCGGGCGCGCCGGCTTTCTGTCCAATCTTTTGCAGTTCATCGAGACTGAAGCACGTGCCCGTGATCGAGCAATGGTAGGTGCTTTCAATCTCCCAGAGCTTGCGCCGCCGGCCGTGCGCGACGGAGGCTTCGAGCTTCACGTCCGTCAACTCACACACGATCCACCTCGTGCAGGCACCGGCGAACCGCCGGTTCCGCTTTCGCGGCATTCGCCGAGCACGGGCCCGTGGCGCGGCATGGCTCAATCGTGGTCTGCGTATCGCGGCGTGCCGCAAAGGCCAGCACCGCCGCCAGGGTGGCCGGCTCTAGAGTGCGCCAAATGAACATTTCCGGCACCCTTGGTCAGAAATCTGGGCTAGAAGCCAAGAGCATCCGGAACCCCCGTGTCTGGATGGATGTCTCCTCGACCATCTTCCAGCCGATGGTGCGACCCGTATACGCAACGTGCCGGCTTGCCCCGGGACAGCGCAATTCTGATCCCCTCCAGCCTGGTGAGCGCCGGTGGAATGACCCCAGGAGATACCCGTGGAATTGCCGGCCGCCGCCCCATTCGGTTTGCGCGGACAATGGCTCGCACAAGTTTGCGAATGATATTCATTCGCATTAAATATCATCGAAACGATTGATTGCAAATGAAAATGATTCGTAATTGTAAAATACTGTTTTTGCTTGATTTTTAACTTATTGCGGCGCTTTGACGCGGTCTAGCCCAGGCCAGTGGGCCGCCGTAGCCGCACGAATGGGCCTTTCCGGCCTCACAGAGGCGCCACGCCTTAGACCCGGTGAATCGGCTGAGATCCATGCGATTTTCAGCCGCGGCTGTGGCAGCCCGGGATGCTGTTATTGCGGCCTTGAGACGAAATCGAGGCGAATGACTTCAGCGACTTCGCGCCTGAGGCCCCACTGCGTTAGGCACCTGGCGCCCTGGGCGCAAGGTCAGATAACTTGGATTTCGATCTCGCCGATGCCCGCGATGCCGCCGCTGAGTTTGTCGCCGCGCACCACCGGGCCGACTCCGGCGGGCGTGCCGGTGAAGATCAAGTCGCCGGGGGCAAGCGTGAAATAGCTGGAGAGATCCGCGATGGTTTCCGAGACGTTCCAGATTTGCTGCGCCAGATCGCCGTCCTGTTTGACCTTGCCGTTGACGGAGAGCCAGATCCGGCCCTTGCCGGGATGGCCGATCGTCCCGGCCGGCCGGACCGCGGTACAGGGCGCCGCATGATCGAAGGCCTTGCCGGCTTCCCACGGCCGGCGCATTTCCTTGGCCTTGCCCTGCAGGTCGCGGCGGGTGAAATCGATGCCGACCGCATAGCCATAGACATGTCCGAGCGCTTTGCCGACGGCGATATCGTGGCCGCCCTCGCCGATGGCGACGACAAGCTCGATCTCGTGATGAACGTCGCTGGTTTTCGGCGGGTAGGGAAAATCGCTACCGCTCGGCAGGATGGCATCGGCCGGCTTCTGGAAGAAGAACGGCGGCTCGCGTTCGTCATTGCCCATCTCGCGCACGTGTTCGACGTAATTTCGGCCGACGCAATAAATGCGGCGAACCGGAAAACGGCCCGTCTCGCCGGCGACCTCGAGGGTGACCGGCGGCGGCGCGGGGATCACGAATGGCATTGACTTCTCCATGGTTTCGAACGCTCAATCCCGGGTCCCGGCGTAATATTCGACCCGTTGTTCCAATTTTCCGATCAAGCCAGATAGGCCGAGGGCGAAGGCGAACATGACGATCGCCAAGGCCCAAAACTCATCGAACATGAAATTTCGAGAATAGGTGGCGAAGAGCTGGCCGAAGGCGACGACCGAGACCAGAAGCTGTCCGATCACCACGCCTTTGACGCCACGAATCAGGCCGAGGCGAATGCCAGCCAGGATTTCCGGCAACGCCGCCCAGAAAATCAGCTTCACATAGAGTTGCACACGCGTCGCCCCGAAGGAGCGGCCCATTTCCACCAGCGATGTATTGACTTTGGACACGCCGGCAAAGGTGTCGAGGATGATGATCCAGACGGCGAACAGGAAGACGGTCACGATGATGGTCGTCTCGCCGAGGCCGAACAGCAGCATCAGCACGGGCACCAGGGCCGACAAGGGCGCGCTGGCGAAGATGTTCACCCACATGCCAAGCAGCCGGTTGGCCGCCTCGACCCGGCCCATCAGGAAGCCCAGGGCGATGCCGACAACCACGGCCAGCCCCATGCCCTTGGAAAATGACGTCAGGGTCTGCCAGGCGGCCGCTTGAAAATTGCCACGCTGAACCAGTTCGAAGAGGGATACAAAGACACTCGACAAGGGCGGAATGATAAAGACCGTTCCGCTTTGGCCGACGATTTCCCACAGCACGCCCCAGAGCAGGGGCGCGACGGCAAACGGGATCCTCAGACCAAACAGGTTCATCGTGCGCCCCTAGTCCAGATACTGCCGGACAATCTGCCAGATCTCCTCGACCGTATCGAGGTAGGCGGCGTCGCGGCGGATCTTGTCGGACGTGCGGCTGCGATCGATGGCCGGATGGAAGATCCGGGAAACCCGGCCGGGGCGCGGCGACAGCAGGACGATCCGGTCGGAGATGTAGACCGCTTCCTCGATCGAATGGGTGACGAAGATGACCGTTTTCTTCTCGACCGATAGCAGGCGCAACAGGTCTTCCTGGAACTGCCGGCGGGTCTGTTCGTCGACGGCGGAAAACGGCTCGTCCATCAACAGCACCTTGGCGTTCACGGCGAGCGCCCGGGCGAGGCCCACGCGCTGTTTCATGCCGCCCGACAGCTCGTGGGGATAGCGCCCTTCGAATCCCGCGAGGCCGACCTTGTCGATATAGCGCCGCGCCGTTTCCTCCCGCTCCGCCTTGGCCACGCCACGCAACTCGAGGCCGAAGCCCACATTGCGCAGCACGCTGGCCCACGGCATCAACGCGAAGTCCTGAAACACCAGCGCCCGCTCCGGCCCCGGCCCGGCGACAGGCACCCCGGATACCCGGATTTCACCTTCGCTCGGCTCGAGCAAGCCGGCGATAATCTTGAGCAGCGTCGTCTTGCCGCAGCCCGAGGGCCCGAGCAGCGTGGTCATCTGCCCTTGGGGGAAGCCCAGGTCGACCCCCTCGAGGGCCTGGATGCCGCCTTCGTAGATCTTCGAAATCCCGCGGGTTTCGACGATATCGGGCGGCTGTTCGGATAACGGCATTACGCTCTGATCCAAGGGTGCGGCTAGGAGTTGCCGGTTCTTTTTTCCGGCCGGAAGAACCGGCCTTCGGCCTTCTCCAACAGGCCGACGGTGACCGCCGCGATAACGATGATGGAGAACACCGCGGCATACATGTCGGCGTATTCCGCCACCGAGCGGTGATAGGTGATGAGATCGCCGATACCGGTGGGCGTGATGAGCAACTCGGCCAGGATGACACCGATGAAACCACCCGCCACGCCCAGGCGCAGGCCGGCGAAGATGACCGGGCTGGCATCGGGAATGATGACCTTCCAAACCACCTGCGCGCCGGTGCCCTGAAACGACCGGCACATCTGAATCAGCGACGCGTTGGCGTTGCGCACCGCCTTGAAGCTGTTGAGCACGATGATCGGCGCGGCCAGGATGATCACCGCGACGACCTTCGCTGTGGTGCCGATGCCATAAACGAAGGTGATGAGCGGGATCAGCGCCGCCATGGGTGCCGCCTGCATGACCACGAAGACCGGCTCCCAGGTCCATTGAAAAGTTCTGGACAATCCCATCACCACGCCCATGGCAACGCCGACCAGCGCCGACAGGCCGATGCCGATGACCAGGGGCTCAAGGGTCTGATAATAGGCCTGGCCCATGCGCCCGTCGGCGATCATCTGGACTAGGGAAGTCATGGTTTCCAGGAAGCCCGGAAACGCCGGACTGATGGGCATCCGCCCGGCGATCTCCCAGGCTCCGAACAGCATGGCGATGGAGACGAGCCGGAACAGCCACGTCGAGACGCCCGCCGTCGAGACGCCCAACAGGGACGATCTGGTTTTCAAGCCTGTGGCGGGTGTGCTCATGAAGGCAATCGACTCTGCCGGCTGTTTCCACTTACGCCGAGGAGATCGTCCACATCCACCGGTTGGCCGGCGCCGCCTTCGCGTATCGGAACGGATGGCCCGGGCAGGGATCACCGGACCACCCGTATCCGCGACCGGGCATGCGAGTTACTTGCGACCAAGCTTGTCGAGTGCCCGGTTGAGCGGGTCGAGGTACCAAAAGTCCTCGACCTTGAAATCGGCCGCTTTGCCCTGGAGCGTGCCGGAACTGGTGAAGAACTCGAAATCCTGCTTCACCGAATCGATACCGCCGCCGTTGTCCGAATACATTCCGGCCGCCACGCCCTCGGCGAAGGCGGGCCTGATGTCGTCCACGTCCTTCTGGGGCATGTCGGGCAGCAGGTTGTATTTCGCGCGCATGGCGACGATGGCTCTCGGATCGGCGTTCACCTCGCGCCAGACGTTGATCAACTCCTCGACCAGGATATCGACCGCCCCCTGCTGCTCCTTCAGCCAATTGACGTTGGCATACAGGGCTTCGTCGGAAGCTTCCATCTTGGGCAGGGGCAGGACGGCGAATCTGCCTTCACCCTTCTCCATCAGCAGGCGGTTCCGCTCCGCATCGACCACAGTCACGTCGATGGTGCCTTGAAGCATGGCCCCGGCGCGAACAGACGAGCCGGGAACGTAGCTGATGCTCTTATATTTGATGCCGTGCACGTCGGCCATCCACTGCATGATCGCCTCGGTGCCCGAGCCGCGGGAATGGACCGTGATCGGCTCGCCATCCAGATCCTTCCAGTCCTTGTACTTCGCCGTATTGACGATCGGGAAGAAGCGCATCTGCGCCAACTGATAGAACATGCGGATCGGCGCCTTCACCTTTTGGATCAGGGCATAGGGTGTTCCCACCCCGATGTCCGCCTGGCTGCTGACCACCGCCTGCGCGGCGATGTCCTCGGAATTCAGAAAGCTCACCTTGACGTCCACACCACGCTCCCCGGCGCGCGCCACGGCGGCCAGGAAATTCAGCATCTCGGGATCTGGGGTATCGCCAAAGGCCACATGCATGGAGCCCTTGCTTTGCGCCCCGACCGGCCCGGACACAAGACAGAGCGCCATCACCATCATGGCGATCGCGCCGATCCACCTGAGTTTCGGGAAACCAGCCATTTCATCCTCCCTGTTCGTTTTTTTTGCCGGTTCAAGAATGCGCCGATTTCTTGCAACCGGCCATGTCCGGCCCCTTCCATGGAAGAACCGGAGACTTGAACCAATGTTCGAATGGTGGAATTCTTTGCCGTAAAGAGTCAAGCTTTACAGTGAAAATCAAATGCCTTATTGGTAAGAATCGCAACCAATGTGGAAATTGGTTAATGCCCAGAGAGAATGAACATATCCCGTCCCTCGACCGGGTAAAGACTTTCATCGCCGAGGGAAACTATCAACTCAACAGCCGCCTGCCGCCGGAACGGGAGTTTTGTGCGCGCCTTGACCTCAGCCGTTCGGCATTGCGCAAAGCCCTGGATGTGATCGAGGCGGAGGGTTTGATCTGGCGCCATGTGGGCCGCGGCACCTTCATCGGCAGCGGCCCCATCGAAGTAGCCAACGGCATATCTCACATCATCAATCGGACCAATCCGCTCAAGGTCATGGAGGCGCGGCTGAGAATCGAGCCGGAGCTCGCCTCCCTCGCCGCCTTGAATGGGAACACGGCGGATATCGAACAGCTGCGCCTGTGCCTGCGCAAAAGCCGCGCGGCGCGCACGTGGCGTATCTACGAGGTGTGGGACAACAAGTTGCACCAGGCGATCGCCGAGGCGACCCACAACGCCGTCCTGATTGCGCTGTATCAGACCCTGAGCGCCGTGCGCCGCGCCGCGGTCTGGGCCCGGCCGCGCAAGAAAAAATCGGTGCCTGACTCATCCCATCACAGCCACGCGGAACATGCGGCCCTGGTCGAAGCCATCGCCGACCGCCGCACGGACGAAGCCGCCGCGCGCATGCGCCGCCATCTTGAAACGGTCCGCCGGGGCTTGATGGAAAGCTACGCCGACAACGGCTGAGCG
>DASWJP010000101.1:0-18882 GCA_036397065.1 Kiloniellales bacterium | reverse complement strand
GCGCAGGGCGGTGCCGATATAGGTGCCCGCCAGGGCCGCTATAAACCACAGCCAGCCATGCAGGCTGCCGGATGCGATACCGCTGAAATAGGCGCCCACATTGCAGCCGAACGCCAGGCGGGCCCCGTACCCCATCAGCATGCCGCCCATGGCGGCGGCGGTGAGCGATCCCCAGTCGAGCCGGCGCAGCGGCCCAAACTTACCGGCCAGGCCGGCGGCCAGGAAGGCGCCAACGACAATGCCGAAGTTCATCACCGACGTGGTCTCCGCGAACACGCTGCCGGCCAGGGCTTGCCGCGGATACGGCCAGGTCCAGAAGTCCCACGCCGCCACATCGGCCCCAAGCGCGCCGGCGACCTTGGCACCCCACAAGGCATAGCCGAACGAAACCGTCCACGGATGGCCGGCCAGCGCCAGGGTCGCCACATTGAGCAGCGCCAAGGCGACGCCGCCGATCAGCAACGGCCACGGTCCGCGCCACAGACGCGCCGCGAAACCAGTACCGCCACCGGCTCCGGCCAAGCCGGCACCACCGTGGTCGAGCCGGCCGTGACGGCGTCTTTCCACGACGATGGTGGCCAAGGCGATGAGGGCGAACGCACCGAGCTGCGCGGCCATCGCACCCGATACGCCTAGCTCGGTGACCAAGGAAATCGTCCCCAGGTTCGGCGTCCCATTCCACCACGGCATATGGGCGGTGCCCAGCAGCGAGCCGGCAATGAAAAAGATCAGGGTCACCACCATGCGTCCCGAACCGCCGCCGACGGTATAGAGCGTACCCGAAGCGCAACCGCCGCCGAGCTGCATGCCGATGCCGAACAGGAACGCGCCGACCAGAACGGACGTTCCGAAGGGCGCCAGCGCCCCGCCGACCGGTTGCCCGAAAAGGGTGCCCTGCGCCAAGACCGGCAAGAAGATGGTCGTCGCCAAGGCCAGCATCAGCATTTGCGCGCGCAAGCCCGCACCGCGCCCATCCGCCAGGAAGGCGCGCCAGGTGGAGGCAAAACCGAAGGCGGCGTGAAACAGGACCAGGCCCAAGGCGGCGCCGAGGGTATAGAGCAGCGCCGGCTTGCCGCCGATCACGCCGCCTATATAGGCGATGCCGCCCAAAAGCAGGACCGCCGCCACGCCGGAGATGCGCCAATCAGGCCCCGGGCGGGCCGTGGGACGGGCGGGGGCATGGGTCTCACCGGCAATGGTCATGGGGCGCTGCTTCCGCCATCATATGCGCGGCCGTGGCGGCCGTGTCGAGGCCGCCACACCGGAATGTGACCTAGTTGCTGGGGGATTTCTGCTCGATCGGCAGTTCGGAGCGCGCCGACCAGTCGACCATGGAGCCATCGTAGACCCGCACGTTCTTGTTGCCGAGAATTTCGCTTTCGGCGAACCAGCCCAGGGACGCCCAATGACCGGTGTTGCAGAAGGCGATGGCATCGCCCTCGACGTTCACACCCGTGGACTTGATCAACGCGCGCAGGGACTCGGCATCGAGGAACTTGCTGCCATCGACGGTCACCTCACTTTCCGGAACGCTCACGGCGCCGGGGATGGTGCCCGCCCGCTTGGCCGCCGGATGGGCTTTTTCGCCGCGATACTGTTCCGGCGGTCGCATGTCGAGCAGGGCTGTCTGAGTCCCCGCCGCGGCCTGCACGTCGCGATAGTCGGCCACCAACTCCGGCCGGAAGGCGGCCGTGAAGGTCCGTGGCGCCGGGGCGTTCCAGCCGGTTTCGACGGGATTGGACGCATCGGCCGCATAGGCCTGATACCCGCCATCGAGGATCGACACCCGGTCATGGCCGAGGACCTTGAGGGTCCAGTAGACGCGGGTGGCGCTGCCCATATCCAGGGCGCTGACCCCGCCGGCAACGACGACCACATGGCTATCGTTGCCGATTCCCAGATTGCCGACCAGGCTTTCCAGATCGGCCACCGCCGGCAACTGACCGGGGACGCCATCGACGTCGGCGCGCCAGCCGGCTTGCAGGTAGTCGCTGTAGACGGCGCCCGGAATATGGCCCTGCCGGTAGGCGTCCTCCGAACCGTCGCCCAGCTTGTTGCGGATATCCAGAACGACCACGTTCGCTTGACCTGTATGGGCCTTGACCCAGGCGGCATCCACCAAGGGCGTGATGTCGCTGGCAGCATCGACGCGGACAGCACCGGCAAAGGTCCAGAGAACCAGAACGGCAAGAGCGGCAAGTGCGCGCATGGCAGCCTCCTGTTGGGATCGAGTTAAAACACACAATCATTATGTGTTTTATATAATTCAACAATAATATGGGTGTTATTAAATCGCGCGCAAGCGGTATCTAGATCGCCGGTCGTGCCGATTTCCCGATGAAACCTTAGAGAAGCCTGGGCTGCGCCGAGGCTTCGACGACCGGATCGGCGGGGTCCATCAAGGTCGGATCGTCATTGGCGGCCCGGTTGATCCGCGTCGAGACCGTATAGCTGGTGAAGGCCCTGGCCGGCTGCCGCGCCACGATGGCCAACGCCGCCTCGGCCGTGGTGCCGGGCGCAAGCCATGCCGGGAAGTCTGCCGGATCGATGATCACCGGCATGCGATGGTGGATGGGCCGCAGGGCCGGGACCGCCTCGGTGGTCAGGATGGCACAGGTTTCGAACACTTCCCGGCTTCGCGGGTCGCGCCAGCGCTCCCAGATCCCGGCGAAACCGAAGATCGGGGAGTCGGCAACGGTGATCCGGTAGGGCTGCTTTCGCGCCCCCTCGCCGCGCCATTCGTAAAAGCCGTCGGCGGGGATGAGGCAGCGACGGCTGCGAAATGCCGCGCGGAACGCCGGCTTGTCGGCAATACTTTCGGCGCGGGCGTTGATCAAGCGGTCACCGATGGCCGCGTCCTTGGCCCACGCCGGAATCAGACCCCAGCGCAACCAAACCAAGTGCCGGGCCGCATCGCCCTCGCCCTCACCTCCATCCATGCGAATGGCCGCAACGGCTTGGCGCGGGGCGATATTGGCGCGCGGCATAAAATCGGGCGGTTCGGGAACGTCGAAGTAGGCCCGTACCTCTTCCACCAGTGTGATCAGGGAAAAACGTCCGCACATGGCATCCGGCCTCTCCAGGGGCCGCCATCAAACACACGGCGCACCCCATATACAACTGTTTGCTGCGACCGTACCATCATCGGGAAAGAGTCAGGACCTTGCGGCCCGGCACTTCCCGGTCCAAAATATGAGCAGGCGGTACATGCGGCCAGAAGTCTTGGCATTCACAATTTAAGCGCGCGAGCCTCGCGACAGGAGGGTAACATGGCGTTGAGAATTAATTCGGAAGCCCCGGATTTTTGGGCTGACACGACCACGGGATCGATCCATTTTCACGAATGGATCGGGGATGGCTGGGCGATTCTATTCTCCCATCCCAAGGATTTCACACCGGTGTGCACCACCGAGCTTGGGTACATGGCCGGCCTCAAGCCCGAGTTCGACAAGCGCAACTGCAAGATCCTCGGCCTGAGTGTCGATCCGGTCACCAACCACAAGGGCTGGCTGAAGGACATCGAGGAAACCCAGGGGCACAAGGTCACGTATCCTTTGGTGGGCGATCCGGAACTGAAGGTCGCCAAGCTGTATGACATGCTGCCGGAAGATGCGGGCGACAGCTCTGAAGGCCGCACGGCGGCGACCAATGCCACCGTCCGTTCGGTCTTTGTCATCGGCCCGGACAAGAAGATCAAAGCGATGCTGACCTATCCCATGAGCACCGGCCGCAACTTCGACGAGGTGTTGCGCCTGCTCGATTCCTGTCAGCTGACCGCCAAGCACCAGGTGGCGACACCGGTCAATTGGAAGCACGGAGAAGACGTGATCATCGTCCCGGCCGTCACGGACGAACAAGCCAAGGCCAAGTTCCCCAAAGGCTGGAAGACCGTGAAGCCCTACCTGCGGATCGTCCCGCAGCCGAAGTAGGTTTCTAGCCACGTGCCGCCGGCAACCGGTCCGGCGGCACGCGCCCGGAAAACAAGCGGTGCAGGTCGGCGCGGGCCGGGCGCGTCCATAATGAAACCGGCGGGGCTTTCACCCCGCCGGCTGCATTTTGACGACCAGCGGCGGGGCGAACCCCGCCGATTTCAACCTTCGCTTAGCTCGAAGTCGCCACCTCGGCGGTAGCGGTGCCGTCGTCGGCGCCAGTGCCGTCGTCGGTGCCGGCGGTTTCCTCGCCCGTTTCCGTGCCGTTCTCGGATTCGGCGGTGTTCTCGGAGCGATCGACATCCTTGCCGGCGGCCAACTCGTTGACCGCATCGATCACATCGACGTCTTCCGCGGTCACGCCCTTGTTGGAGATTTCGTTGAGGTCCTCGGCGCTCAACCCCACCCCGGCCGCCATGGCCGCCTCGATGGCGGCGCCGATCTGACCCACCGTCGAATTGATGGAAGCGTTGCTCATCGCGGTTGCCGAGGCATGGGCGGCATTCAGGTTACCCATCGCCGAGGCCGTCTTGCCTTGCGTATTGGCAGTGGAGTCGACTCCCGCGACATCGCTGCGACCCGGCGCGGAACCGCTCTTGCCCGGCCCAGTTTCACTGGTGCCACCGCCGCCGATCCCGCCGGCCGAGGCCCCCTGGCTGCCGCCGCTGTTGCCGCCACTGTTGCCGCCGCTATTGCCGCCGCTATTGCCGCCGCTATTGCCGCCGTTGCCGCCGTTGCCGCCGCCGTCGCCCTTGGCAAGGGCGGCCGTGCCGTCGATGGCGAAGCCGTCGAGACCGGGCTTGAATGGCAGCGCCACCAGCGCCAGGACGAGAATACCGGTCGCCACCCAAAGGCGGGCCGATCCGAGAGCCCTGTCAGAAAACATTCTCAAACTCCTTCGTTCTAATGCGCCGCACGAGTCGGGCGAACACACGCACCGTATACTTCCATACATTACTTGAAAAAGCAAGTTCTATACTATGCTTTATAGAAGTATTATTTGTATTATTATATGTAATTTCATCTAAAATTTACCGGGAATTCTCCGTGGCAGGCAGGCGCCGCGTCGCAGCGTAGCAAACGCGTGCCGCTGCGCCGATGTGAAAACCGTTCCCGCGACCGTGTCATCTTTGTGGTCTGCGGCTCGGCGACTGACTTGGTTTTCTCCGGCCTCCGTGAAACGCGGAGCCGAGGGCGCCTCAAGCGCCGTTGCGCAGCGAACCGGCAGGCGGCAACCGGTCCGGCGCCACGCGGCGAAAACGCAGACGCGCCAATTCGGCGCTCGCGGGACCGGGTGTATCCACATCGATGATCTCGGCGCACGACTCGCGGAAGGCGGCGCGGAAGTGATTCTTCGCCTTGACGCACAACAGGCGCACCGCCCCTAGATCGATGCCGTGCAGATCGAAATAAGCCACATCGTTCGGCGACTGGCAGGCGCTGGTGACGATGACCTGGATGCCGGCGACTTCGAGCACCGCCGTCGGCCCCAGATCGACCGGCAGGCCGCGCTCCATCGGTCCCCGATTGATGAATCGGCCATCGGTGAGACGTTGCACGCGCGCCGCCACCGGTACGGCCGCGCCATAATCCGGCACCAGGCGCCCGCCCAGCCGGCACGTCAAATCGCCGCCGATCCCCGCCGCCACGGCACGGGCCACCAAATCCGGGTCCCAGAAGAAGGCGAAGACCGTGGGCACCGCCGGCTTGGCGGCCAATAACGCCTGGAACAGGCCAACCGTATCGCCGATGCCCCCGGACATGGGGTTGTCCGCCGGTTCGAGCACCGCGACCGGCTTCGAGACGGTTCGATCCAAGGCGCGGCGTATTCCGGTCTCGGCATCGGGCAGCGACACGGCAAATTCGGGCCGGCGGGCGCGGAAGAAGTCTGCCATATCCTCTGCTGTTCGCTGGGCCAGCGCCGCATCGCCATCGGCACAGACGCTGACCGAAGCCCCGGCCGTGGGCACGTCCGCATAGGCGAAGCCGCCGAACGGGGTCACATCCAATAGGCCGGACGCCGACTCGGCGGCCCGGGCGTGCGCGGCCACGGCCTGCATGGGACCGGATTCGGTGCGCATGTTGACGCTGGAGAGCACCGCCCCCAACGGCACGATGCGGGTCACCGGGGCCAGTCGGCCGTTGGCCATGCCATCGAGCAAATCCAGCGCCTTGGCGCCGGTTTCGTAGGTGTCCACGTGCGGATAGGTCTTGTAGCCGACAATGATGTCGGCGATGCCGGCCATGGCCGGGTCCAGATTGGCGTGCAGGTCGAAGCTGACCGCCAGGGGCACATCGCCGATGCGGGCGCGGATGGCGGTGACCAGATCCAGATCCGCCGCCAGTTCGCTCTCACCGATCAGCGCCCCATGCAGGGATATGTACACCCCCTGCCATGGCGCGGTGGCAAGGCCGGCGAGAATCTCATCGCCGATTGCTCGCAGCACGCCCGACTCTACCGGCCCGCCCGGCACGGCGGCGGCGCAACGCAGGAAGTGGCCGTCCCAATCCGATCGCGCGGCCAGGAAATCGACGGCGGCACCCAGCTCGCACCGGGTTCCGGCATAGAACGCGGAGGCCGCAGCGCCCGTGACCCACTCGCGCCGCTGAAATTCCGCCAGGCCCGTGACCAACGGACTAAAGGAATTGCCCTCGTGGCTGAGGCGGGCGATGGCCAATCGTTTGCGTGCGGGCAGCGAACCCTCCCCAATCTAAATTCCAGGGCCGATGGATTGGCGGCGGAACGATGAAACACAGCCGCCCTCACAATGACAAGCAAGGACGGCGTTCGCCGCCGCTAGTCCGGAAGCTGTATCGACCCGTCCGCAGCGATCTGAAACCCGGGATTCCAGGCAACTTCCCATGGGTGCCCGTCGGGATCGGCGAAGTATCCGGAGTAGCCGCCCCAGAATACCTCTTCCGCCGGCTTGAGAATCCGCCCGCCGGCAGCCGCGACTTCGGCCAACAGGGCATCGACCGCTTCGCGCGACCGAACGTTATGGGCCAGCGCGATACCGCCGAAGCCACCAGCGCCGGCGCCGTCGGCGGGCAGGCCCGCGTCCACGGCCAGCGACGACCGGCCGTAGAGTCCGAGCGCAATGCCGCCGAGCTGAAAAAAGGCGGCCTCCTCGCCGCCGACACTGGAGGCCCGCCAACCCAGACTTTCATAAAATCGGCGGCTGCGGCCGACATTGGCAACCCCCAGGGTCACCAGACTCAGGCGTTGTTCCATGGCTCCACGCTCCCGATCGTCACCTTTGGCTTGCCAGTTCCGGATGGCCCGCCTATTCTAACAATGTTCATGATATGTTCTAGTTGGCAATCATACAAGGTATGGTAAGTTCCTTTCCCCCTGGCGCTACATATTGTGGTTTTCCACATGTTGTTCGGTCCACAGGTGTGGATAAGGGGCCAAAATTTGAATGGGGGCAAGCATGGACGGCGCGGGGCGTCTTGAGGATTTCGAGCCGATCGGGGAGCAGTTCCAGGTTGTGGATAAGCCGCTTTCGGGGGGGTCCGCGCCATCCGCGGGTAGGCCGAACGGACCATCGGCAGGCCCGCGGACGGGTGGCACTGAGGCACCCGCACCCGAATCGCCGGCCTTTGGCGATGCGCAGATCCGCGACCGGTTTCAGAACGAGCGCGGCATCACCGTGCTCATGGAGCGGAGCCGCGATTCGCGACTGACCGCCTTCGGCAAGGCCACCTTGTCCGACCGCTATTTGATGGAGGGCGAAAGCTTCCAGGACCTGTTCGCCCGGGTTTCGGCGCACTATGCCGACGATTCGGCGCACGCCCAGCGCCTGTACGACTATATGTCGCGCCTGTGGTTCATGCCGGCGACTCCGGTCCTGTCCAACGGCGGCACGTCGCGCGGTCTGCCGATTTCCTGCTTTCTCAACGAAGCGGGCGATTCGCTGGATGGCATCGTCGGCCTGTGGAACGAGAATGTCTGGCTGGCGGCGCGCGGCGGCGGCATCGGCAGCTATTGGGGCAACCTGCGCTCGATCGGCGAACGGGTCGGCCACAACGGCAAGACCTCCGGCGTCATTCCCTTCATCCGGGTGATGGATTCGCTCACCCTGGCGATCAGCCAGGGCTCGTTGCGGCGCGGCTCGGCGGCCTGTTACATGCCGGTCTCGCACCCGGAGATCGAGGAGTTCATCGAGCTGCGCCGGCCGACCGGCGGCGATCCGAATCGCAAGGCGCTCAATCTGCATCACGGCGTGGTGGTGCCGGATGCCTTCATGCGCGCCGTCGAGCGCGACGAGGAATGGGCCCTGACCAGCCCCAAGGACGGCACGGTGGTGCGCCGGGTGAAGGCACGCAGCCTGTGGATTCGCATCCTCACCGCGCGCATCGAGACCGGCGAGCCCTATATCCTCTTTGGCGACCATGTGAACCGGGCGATTCCGGAGCACCACAAGCTGGCCGGCCTGTCGGTCAAGATGTCGAACCTGTGCAGCGAGATCACCCTGCCCACGGGCATCGACCAGCATGGGCAGCAGCGCACGGCGGTGTGCTGTCTCTCCTCGCTCAATCTCGAAACCTATGGCGAGTGGCAGGATCATCCGACCCTGGTCGAGGATGTCATGCGCTTCCTCGACAACGTGCTCAGCGATTTCATCGCCAAGGCGCCGGACAGCATGGCCCGGGCGCGCTATTCCGCCGAGCGGGAGCGCTCCGTCGGCCTGGGGGTCATGGGCTTCCATTCGTTCCTGCAGGAGAACAGCATCCCCTTCGAAAGCGTCCTGGCCAAGGTGTGGAACCGGCGCATCTTCAAGCAGATCCGGACGCAGGCCGATGCCGCCTCGCGCACCCTGGCGGCCGAGCGCGGCGCCTGTCCCGATGCCGCCGAATTCGGCATGCGGGAGCGATTCTCCAACAAGCTGGCGATCGCGCCCACCGCGTCGATTTCGATCATTTGCGGCGGCGCTTCGCCGGGGATCGAGCCGATTGCCGCCAACAGCTTCACCCACAAGACCCTGTCGGGCTCGTTCAACGTGCGCAACAAGCACCTCACCGCCATCTTGGCGAAGCGCGGACGGGACGACGAGGACACCTGGTCGTCGATCACTTTGAACGAGGGCTCGGTGCAGCACCTGGATTGCCTGAGCGACGACGAGAAGGATGTCTTCAAGACCGCCTTCGAATTGGATCAGCGCTGGCTGATCGAGCTGGCCGCCGACCGCACGCCGTTCGTCTGCCAGTCGCAGTCGCTGAATCTGTTCCTGGCCGCGGACGTGCATAAGCGCGACTTGCAGCAGATTCACGCCCTGGCCTGGAAGAAGGGCGTGAAGAGCCTTTACTACTGCCGCTCCAAGTCGATGCAGCGCGCCGAATCGTCCATGGGCGATATCGCCCCAACCCTCGAGGCCGCCTCACCGCGCGTTATCCCGCACCTGGGCAAGGTCAACAGCGGCGATGCGGGAAACCGGCGCCCGAACGGACACATCGACTACGACGAATGCCTCGCCTGCCAGTAGGGCGAGCTTGCCGGGGGCCGTGCGCCAGGTAGGCGCCCGGCCCTGACCGGCGGTGGCGGCGCGTGGAGGCTCTTATCCCGTCATTGCCGGGCCAAGGACAGGCCCTGATCCCGGCAATCCATCGGGGTCCGAGTCCCGCTTTGCGATGGACCCTCGGGTCGAGCCCGAGGGTGACGATTCAAATTTAACTGATGCGGTAGTTCCTGATGTCCCTGCTCGATGCCCGTCCCGCCTACAAGCCGTTTAGTTATCCCTGGGCCTATGACGCCTGGCTGATGCAGCAGCGCATTCATTGGCTGCCGGAGGAAGTGCCGCTGGCCGACGACGTGAAGGACTGGCAACGCAACCTGAACGATACCGAGCGGAATCTGCTCACCCATATCTTCCGTTTCTTCACCCAGGCGGACGTGGAGGTGAACAACTGCTACATGAAGCACTATGCGCGGGTGTTTCAGCCGACCGAGGTGCAGATGATGCTGGCCGCCTTCTCCAACATGGAGACGGTGCACATCGCCGCCTATTCGCACCTGCTCGATACCCTGGGCATACCGGAGAGCGAATACACCGCCTTCCTCCATTACAAGGAGATGAAGGACAAGTACGACTACATGCAGGAATTCGGCGTCGCGACGAAGGCGGATATCGCCAAGACCCTGGCGGTCTTCGGCGCCTTTACTGAGGGGCTGCAGTTGTTCGCCAGCTTCGCTATCCTGTTGAACTTCCCGCGCTTCAACAAGATGAAGGGCATGGGCCAGATCATCTCCTGGTCGGTGCGCGACGAGAGCCTGCATACCCAGTCGATCATCCGCCTGTACCGCACTTTCATCGCCGAGAACCCGGAGGTGCAGACCGAAGCCTTCGAGCGCGACATCTACCGGGTGTGCGAAACCATCGTCACCCACGAGGACGCCTTCATCGACCTGGCTTTCGAGCTGGGCGGCGTCCAGGGCCTGGGCCCGGACGAAGTGAAGGCCTACATCCGCTATATCGCCGACCGCCGCCTGTTGCAGCTCGACCTGCAGCCGATCTATCGCACCGAGCGCAATCCGCTGCCGTGGATGGACGCCATGCTCAACGGCGTCGAACACGCCAACTTCTTCGAGAACCGCGCCACGGAGTATTCCCGCGCCGCGACGCGAGGGACTTGGGACGAGGCGTTCGACTGATCCAAAGTGTCAAGTACGCTTTTGACCGGTGGTTGAATTAAGTATTGTGTCACCGGAACTCCCTCACCGGAACTCCCTGCTTCTCGATTGGTGAACCCACAGACAGGAAAGTCTGTCGTTGTTGACACCGTGACGAAGGAGATCATTCACATTGGCGACCCAGGATTCAGATACTGAGAGTGTGACAAGCACGATCTATGTCCGTCTTCTCGGCGAAGGAACCGAGGTCTTCAGACCAGTTCCTGCCCGCCTTCTACCGGGATCTAAGGGCGTGCTGGAGGGGCAAGAAATATTTGACTCGGATGCTGAAGATTGGGAATTTCCGCCGGGCTCGATCGTTCATGTGGAGGAGAGAATTTTGAGCGGTGAGCGAGTGCTTGTCGCGGCTCGTATGGCTTAGACGGCTCGTATGGCTTAGACTCCGTCTCGAAAGCCACGAGGTTCTACAGAATTCCAGGGACTCAGCACCTAATTCCCGCCGCTTCTGGTCGGGCCTGAGCTTCTGTCATAGCGAGGTTGGCTTCTGTGACCGCGTCAACGCGGCGGCCTCAACAACAGGTTGTCGCCGCCGCGTACCACGGCAAAGACCGCCAGGCCGGCATAGACCAGCGCCAGGGTGACCGGCAGTCCTTCCGGGCCCCAGAGTTCCATGGCGCCGCCGCTGACCGGTGGGCCGATGATGCCGCCCACACCCCACATGAGCGCGAAGGCGGCGTTGCCGGCCAGCAGCAGGGAGCCGGAGAAGCGCTGTCCCAACTCGGCCATGGCTGCCGTATAGGTGCCGAAGGCCACCCCGCCCCACACGAACAGCAGCGGCCACAGCAGCAGCGGATGGCCGATGACGAACGGCAGCGTCGCCCCGCACGCCGCCGCACTGGCGGCGCACAGGCACATCAGCAGGCGCCGCGGCATGTGGTCGGCCAGCCAGCCGATGGGCATTTGCAGAAACACGTTGCCGCCCACCAGCACCGCCAAGGCGATGGTCGCCAGATTCTGGCTCATGCCGTGGGATAAACTGTAGACCGGCAACAAGGACAGGGCCGCCTGATCGAAGTAACCGAACACGCCGACGGCGACGAGCAACGCCGGGGCCAGGGGCAGGAAATCCAGCATCGAGGCCCGCGCTTCCTCGCCGCTGACCGGCATGGCGCGGCGCAAGCGCACCAGAATGATGCCGGCCATGGCCAGCGCCAAGGCCCCCACCAGGAACGGCGGCCAGCCTTCGATCCCGGTGAGGGTCAAAGTCACCGGCCCCAGGGCGAAGCCAAGCGATAAGACGGTCGTATAGATGCCGACGATGCGCCCCCGCGTGCGCTCGGTCGCCAGTTGGTTGATCCAGGTCTCGCTGATGATGAAGACACCGCCGACGAACATGCCCAGCCCGAAGCGCAGCGGATACCAGACCTCGACCGATTGAAACATCCCCAGGGCAACGAAGAACAGGATCGTACCGGCGACACTGCCGATGGCCGCGTTCCAGGCACCGATGCGGTGGGCCAACGCGGGCCACAGGGGCGCCGAAACGATCAGGCCGAGCGGGGTCATCGCCGCGCTGACGCCGATGGTCACTTCGCTGTGCCCGGCGCGCGCCAGGATCAGGGCCAGCAGCGGATAGGTCAGCCCCAGGGTCAGCACAAAGACCGACATGCAGGCGATCACCCCGGCAATCGCCGCCCACTGTCCCGACCCGACCATCGACTCGCGCACACTCTGATCCAAAAAACTCACCTCCGCCCGCACGTCCGCACCGCCAATCGATGGCGGCGCATCCGATACCGGCAACCGGCCTCAGGTCAAGGCCCGCAATGCGGAAGTGGTGCAACCAGGCCACCGCACACGCATCCGTCCACGGGCACCCGCCGATTTCTTTCTGGAATCGGTCCGCCCCCCTCGCCTATCATCCCGCGGGCAAACGCACCTCCCCGGGGCAAATGAAAAGGAACAGTGATGGGCCCGTTCGGCATCGGCCAGCCCATGCGCCGGGTTGAGAGCACGCGAGGGCGGCCCACGGCATGACCCCCATGACCGGCACGGCGATCGATGCGACACTACTGGCCGCCCTACGCCATATCGCCGAAGGCGCCGGGGCCGCCATCATGGACGTCTACGAGGGGCGCATCGCCGCGGATGTGCGCCGCAAGATCGACCATTCGCCGGTGACCGCCGCCGACGACGCGGCGGAGGCACATATCCTATCCGCCCTGCGCGATTTGACGCCGGATATTCCGGTGATCTCGGAGGAAGCCGCCGAGGCCGGCACCCTGCCCGATACGTCGGGTGGGCGCTTCTGGCTGGTCGATCCCATGGACGGCACCAAGGAATTCCTGGAACGCAACGGCGAGTTCACGGTCAACATCGCCCTGATCGAAGACGGTCACCCGGCGGCCGGCGTGGTGCATGCCCCGGCCCTGGGAAAAACCTGGGCCGGCGCGGGCACCGGAACGGCCGCCTATTTTGAAGGGGGCAAAGCGCCCTTGCCCATCCGCGCCCGCCAAATTCCCGCCGCCGGTGCCGTGGTCGCCGTCAGCCGCCGGCACGGCGATGCGGCGGCCATGGATGCCTTCTTGAAAACCATCAAGGTCGACTCGCACCTGGCCGCCGGCTCGTCCTTGAAATTTTGCCTGGTGGCCAGCGGCCAGGCCGATGTGTATCCGCGCTTTGGCCGCACCATGGAATGGGATACCGCCGCCGGCCATGCGGTGTTGCTGGCCGCCGGCGGCCGCGTCCACCGGGCCGACGGTGGAGCCGACGGCGGGACGACGCTGACTTACGGCAAGCCCGGCTTCGAGAACCCGCCCTTCATCGCCCGCGGTTTGCCGGCGTAACGCGCGGCACGCTCTGCCTCAGGCCGCCACCTGCTTGCGCTCCTTGGCGAAGGGGCTGAGGCCCAGCCACATCTGCATCGACTTGCGCAAGCCGGCATCGCCGAGCAGTTCCAATCGATCCGCCGCCACCTCCTTCGCCACGGTGGTCAGGCCCATCCATATGGCGGTCATGGTGCGCAAGTCGCTGACAACATAGAGATCGACGTCGAAACCCGGATCCACCGAACACAAATCCGTCTGACCGTTTTCGATGACCAGCCACCATTTCTGCTTGGCCGGCGACAAATCCGAGTACAGAAACTGAATCGTGCACTGCCGGTCCGGCATGGGCGACACGTTGAGGTTTCGCCGCATGTCCCACATCAATAGCGACGGGTCGAGATTCTTCAAGGTGTTCTGGCTGCTGATCCAGCGCTGCCCCCAGAAACCCATTGAGAAGATAATGGGCTGCAATTCCTGACCCGCCGGGGTCAGATGATATTCGTGTCCCCCGCTCGTTTTCGCGGGTGAACGCTGAATGATGTCGGCCTCTTCCAATTGCCGCAGCCGCTTGCTGAGCAAGGCCGGCGACATAAGCGGAACCCCCTTGCGCAGTTCGTTGAATCGCGTGCTTCCGGCGCACATTTCACGCAGCAGCAAAACCGTCCAGCGGGTACACAGAATCTCGGCGGCCATGGCAACCGGGCAGAACTGGCCGTAACTATTCCCTGTAATCATTGTGTTTTCTCCCATTCCCTGCCTGCAATGGTAGCCGGTATAGCCGATCAGAGACTAGTACAGATTGTGAAGTTGATTGTCACTGCGCCCCGGATCAAGAATGGCGCAAGAATGTGGCGAATACGTCTGAAGCGTTGTCCGATCGGCTAACCGGAGTTTTGGGTAGCCCCGCGCGCCATTTATGGAGGAGCCCATGGCCAACTTGACCTTGAAGACCCTGACCGGCGGCAAAACAACGGTCGCCCCCGAACAAATCGATGCTCTGCGCGCCAGCCTGCGCGGAACGCTCTGCACCCCGGGCGACGACGGCTACGATGCCGCGCGCACGATCTGGAACGCCATGGTGGATAAGCGCCCTGGGCTGATCGTGCGCTGTGCCGGTGCCGCCGACGTGGGCAAGGCCGTCAAGTTTGCCCGCGCCCACGGGTTGCTGGTCGCGGTCCGCGGCGGCGGGCACAACATTGCCGGCAATGCCGTGTGCGACCAGGGCATGATGATCGATCTTTCGGCGCTCAAATCGGTTCGCGTCGATCCGGGTCAGCGCACGGCCCGGGTGGAACCCGGGGCAACCCTGGGCGATGTGGACAAGGAAACCCAGGCATACGGCCTCGCCGTGCCGACCGGCATCAACTCGACCACCGGGATCGCCGGTCTGACCTTGGGCGGCGGTTTCGGGTGGATCACCCGCAAGTATGGAATGACCATCGACAATCTGCTTTCGGCCGATGTGGTCACCGCCGAGGGGGATCTGGTGCAGGCCAGCAGCACGGAGAACGCGGATCTTTTCTGGGCCCTGCGCGGCGGCGGCGGCAACTTCGGCGTGGTCACGTCGTTCGAGTTCCAGTTGCATCCGGTCGGCCCGGAAGTGCTCTCGGGTCTCGTCGTCCATCCATTGGAAGGCGCGCGTGAGCTTCTCCAAGCCTATCGCCGGATCGTCGTTGAGGCGCCGGACGAGATGACGTGCTGGGTGGTGATGCGCAAGGCGCCGCCCCTGCCCTTCATCCCGGCGGAATGGCACGGCCGGGAGGTTCTCGTCTTCGCGGCGTGCTATTGCGGCGACATGGCCGAGGGCGAAAAGGCGCTGGCGGAGCTGCGTGCCTTGGGCAAACCGATCGCCGATGTGGTCTCGCCGCATCCGTTCACCGGCTGGCAGGCGGCCTTCGATCCGTTGCTCACGCCGGGCGCCCGCAACTATTGGAAAAGCCACGACTTCACCAAGCTTCATGACGAAGCGATCGAGGTGGTCCTGGCAGCGATCGGCACATTGCCGACCGATGAATGCGAGGTGTTCATCGCCCAGGTCGGCGGCGCCATGAGCCGGGTCGCAAACGATGCCACCGCCTATCCGCAGCGCAAGTCGCATTTCATCATGAACGTGCACACTCGCTGGCGGGAGCCCGGTCAGGACAAGGCGTGCGTGCAATGGGCGCGGGATCTGTTCGAGGCCGCGGCACCATTCGCCGCCGGCAGCGTCTACGTCAATTTCATGCCGGATGACGAGGGTGACCGGATCGAGCTGGCGTACGGCAAGAACTACGACCGCCTGGCCAAGATCAAGGCCCACTACGACCCCGACAACCTGTTCCGGTTGAATCAGAACATCGGACCGGCAACGAAAGGAAAAACCGCGGCCTGACTAACCGGCGGTGCGCAGAACTTCGCGTGCCAGCCGTTCGATCTCGTTGGCGGCGCGGCCGCTGGGGGCCATTTCGCCGGCGGTCAGACCCTCGTTCAGGGCGCCGGCGAAGAGAACCCGGTTGCCGACGCGGGTGCGCGCCAGCTTCACTCCATAGGTCTTTGCCTCGGCGAGCATTTCGTCGGTCAAATTGGCCCGTGCCGGCACCCGGTTGAAGACAATCAGAACCGGTTTTCCCTCACGCGCCGCCAAATCCAAGGTCGGCCGCGTCGCCCAGATATCCATGGGCGACGGTTGGACCGGCACAACCACCAGATCGGCGCTGCGAATGGCGACCCTGGCCTCGTTACCCGCGTGCGGCGGGCAATCGATCAGCACGATATCGCGTTTCCGCGCCATCTTGTTGATTTGGCTGCTCCGGCGCAGATCGTCCACCGCCTCGACGTCCAGACCGGCACCATCGTCGCCGAAAAGCTCTTCCCGCTTCCGGTACCAGGTGGTCATGGATTGCTGTGGATCGATATCGAGGACCGTGACATTTCGCCGTCCGGCGGCAAAGGCGACCGCCAAATGCGCGCACAGGGTGGTTTTGCCGGCACCGCCCTTCTGCTGCGTCACACATAGGACTGTTGCAGTCATTTCTTGTCTTTCGCCCCCCTAGATTAGGGCATCATCTTGCACCCATGCGCTAAAGCACGCAACCAGGCACGCGACTGGCGTGCTGGCGGGGATATTTTCCCGCATTGTGACTTGACCCCCGACGCCCAGAGGCGCAAAATTTTTCTCACGTGGCCGGCCATGCCGGTGACGATTTAGCCGCCGCAATGCCTTGTGGCGACTCTTGGGGCCTTGCACGACCGCGGGTGGAAGGGCCTCAAACGAGAGAGAGCTAAAGTCCAGGGGCCGCCATGCGATGGGGCCCCTGGCAACGTTAAGGCCCCAAAATTCCAATACATTCCCGCCTTTTCGCCAGCCACGGTTGCTATAGACTGTGTCCCGATGACTCAGACCGCTGATCCTCTGCCGGCGCCGCGCGGCCGCGTGGTGCGCCCCAGCGCCGCCGCCTACAAGGAGGCCGCGGCCATCATCCGTGCCGGCGGCCTGGTGGCCTTTCCCACGGAAACGGTCTATGGCCTGGGCGCCGATGCCACCAACGATGCCGCCGTCGCCGCCATTTTCGAGGCCAAGGACCGCCCGCGCTTCAACCCGCTGATCGTCCATGTGCGCGATGCCGCGGCGGCGGCGCGCGAGGTGATTTTCGATGCCCGCGCCGAGGCCCTGGCCAAGGCGTTCTGGCCGGGGCCGCTCAGCCTGGTGCTGCGCCGCGCCGCCGAGTGCCGCATCTCCCTGCTGTGCAGCGCCGGGCTGGAGACCATCGCCATCCGCGTTCCCGACCACCCGGTGGGCCAGGCGCTGCTGCGCGCCGCCGGGCGTCCGATCGCCGCGCCCAGCGCCAATCCGGCCGGCGCCCTGAGCCCGACCCGGGCCGAGCATGTGGCGGAAGCCCTGGGCGAGCGGGTCGATCTTATCCTCGATGGCGGCCCCTGCCCGGTCGGCATCGAGTCGACGGTCTTGGATATCAGCGGCGAAACACCGGCCCTGTTGCGCCCCGGCGGGGTTACGGTGGAAGCGCTGGCCAAGGTCATCGGCACCATTGCCGCCGCCGAGGCGGGCACGCCGCAAGCCTCCCCCGGCATGATGGCGAGTCACTATGCGCCGCGCCTACCATTGCGCCTGAACGCGGACAGCGTGCGGGCGGACGAGGCGCTGCTGGCCTTCGGACCGAACCCTCTCGCCGGGGCCGCCGTGACGGAAAATCTCAGCCGGCGCGGCGATACGAAGGAGGCGGCGGCCAAGCTGTTCGCCGCCCTGCGCCGCCTGGACCGGCCCGATCTGACCGGAATCGCCGCCATGCCGATCCGGGAGGATGGCCTGGGCGCGGCCATCAACGATCGCCTGCGCCGGGCCGCCGCACCGCGCGAGTCCCAGACCGGCGAGACCAACTCCCTGCTCGGCCGGATCGAGGCGGTGGTCGGCGCCAAGGGACTGGTCGCCGAACCGGCGGAGATGGCCCCATACCTGAGCGAGCCGCGCGGCCTGTACACGGGACGCGCCCGTATCCTGGTGCGCCCGGCTACTACCACCGAGGTGGCGGAGGTGGTGCGCCTGTGCGCCGAGAGCGGCACGCCCGTGGTGCCGCAAGGCGGCAACACCGGTCTGGTCGGTGGCGCCACCCCCTTCGAGGATGGCCGGGCGGTGCTGCTGAACCTGGGTCGCATGAACAAGATTCGCGCCGTGGACGCGGCCAACAACACCATCACCGTCGAGGCCGGCTGCATCCTGCGCCAGGTGCAGGAGGCCGCGGCGGCCGTGGACCGCCTGTTCCCGTTGAGCCTGGGCGCCGAAGGGTCGTGCCAGATCGGCGGCAACATCTCGACCAACGCGGGCGGCATTCAGGTCCTGCGCTATGGCAACATGCGGGAGTTGGTTCTCGGCCTGGAAGTGGTCTTGCCCGACGGCCGGGTGTGGGACGGCCTGCGCGCCTTGCGCAAGGACAACACCGGGTACGATCTGAAACAGCTTTTCATCGGCAGCGAAGGCACCCTCGGCATCATCACGGCGGCGGTCCTGCGCCTGTTCCCCATGCCGCGCGAGCGGGCGACCGCCTTTGCCGCCGTGCGCGACCTGGAGGCGGCGGTAGCCCTGCTTGGCCGTATCCGGGCGGCGGCGGGCGACGTGGTCACCAGCTTCGAGTTGTTTCCACGCTTTGGCATCGATCTGGCGCTGGCCCACGTGCCCGGCACCCAGGATCCGTTGGCCGGCCGGCATGACTGGTACGTGCTGGCCGAGGTGGCCGGCGGCGGGCGCGGCGGCGCCTTGGCCGATATGCTGGAGTCCGCCTTGACCGATGCATTCGAAGACGGCCTGGTGCCGGATGCCACGGTGGCCGCCAGCCAGGCACAGGCGGATGCCTTCTGGCGTCTGCGCGAGGGCATGGTCGAGGGACAGAAGAGCGCCGGCGGCTCCATCAAGCACGACATCGCCGTGCCGGTCTCGGCGGTGCCCGCCTTTCTGGCCCGCGCCATGGCCGCGGTGACCGAGTTGATCCCCGGCATCCGGCCG